>NZ_JBEZED010000006.1:0-208393 GCF_040648675.1 Micromonospora sp. NPDC049101 | reverse complement strand
TGTCGGCGACCAGCCGACAGCCAGCGCGGTCGGCGACCAGCCGACAGCCAGCGCGGTCGGCGACCAGCCGACAGCCAGCGCGGTCGGCGACCAGCCGACAGCCAGCGCGGTCGGCGACCAGCCGGGTGACGAGCGGGAGGGTCGACGCGGAGAGGTCTGACCCTCGGGCGCCGGCCGGCCTCGGCTACTCCAGCACCGCGGCGGTGCCGCTGCCGCGGACGGGCGCATATGCTGGCCGGTGGAGATCTCGCCTCCGCCGGCCGGCCCGTCCCCGCCATGGCGGTCCCGCCGCGATTCCCGTCTCTACCCCCGTCAGGAGCCCGCCCGACATGACCCAGTCCCCCGCCGTGCGCACGACCGGCCGGTCCGGTCCGGTCCGCATCGGCGAGCGAGCCGCCCGTACCCTCGTCGCCGAACTGGCCCGGATCAACGACCCCAAGGCCGCCCTGCTGGTCGGGGTGGGCCCGGAGTCCGCGGTGCTGGCCGCGGCGATCGAGGCGCTGCTCCCCGGTGACCGGCTCACCGTGGTGCCCGCCGAGTCGCTCGGCGCTGCCGCGCTCCGCGAGCACGTCAACGCCCAGGGCCGCTGGGTCGCCGACCGGGTGGGCGTCGTCGACTCCCTGGCCGAGGCCGAAGCCGCCGAGGTCGTCATCGCCGGCGAGGTCTTCGGCGGCACCGCCGAGGAGACCCGCAGCGGCATCGAGGGCCTGGCCAAATACCTGTCCGACGGTGCGGTGCTGAGCGTGGCGACCACCGCCACGCCCGGCCGGACCAGCGGCGCCGCCACGGAGCTGGCCCGGCAGGACGCCCTCTACGGTGTCGGCGCCGACCTGGTGCTGCGCAACTCACCACCGGTCCGGGTCTACCGACTGCGATTCACCCCGGCCAGTCCCGCCACGGCCGACAGGTTGGCCCCCGCGTACCGGCCGTCGAGTGTGCCGCTGACCCGCGGCATGCACATCGACTCCAACGGCGTGGCCGCTGCCGGCATCACGCTGGGCCTCGCCGCGCTGGCCCGGGTGGCGCGTCCGTCGTCCAAGCTCTGGCTGCTGCCGGCGCTGGCCGCCGGGCCGGTCGCCGCGTTCTTCCGGGACCCGGAACGCGACGTACCGGAAGACCCGACCGCCGTGGTCGCCAGCGCGGACGGCAAGGTCCTGTCGGTGCAGCGGCTGCACGACGAGCGTTTCGGTGACGGCGAGTGGCTGCGGGTCGCCGTTTTCCTGTCCGTGCTGGACGTGCACGTCAACCGCTCCCCGGTCGCGGGCAAGGTGGTGGACTACTTCGTCGCCGATGGCGGCTTCGTCAACGCCATGAAACCGGACGCCGAGCACAACGTCGCGGCGTACACGGTGCTGGACACCGCCCGCGGGACGGTGGTGGTCGCGCAGCGCACCGGGCTGATCGCCCGCCGGATCGTGCAGCGCGCGCCGATCGGCGCACTGCTGGCCAAGGGCGAGCGCTTCGGGCTGATCCGTTTCGGCTCGCGGACCGACGTCTACCTCCCGGCCGACGCTGCGGACCCGCTGGTCGGGCCGGGCGACAAGGTGGTGGGCGGGTCCACGGTGATCGCCCGCTGGCGCTGACCCACAACCGAAGAACGGGGCGCCGCTGTCCGCGGCGCCCCGTTCGCTATGCCGAATCAGGCGGTACGACGCTGTCGCAGCCAGAGCACCGGCCCGCTGACCAGGTAACCCACCACGATCAGCGCGAACGTGAGCCGGATGTCGATAAGCGCGCCGATCACCGGGGCCAGCCACAGCCACGGCGGCAGCTTCACCAGGCGGGCGAGCTTGGCGTACGGGAAGCTGGAAACCATTGCGAAGGCGAGCAGCGCGACCCCGGCGACCAGCACGGCACCGGGCACCGGCAGGCCGATCGCCACCGTCACGGCGAGCACCGCAGCCGCCATCGTGGTGGGTACGCCGCAGAAGAAACGGCCGTCCTTCGGCGAGACGTTGAAGCGGGCCAGTCGAATCGCGGCACACGCCGCGACCAGGGCGCACGCCACCGCCGCCGCGGCCGTGGAGACGGAGCCGGCGAGCGAGGCGTAGACCACCACCGGTGCGGCAAGGCCGAACGAGCACATGTCGGCAAGGGAGTCCATCTGCGCGCCGAACGGGCTGGCCACGCCCAGTCGACGGGCCAGCGCGCCGTCCAGACCATCGAAGCCGACGCAGGCGATCAGGCAGAGCGCGGCGAGACGAACCTCGCCCTGCATGGCCAGGAAGATGGCCAGCATGCCCAGCATCAGACTGGCCAGCGTGCAGGCGTTGACCAGACCGAACTTCACCCGGCGGGCGATGGTGCGCTCGCCGGGAAGCAGCGGGATCGACCGCGACGAAGCCTCGTCTACGGGCGTCATGGGCGGCATCGCCGGGCTGACCGGCATGATCGCCTCGATCTCGGCTCGACCGACACCCAGAGCCGGACGGCTCAGCCGGTCCAGGCCGTAGCGGCGACGCTGCCGGTCGGCGTACCGATGCTCGGTCGGGGTCATGTTGGTCGCGTGCAGGTCGCCGTCACGGCGACCGACGCGGACCAACAGCACCTGGCGGGCGAATGTGCTGCTGCGGCGCAACGGGCCCGCCCAGCGACGCCCTGCGGGGCGCGGACTGTCAGTAGTACGACGCCGGCGCCATGGGGCTCTCGGCACGTTTCCTCCATCACCGGATCGGCTGGCCGCCGCGGGGCGGGTGTCCGGCTGTCTCGTGCCGGACCGTGCGTGGCCCGGCAGCCGTTTTGCGCGGAGTACACCATCGCATAGGGGGACATGGCTTGGCGATAGCTGCCGGCGGTGCTTACAACTGGTCTAAACCGCGCGAACCGCTCGCTTATTCCCATCCCGGGCTTCATCGCCCGTTTCCTCCATCATTCCCGCCTTTGACTGTACCGGAGGGTCACCAACTCGGCTCATCGAGCGGAGTGCTATCGGCCACCCTGTCCGATTGCCGAGGCAGCGATATCGCTCAACGGCAGGTCGAGAGCCTGCTCCCGGGTGAACCATCCGGCCCGAGCCGTCGAACCTCCGGCAGACTCGGTGACCACCGCATCAGTGGGTACGTCCACCAGCACCCGATAGATCACCCGTACGCCATGCCAGTCCAGAGGACGACCCTCCGGGCCCAGCGCGGCAGGATTGTGCAGGTTGTCCACCCCGAGGATCTCCCCCACCCGGCCCCGCTGACCACCCTCCTCGACCAACTCCCGCAGCAGACCGGTGGCCGGCTGCTCGCCATGATCGGTCCCACCGCCGGGCAGGTGCCACAGGCCAGCCCCGGGATAACCGGCCGCGATCTCGGTCAGCAGGATCCGCCCGGCCGGATCGGTGACCAGCCCGTACGCCCCGAACCGCAGCCTGCGGTCGGGATGCGCCGGCGGAAACAACCCAGCCGACCGACGCACCCGGGGCGGCAGCGGGGTGACCGGCAGGCCGAGCACCCCGGCGGTGAACGGCGTCAGCGGCACTCGGGCCGCCTCCTCCAGAGTGCGCCAGCGCACCTCCTCGACCACGCCACCCCCGGCACCGTCGCGCGGTGCACCGTCGCCCGGAACGCCGCCGTGCGGTGCGCGGTCGCCCGGTGCGCCGTCACGCCGAACGGCGTCGTGCGGTGCGCCGTCGTGCGCGGCAAGCTCGAACAGCAGCCGGTCGGTGTGCAGCGCGACGGCCTCCTCCGGGTAGGTGACCACGTCAGCGACCACCGCCCGGAGCCGGCCGACCGCCACGGTCAACCCGGCCTGCTCGGCGAACTCACGGGCCACGGCATGCTCCGGGTGCTCGGCGTGCGCCACAGCACCACCGGGCAGCCGCCACATCCCCGGGAACTCACCCTCGACCCCGTCCCGAACCAGCAGGACCCGGCCCGAATCCCACAAAATGCCATAAACGCCAACCCGCCGCAGAAGGTCCATCCCCACCAACTCCGCTCCCCCACCCCGCCCGCCCAGCCGCCCAGCCGCCCAGCCGCCCGTCGATCATGAGGTTATTGCCGTTCAGCTCGGCGTGTCCTGACAATAACTTCATGATCGACGCTGGGAGCGCGGAGATCCGCGCAACGGACGTCCGGTTTGGCCGATAGGGCTGCTCTGTGCTCAGGCTGCCGTGGCGCGGGAGACTGGTCTCGCGGTGATCGACTCGGGTTCATGAATGTCGGGGGCATCCTGGCGCGCTGGGACACCCCGAATTCAGCAAAAACGGAGTCGATCATCCGGCCCGTACCGGCTGTTTGGGACTTCTCGGCGATTCGCGCCCCCCGGAGGTCCGGAGAGCCGCCGGACCACCCGACCCCGATGCCCATCACCCGACGCCCCGACGCCCGGCACCCTGACACCCCGACCCCCGGCACCCGGCCCGATGCGCTGCCCGCAGCGAGCACCAGCGCCGAGACTTCCCGCCAGCACGCACCGCCACCGACCACCGGCCGTGCGACCCGCTCCGCGGCGGAACGGGTCAGGTGAGCTGCGCGGCCTGGACCGCTTCGGCGGTTACCTCGGTGAGGTGGTGGGTGGGGAGAGCGCCGAGCTCCTCGCGGGCGAACCAGCGGGCTTCGCAGGTGGAGCCGCCGACGTCGGCCACGGTCAGCGGGTTGGGCTGGTCGACCACGACCCGGTAGAAGGCACGCACCCCGTGCCAGTCGATCGGGTAGCCCTCGGGGCCGAGCGACGCGGCGTCCCGGTGGCTGGCCACGCCGAGCAGCTCGACCAGGCGGCCGGTCTGCCCGGTCTCCTCGACCAACTCGCGGATGAGCGCCGCGCCGGGCTGCTCGCCGTAGTCGGTGCCGCCGCCGGGAAGGTGCCAGCAGCCGGCGCCCGGGTAGCCGTCGGAAACCCTGGTGAGCAGCACTCGGCCGGCCGGGTCGGTGCACACCGCGTACGCGGCGAAGCGCTGCGCCCGGTGCAGCCCGTCGGGGCCGGGCACCGCGTAGAAGGAGGGGAATTCGGGTGCCTCGTCGGGGACCACGTCGGCGGAGGACGCGGGCAGCCCGAGGGCACGTGCGGTGAACGAGCGCAGCGGCAGCTCGCGCGCCTCGTCGAGGGTGTACCAGCGGGCCAGGTCGGTGGGGCGCTCGCCGACCCGGTCGGCGAGCGTGCCGCCGCGGACCGCCACCCGGTAGATCAGCCGGTCAGTGTGGATGGTGATGCCGCGCTCCGGCAGCGCCCGCATGTCGGCGAGGACGTCGGCCAGGCCCGAGACGGCGACCGAGAGGCCGGTCTCGGCGGCGGTTTCGCGGACCACCGTGTGGTTGGGGTCCTCGCCGTGGTCGACCGCCCCGCCGGGCAGGGACCACGTGCCGGGGGTGCCGGAGCGCTCGGAGGCGCGAACCAGCAGGACTCGGCCTGTCGAATCAGCACAGACTGCGTATGCCGCGATCCTGCGGAGCGGCTCCAGCAAGGTGGTCACGAAAGCAAATTCTCCCCGGGCCGGGTTACCGGGACGGAAAAGAGTCGGATTCCTGACTGTCTGGTCCCGATCAGGGATTGGTCAGGGTAAGGATCCGGGCGGTCACCGAGGGCGGGGCGGGCACCGGCGCGGACCGTGGAGTCATGACATCCGCCACCGCTCCCCGCGCCCCGTACAAGCAGCTCCGTCGACCCACCACCGACCGCATGGTGGCCGGGGTCGCGAGCGGCGTCGGCCGCTACTTCGCCGTCGACCCCACTCTGGTCCGGGTGGCCTTCGCGGTCACCGGCCTGCTCACCGGCGGGCTCGCGCTGCTCGCGTACCCGATCATGTGGTTCCTGATGCCCGAGGAGCCCACCGGCGCGCCGGCCTGGCCGCACTCGGCGGGCGCCGCGCCGCAGGCGGGTCCGCCGCCGACCGCCGGGCCCGCGCCGGGCGGGCCGATGCCGGGGTACGCCCCGACGCCGCCCTACCCGCCGACGACCCCGTTCCCCGCGCCGCCGAGCCCGCCGCACAACCCGCACGACAGCAGCCCACCGCCGGCCGCGTGAGCGGCGGTCACTCCCACTCGATGGTGCCCGGTGGCTTGCTCGTCACGTCCAGCACCACCCGGTTGACCTCGGCCACCTCGTTGGTGATCCGGGTGGAGATCCGGGCCACCACCTCATAGGGCAGTCGTGACCAGTCGGCGGTCATGGCGTCCTCGCTGGAGACGGGGCGCAGCACCACGGGGTGCCCGTAGCTGCGCCCGTCTCCCTGCACGCCGACGCTGCGTACGTCGGCGAGCAGCACCACCGGGAACTGCCAGACGCCCCGGTCCAGGCCGGCGGCGGTCAGCTCCTCGCGGGCGATCAGGTCGGCCTCGCGCAGCAGGTCGAGGCGCTGCTGGTCGACTGCGCCGATGATCCGGATGGCCAGGCCGGGGCCCGGGAACGGGTGCCGCCAGACCATCGCCTCGGGCAGGCCCAACTCCAGGCCGAGCGCGCGGACCTCGTCCTTGAACAGGGTGCGCAGCGGCTCGACGAGCGCGAACTTCAGATCTTCCGGCAGGCCGCCGACGTTGTGGTGGCTCTTGATGTTGGCGGTGCCGGTGCCGCCGCCGGACTCGACGACGTCGGGGTAGAGCGTGCCCTGGACCAGGAACTCCACGTCGCCATGCGAGGCGATCTCGCGGGCCGCGGCCTCGAAGACCCGGATGAACTCCCGACCGATGATCTTGCGCTTCTGCTCCGGGTCGGTCACCCCGGCCAGCGCGCCGAGGAACCGGTCGGCCGCGTCGACCACCTTCAGCTTGATGCCGGTGGCGGCGACGTAGTCCTTCTCCACCTGCTCGGCCTCGCCGGCTCGCAGCAGGCCGTGGTCGACGAAGACGCAGGTGAGCTGGTCGCCGACGGCCTTGTGCACGAGCGCGGCGGCGACCGCGGAGTCCACCCCGCCGGACAGGCCGCAGATGACCTCCTTGTCGCCGACCTGGGCGCGGATTCGGGCCACCTGCTCGTCGATGATGTTCTCGGGCGTCCAGGTCGGCTCGATGCCGGCGATGTCGTACAGGAAGCGGGTCAGCATCTCCTGGCCGTGCGAGGTGTGGCCGACCTCCGGGTGGAACTGCACACCGGCGCGACGCCCGGCCAGGTCCTCGAAGGCGGCCACCGGAGCGCCCGCCGACTCGGCGGTCACCGTGAAGCCCTCCGGGGCCGCGGTGACGGCGTCGCCGTGGCTCATCCAGACCGGCAGGTCCGCCGGCAGGTCGCGCAGCAGCACACCGGGGTCGAGCAGGCGGGGGCGCAGCGGCGTGCCACCGTACTCCCGGTTGCCGGTCCGCGCGACCGTGCCGCCGAGCGCCTGGGCCATCGCCTGGAAGCCGTAGCAGATGCCGAAGACTGGCACGTCGGCGGTGAACACGCCCGCGTCGATCTGCGGCGCGTCCGGCGCGTAGACGCTGGACGGGCCACCGGAGAGGATGATCGCGGCGGGGTTCTTCGCCAGCATCTCGGCGATCGGCATCGAGTGCGGCACGATCTCGGAGTAGACCTTCGCCTCGCGGACCCGGCGCGCGATGAGCTGGGCGTACTGGGCTCCGAAGTCCACCACGAGGACGGGGCGAGGCAGGCTCATGTGCGCAAAGCCTACCGACAGTCACGCCCACGTCGGGCACGGGCCGGCCCCTCCGGCGCGCCGCGGCGGCGGCTGCGGGCACGGCGGCCGGCCGGGAGGCCCCTTGACATCGACGTACGGCGATGACAGGTGGGGCGGGAGGACAGGTGTGACCGAGGCGGCGATCCCCTAGGGCGCGTTGTGTCCGGTTTGAGCCGGCTGCCAGTGTGGCGGGCGGCCGTCTGCTCCGCCCAACCACGTCGACAGCGGCCCCTGACGCTGGCCGACCGATCGGCGCATGGCATTGACCAGGGCCAGTTGCGCCCGGGCCGGTGCCACCATCGCCTGCTCGAACTGGTCCCGCGACAGTGGTGCGGTAGTCGTGTCCACCGACGTGGTCACGTCCAGGAGTCGCTGCACCGCCTGGCCGAACGTGTCGATCTCGGCGGTGACCGCGCTCGGGGCGACGAGGCTGGCCGACATCAGTGCGGCGCTCCACGCCCCCCAGTCGTAGTCCCAGGCCGTGCGTCCCAGGTGCGCGCGCCGCAGGATCATCGAGAACGTGGCGTACTCCCGCAGCAGGTCCTGGTAGGCGACGAGTTGCCGGTCCCGGAGCCAGTGTTGGTCCGTCGCACGCCGGGTGAGCATCCCGCCGACGAGGACCCCGACGGTCGCCGAGAGCGCGCCGCCAACTGTCGTGACAGCGATATCCAGCAACGCCATGCAGCCTCCCCGTGACCGTCGGGCACGAGCATCGATGATCACGGCCCTCGTCGTCAACGCAGGACGGGTCGCAGCGCGACCCGAGCCGCACTGTCGCAGCGCGACCCGAGCCGCACTGTCGCAGCGCGACCCGAGCCTCAGGGTCGGAGCGCCCCCGGGGCGTCCGTCGGCACCGCCGGGTGGTGCGGGGGTACGGGCGCCAGCCGGCGGTACGGGGAGCCGAGGGGCGGTCGGGGGTCCTCGTCGCCACGGTTGGGCCAGAAGGACATCGCCCGTTCCGCCTGGGCGGTGATCGTCAACGAGGGGTTCACGCCGAGGTTGGCCGAGACCGCCGCGCCGTCGACCACGTGCAGCCCCGGGTGCCCGTAGACCCGGTGCCAGGGGTCGATCACCCCGTCGGCCGGGGTCGCCCCGATCACCGCCCCGCCCAGGATGTGTGCGGTCATCGGGATGTCGAACGGCTCGGTGAGCGGGCCGCCGGGAGTGCCGCCGATCTCGTCGGCGAGCAGTCGGGCGGCGGTGTTGCCGGCCGGGATCCAGGTCGGGCTCGGCGTTCCGTGCCCCGGGGCGGTGACCAGCCTGCGGCCGAGCGCGCCGCGCCGCCACCGGGTGGTCAGCGAGTTGTCCACCGACTGCATCACCAGGGCGATCACGGTCCGTTCCGACCAGCCGCGCACGGACAGCATCCGGGCGATGAGCAGCGGTTGCCGCACCATGCTGCCCAGCCAGCGCCGCACCCGGTGCGGACCGCCGTCGACGAGCAGCGACTGGAGCAGCCCCATCGCGTTGGAGCCCCGCCCGTAGCGGACCGGCTCGACGTGGGTCTGCGGGTCGGGGTGGAACGAGCTGGTGATGGCCACCCCCTCGGTGTAGTCGAGGCGCTCGGACCGGGCCCGGTGGCGGGACACCGAGGCGGCCAGGATCGCCTCCGAGTTGGTCCGGGTCAGCTCGCCGAGGCGCGGCGAGAGCCCGGTCAGCACGTCGTCGGCCCGCATCCGGTGCAGCAGCCGCTGGGTGCCGAGCGCACCGGCGGCGAAGACCACCTGATCGGCGTGGATCACCTGCCGCCGCCTGCGCAGCCAGGCGCCGGTGCGCTCGGTGCGCACCTCGTACCCGCCGTCGACGGCCGGCCGGACGGCGGTCACCGTGGTCAGCGGGTGCACCGTGACCCCGAGCCGTTCCGCCAGCCAGAGGTAGTTCTTGACAAGCGTGTTCTTCGCCCCGTGCCGGCAGCCGGTCATGCACGAGCCGCAGTGCAGGCAGCCGGTGCGGTCCGGGCCGGCACCACCGAAGTACGGGTCGGCGACCCGCTGGCCGGGACGGCCGATGTGGACACCGACAGGCGTGGCGTGGAAGGTGTGCCCCACCCCCATCCGCTCGGCCACCGCGCGCATGGCGCGGTCCGCGGCGGTGTCCAGCGGGTACGTGGTGACGCCGAGCATCCGTTTCGCCTGGTCGAAGTGCCGGGCCAGCTCGGCACGCCAGTCGGTGATGTCCCGCCACTGCGGGTCGGTGTAGAAGGCCGGCAGTGGCTCGTAGAGGGTGTTCGCGTAGACCAGCGAACCGCCACCCACCCCCGCGCCGGACAGCACCAGCACCCCACCGCCGGACCGTCGGTCGGCCGGGCGGAGCAGGGTGAGCCGCTGAATGCCGTAGCAGCCCAGCCTCGGCGCCCAGAGGAAACGGCGGGCCCGCCACGACGTCTGCGGGAACTCGTCGTCGGCGAAGCGTCGGCCGGCTTCCAGCACGGCGACGGAGTAGCCCTTCTCGGCCAGTCGGAGCGCGGTGACACTGCCGCCGAAGCCGGACCCGATGACGACCACGTCGTACCGCATGGAGGCATCATTACCCGCCAGTAGCGGTCGCGCCAGCGGCAGTTTTGCGCGATCATGCACCGGCCAACCCGACCCGACACCTCCTGGGCCGCAACCCGGAGTACCTGTCGGAGCGTTGTTCCCCCGACGGGTGGAAGGAATCCAAGATGATCCTCGGGTCGATGGCACCGCGCCGGCGGTGGTTGCTGCTGGGCCTGGCGGCTCTCGCCGCCGTCGCGTTGATCGCGGGCGGCGCGGTGGTGATCACCCGACTGACCGGCGACAGCAAACCCGACGCTCCGGTGGCCGGCTCGCCGACCCCGTCGCCACTCGGCACGCCCACCCCCAGTCCGAGCGGCCCACCGCCGGGCGCGGGCATCACCGGCCCGCTCAACCTGCTGCTGGTCGGGGTGGACACCCGGGTCAGCGTGCCCGGTTGGGAGCCGCACGGGGACGCCGTGCTGGTGCTGCACGTACCCAAGGGTCTGGGTCAGGCGTACCTCTTCTCGCTCCCCCGCGACCTGCTGGTGGACATCCCGGCGTTTCCGAAGGCTGGCTACAAGGGCGGCAAGACCAAGCTCACGCACGCCATGAGCTTCGGCAGCCGGGTGCCGGGCAAACCCAAACAACCAAGCACCGCCCAGGGGTACGAGCTGCTGCGCAGCACGGTCAGCGGCTACACCGGGCTGCGCATCGACGCGGGCGCGGTGCTCACGTTCAACGGGTTCGACCGGCTGGTCAACGCACTGGGCGGGGTGGACATCTACGTGGACCAGCGGGTCGCCTCACTGCACCGCCGACCGGACGGCAAGTACCGGGAGAGCGCACCCGGCGGATACAAGGGGCCGCAGCAGGTCTACGAGAAGGGCAACCAGCACCTCAACGGCTGGCAGGCGCTCGACTACGCGCGGCAGCGCTACATCACCGGCGGCGACTACGCCCGGCAGCGCCACCAGCAGCAGCTGATCCGGGCACTGACCCGCAAGATCCTGGACGAGGGCCTGGCCCGGCAACCGGAGCGGGTCGACCAGGTGGTCGCCGCGCTCGGCGACACCCTCGTGTACGCGGGTGGGCCTCGGATCGTCGACTTCGCGTACGCCCTGGGTGGGGTGCCGCAGGACCGCTTCACGCTCGTCGGCCTGCCCGGTTCCGGTGTCGGCAAGGGCAGCGCCTACCGCGGTGAACAGCTCACCAGCGAGGGCCGCACCTTCCTCACCGAACTCCGCGCCGGACGCGCCGACGCCTACCTGGCGGCCCACCCCGCCCTGGTCGTCAAGAACTGACCCCGGTCAGAGCCGCCTGGGCAGGGCGGGCCGCTGAGTGCCGTAGAGCCAGGCGTCGAAGAGCGCGTCGAGCTGCTTGCCGGCGACGCGCTCGGCGAGGGCCACGAACTCGGCGGTGGTGGCGGTGCCGTTGTGCTTCTCCGCCGCCCAGGCCCTGACGATCTGGAAGAACGCCTTGTCACCGACGGACATTCGCAGGGCGTGCAGTGTCATGCCGCCGCGCTGGTAGACCGACTCGCTGAACAGCTCCTTCGCCCCCGGCTTGCCCGGCGGCGTCTTCCACAGCTTCGCGGACGCCCCGGCGTACCGGCTGTCGAACGCCGCCTTGGCTGTCGACTTCCTGGTGTGCTCGGCCCAGAGCCACTCCGCGTACGTCGCGAAGCCCTCGTTCAGCCAGATGTCCTCCCACCTGCCCAGGGAGACGCTGTCCCCGAACCACTGGTGCGCCAGCTCGTGGGCGACCACCTCGGTGTTCACGCCCTGCCGGAAGAAACCCGCGGAGTAGACCGGGCGGCTCTGCGTCTCCAGGGCGTAGGAGATCCGGTTGTCGGAGACCACCACACCGCCGTACGCGTCGAACGGGTACGGCCCGAACACCGTCTCCAGGTAGTCGGCGACCTCCGTGGTCTCGGCGATCGACGAATCCGCGGAACCGTTGGCCGCGATCGCGACAGCACTGTAGACCGGCTTGCCCCGGTGCGTGGCCGTGGTGATCCGGAACTGGCCGATCACCAGCGTGCTCAGATAGCTGGCCATCGGCGACTTCTCCGACCACTTCCAGGTGGTCCAACCGTCCTTGCTGGCCTTACCGCCGGGTACGCCGTTGCTGACCGCGGTGAGACCGTCGGGGACGGTGACCTCGAAGTCGTACGTCGCCTTGTCGGACGGGTGGTCGTTGACCGGGTACCAGGTGCTCGCCGACTCGGGCTGCCCCAGGGCGATGGCACCGTCGGGGGTGTGCAGGAACCCACCCTCGCCGAGGGTCTCGTTCCGCAGCGGCTTCGGCACGCCCTCGTAGGTGATCTCGGCGACGAACCCGTTGCCGTTGACCAGGCCGGAGGCCGGCTTGATCACCAGCTCGTTGCGCTCCCGGCGGTGGGTTGCCGGTGCGCCGTCCACGGTGACCGCGGTGACGGTCAGGCCGGCCAGGTCGAGGTTGAACGTCGACAGGTCGGCAGTCGCGGTGGCCTGCACGGTGGTCGTACCGGTGAGATGGTCCTTCGCGGGGTCGTAGCGCACCTTGACCGCGTACCGTGCGACGTCGTAGCCGCCGTTGCCGTAGCTCGGGAAGTAGGCGTCGCCGGCCCCGGGCGCGCCAGCGGTGAACGTCCGCGACGGCGTGGGGGACGCGCTCGGCGACGGCGCCGCCTCGGTGCCCGTCGAGTCACATCCGGACAGGACGAGTGCCCCGGTCACCAGCAGAGCCGCGCCCACCCGCAGTCTGCGCCGCGTCACCCGCATCCCACACCCTCCCCGTGCCGGCCTACGCCGCTCGCCGCGAGCGGGGCTGTCCCCGCCGTCCCCGGGCGGCAGCATATCGACAGGCCATCACGGCTCCGTCACGGCAGTGTGGGCGCCGACCCGCCCACCAACCAGGCGTCGAAGAGCGGTCGGAGCTGCCGACCCGCCACCCGCTCGGCCAGTGCGACCAGGTCCGCGGTGGTCGCGTTGGCCGCCGCCCGCTCGGTGGTCCAGGTACGCAGGATGCGGAAGAACGTGTCGTCACCGACGGTCCGTCGCAACGCGTGCACGGCGAGCGCGCCGCGCTTGTAGACGGCCGCGCCGAACATCCGTTCCCGCCCCGGCTCGACCGACGGCTGCGACCAGTCGGTGGCCGCGTACTGAAGCTCGAAGGTGCGCTGGGCGGTGCGACCGCCGTCGTGTTCCTCCCACAGCCACTCGGCGTAGCTGGCGAAGCCCTCGTTCAGCCAGATGTCGCTCCACCTGCCCACCGACACGCTGTCACCGAACCACTGGTGCGCCAACTCGTGCGCGACGACGCCCAGGTTGGGGCGGTCGTCGGTAAAGAACGCGGGCCCGTAGACCGGGCGGGACTGGGTTTCCAGCGCGTACCCGATCCGGTCGTCGGCGACGGCGATCCCGCCGTACGAGTCGAACGGGTACGGGCCGAAGCGGCTGGCCAGGAAGTCGGCGATCGCACCGGTGCGGGCCAGGGAGCTGGCCGCGCCGCCGGCCGGGGGCAGGCTCGCCGCCACCGCCGTGACCATCGGCCGGCCGGCGTGCGTGGCCGTCTCCACCCGGTAGTCACCGATCACCAGCGTGCTCAGGTAACTGGCCATCGGGGTGCGTTCCGACCAGCGCCAGGTGGTCCAACCGTCGGCGCTGCTCTTCGGCCCGGGCACTCCGTTGCCCAGCGCGGCCAGCCCGTCCGGGACGGCCACCGCCAGGTCGTAGCTGGCCTTGTCGGACGGGTGGTCGTTGACCGGGAACCAGGTGGCGGCCGAGTCGGGTTGGCCGAGCGCGATCGCGCCGTCGGCGGTGTGCAGGAAGCCGCCACTGCCCAACGGCCCGTCGACGACGGCGGTGGGCACGCCCGCGTACTCGACGGTCACGGTGAACTGCTGGCCGTGTGGGAGCCCGTCGCGCGGGGTCACCACCAGCTCGCCGTCGTCGCGGCGGTAATCGGCCCGCGCGTCGCCCACCCGGACGGCGCTGACGGCCAGGCCGGCCAGGTCCAGATTGAACCGGGACAGGTTCTGGGTGGCCGTGGCGGTGATGACGGCCCGGCCGGTCAGCCGGTCGGTCGACGGGTCGTAGCGGACGTCCAGGCCGTAGTGCGAGACGTCGTAGCCACCGTTGCCGCGACCCGGCACGTACGGGTCACCGGCGTCGACCGCGCCCGGTCGGAAACCGTCGGGCTGTGCACCCGTACAACCGGCCAACGTCAGCCCGAGGACGCAGGCCAGCACGGCGGCGAGCCGGGTGCCGGCGGGTGTCCGTCCGGTCCGGACCATGCAGACTCCTCCCGCGCGGGGTCCCGGTCAGGACGAGCGTAGCCAGCGGCACCGGCCCCACGAGTTGCCTTTGTCGGATTCCCGGGGCAACGCACCGAAGGCCGGCCCCGCACCGCGCGGGGCCGGCCTTCCGGCGTCTGACGGATCGGTCAGCGGTCGAGGACCAGGCCGACCTTCTGGAACTCCTTCAGGTCGCGGTAGCCGCACTTGGCCATCGCCCGACGCAGCCCACCGAACAGGTTGAGCTGACCGTCGGCCTCGTCCGCCGGGCCGAAGAGCAACTCCTCCATCGACCCGAGCGGCTCACCGGCCACCTCGAACGCGCCCCGGGGCAGCGACGGGTGGCTCGCCGCCGAGTGCCACCAGGCACCACCGGCGGGCGCCTCGTCGCACAGCGACAGCGGCTCACCGAGCATCACCGCGTCCGCACCGCAGCCGAGCGCCTTGGCGATGTCACCCGACGTCTGGATGTCACCGTCGGCGATCAGGTGCACGTACCGGCCGCCGGTCTCGTCGAGGTAGTCCCGGCGGGCCGCCGCGGCGTCGGCGATCGCGGTGGCCATCGGCACCCGGATGCCCAGCACCGACTCGGTGGTCGACCACTCGTCGCCACCGATGCCCACGATCACGCCGGCCGCGCCGGTACGCATCAGGTGCAGCGCCGTCTTGTAGTCCGTGCAGCCGCCGACGATCACCGGCAGGTCGAGGTCGGCGATGAACTCCTTGAGGTTCAGCGGCTCGTCGGTGGTCGACACGTGCTCGGCCGACACGATGGTGCCCTGGATGACCAGGATGTCCACCCCGGCGTCCAGGATCACCGGGGCCAGCGCCAGCGTGTGTTGCGGGGAGACCCGCACCGCCACCGTGCTGCCACCGGCGCGCAGCTCGCGCACCCGCTCGGCGATCAGGTCCGGACGGATCGGCTCCGCGTACACCTCCTGGAGCCGCTTGGTGGCGCGAGCCTCCTCGTCGAGGCCGGCCAGCTCGTCCAGCACCTTCGTCGGGTTCTCGTAGCGGGTCCAGAGGCCCTCGACGTTGAGCACGCCGAGACCGCCGAGCTGACCGAGCCGCACCGCCGAGGCCGGGCTCATGGTGGCGTCGGAGGGGTGGCCGACGCACGGAATGCCGAACGGGTACGCGTCGAGCTGCCAGGAGGTCGACACGTCGTCGACGTCGCGGGTGCGGCGGCTCGGCACGATGGCGATGTCGTCCAGGTGGTAGCCGCGCTGCGCGGTCTTGCCCAGCCCGATCTCGACCACGTCACGCATGGGGGACTCCAGGTGGTTGGGGGTGTTGGGTCAGCGGGTGTGGTAGTTGGGCGCCTCGACGGTCATCTGGATGTCGTGCGGGTGGCTCTCCTTCAGCCCGGCCGCGGTGATCCGGATGAGCTGGCCCCGGCGGTGCAGATCGGGGATGTTCTCCGCACCGGCGTACCCCATGGCCAGCCGCAGCCCGCCGACCAGCTGGTGGGCGACCCGGGACAGCGGCCCCCGGTAGGGCACCTGGCCCTCCACGCCCTCCGGGACCAGCTTGTCGTCGCTGAGCACGTCCTGCTGGAAGTAGCGGTCCTTGCTGTACGACTTGGCCTGGCCCCGGGACTGCATCGCGCCGAGCGACCCCATCCCGCGGTAGGTCTTGAACTGCTTGCCGTTGACGAAGATCAGCTCGCCGGGGCTCTCCTCACAGCCGGCCAGCAGGCTGCCGAGCATTACCGTGTCGGCGCCGGCCACCAGGGCCTTGGCGATGTCGCCGGAATACTGGATGCCGCCGTCGCCGATCACCGGCACGCCGGCCGGGCGGGCGGCCCGAGCCGCCTCCATGATCGCGGTCACCTGCGGCACGCCGACCCCGGCGACGATCCGGGTGGTGCAGATCGCGCCCGGCCCCACACCCACCTTGACGCCGTCGGCGCCGGCGTCGACGAGTGCCTTCGCGCCGGCGTACGTGGCCACGTTGCCGCCCATGATGTCGACCGCGACGTCGGCCTTGAGCCGGCGGACCATGTCCAGCACGGCCCGCTGGTGACCGTGCGCGGTGTCCACGATCAGCACGTCCACGCCCGCGTCGACGAGGGCGCGGGCCCGCTTGTACGCGTCCTCACCCACGCCGATGGCGGCGGCGACCCGGAGGCGGCCGGCGTCGTCCTTGCTGGCGTCCGGGTACTGCTCGCTCTTGGTGAAGTCCTTCACGGTGATCAGGCCGCGCAGCCGGCCCGAGTCGTCCACGATCGGCAGCTTCTCGACCTTGTGCTGGCGCAGCAGCGCCAGGGCGTCGTCCTTGCTCACACCGACCCGGGCGGTGATCAGCGGGGTGTGGGTCATGATCTCGCGGACCGGCGTGTCCGGCTCGGAGACGAACCGCATGTCCCGGTTGGTGACGATGCCGACCAGTTGGCCGTCGCCGTCCACCACCGGCACGCCGGAGATGCGGTAACGCCCACACAGCTCGTCGACCTCGCGCAGCGTGTCGTTCGGGCTGGCGGTCACCGGGTTGGTGATCATGCCGGACTCGGAGCGCTTGACCAGGTCGACCTGGAGCGCCTGGTCCTCCAGCGAGAGGTTGCGGTGCAACACGCCGATGCCGCCCTGGCGGGCCATGGCGATCGCCATCCGCGCCTCGGTCACCGTGTCCATCGCGCTGGACAGCAGCGGAATGGACAACTCGACGTTGCGGGTGAGCTTCGTCCGGGTGTTGACCCGGCTGGGAACCACGTCCGACTCGCCCGGCTGCAACAGCACGTCGTCGAAGGTGAGCCCGAGCGGAACCACGCGGGCAGAGCCGGCCGGCAGCTCGGGCAGGTGGCCGCCCAGGTCGGCGTGCTCCACGCCGGCCGGAAGATCGTTGCTGGGCGAATTTTCCACGATTGCTCCCCTGAGCTGCTCGGATGGGCTTCAGCGAGGTGGCGCGGGCGGGCACCGGAGCGCACCACGGTGCCGGCACGTCGCCTCATCGTACCCAGTGAGCTGGGCGACTCGTCCGTGGCGGGCCGGGCCGGCGCAAGGCCCGGGGGGCGGACGTCCCCGCCGCCTTGGGTCTACGGTGAGGGGGTGCACGACGAGCCCATCGACCCGTTCAACGGCGACCCGGCCGATCCGACCGCGGGTCTGGATGACCCGGGCGACGACGCGACGCCGGATCCGCTGACCGACGTCGAGCGGCAGGATGTGCTGGAAGACCTCGCTGACCTGGAGATCTACCAGGCTCTGCTGGCCCCGATCGGGGTCCGCGGGCTGGTGATCGAATGTGAGGACTGCCGGGAGCCGCACTACTTCGACTGGGACCTGCTCCGCGGCAACCTGCGACACCTGCTCAACTCGGGTCGCCCCCGGGTGCACGAGCCCGCGTACGACCCCGACCCGGATCACTACGTGACCTGGGACTACGCCCGGGGTTACGCGGACGGGGTGCACGACACCCTGAGCGAAGGCACCGAGGACGAGCCGGGCACCCCGACCGCCGCCGAGTGACGGCGGCGCGCCTCAGGCGACCAGGCCGGCCCGGAAGCCCGCGGCCACCGCGTGCGCCCGGTCGCGAGCGCCAAGCTTGCGGAACAACCTGCGGGCGTGTGTCTTGACGGTGTCCTCCGACACGAACAACTCCCGGCCGATCTCCGCGTTGCTCTTGCCCTCGGCCATGCCGAGCAGCACCTGAAGCTCTCGCTCGGTGAGCCCGATCGACGCCCGGGTGGGCCGGGTGTTCGGGCCGGGCCGGGCCGGGTCGGCCTGCTCGGCCGCCGATTCGCCGGTCGCGGCCTCGGCCTCGTCGTCACCCCGCTGCACCGGCACCGACGGCACACCCGCCTGCCCCTCGCCGGGCGGGCCCGTCCAGCCGGGCTCGGCCGAGCCACGCGGCGACGGCCCGGAGCGACCCGAACCACCCACCGCCGCGGCGTCCCGGGCCGGATCGGTGATCCGCTGCCGCGAGGCCCGCCCGGGGGCCGTGAGCAGCAGCAGCGCCTTCGCCACCGCGCTGGTCAGGTCATGGTCGACATTCTGGATGAGACCGCGCGCCCCAGCGCTGATGGTGGCCGCCGCCGCCTCGGACTCCTCGGTGCCGAGCAGCAGCACCGCGGCCTGCGGCGCACGGGCCAGCACCCGACGGACGAAGCCGGCGCTGTCCGGCCGGGTGAGGGCCGTGTCAGCCAGCACAACGTCGGCCGGTCGCTCGGCGAGCCGCAGCATCACCTCGGGATCGGAGACGGCGGTACGAACGATCGCGGACAACCCCAGTCGCGCGGCAGCAGAAGTAAGGTGCTGGGCCGCGAGTGGTGTCCGAACGCACACAAGAACGGTACGCACTGTGGTCTCCTCTCCGCCAACGAGCAGACCATGACGGGGTCGGCTGGGGAGGAGGTTCCCGGCAATCCTTCGAACTTTTCCGACAGTTGGGGCAAAAGCCGCAATTTCTAGGACGTTTTCGATCACAGAAGTGTGAGGCGACGACGGCCCGGGTACCGGGGGGTCCAGGCCGGGAACGGTGCGCCTGCGCGGCCCGCCGCCCGGATGCCGGCCACATGGATTCTCGCGGAGCCGCGCGGGAGGAGGGGTGCTGATGTCGAACGTACGTAGACTGCCCGGACCCATCGTCGATCTCTGGGACTGGCAGCGACTCGGTGCCTGCCGAGGCCGGGACAGCGCCCAGTTCTTCCACCCCGACGGCGAGCGAGGCTCTTCCCGACTGCGTCGGGAGTCCTCCGCCAAGTCGGTCTGCCGCGCCTGCCCGGTCCGGGCCGAGTGCGCCGCGCACGCCCTGTCCGTCCGCGAGCCGTACGGCGTATGGGGCGGCTTCAGCGAGTCGGAGCGGCTTCGGCTGCTCGCCGTCGGCTGGGAAGATCTGGCCGACCGCCGGCACGCCCGGGTCGACGTCGCACGCCTGGAAGCCCGACTGGGCCGCCCACACAAGTCGACAGTCCCGGCCCAACGCAACGTCGCCTGACCCCACACGTCCCCGAACCGCGCCTCCGCCCCGGAGGCGCGGTTTCGTGTCGCATGGTCAAATCCCACACGCCACCGCCGACACGGTCGCGATCGACCCCCGACACGGCCGTGATCGACCCCCGACACGGCTTGTCCGCGCGCCGACACAGTCGACAGGCCCGCCGACACCGTCGCGACCGACCGTGTGCACCTTATCGATTCGGGTTCCTTGAAATCGGGGCATCCCGCCCACCTGGACACCCCGATTTCCAGAACCCGAGAGGATCAAGCCGAGTGCGCGGCCCGACAGGCGAGCGGCGATGAGAGATTTGGGTCTTTTGTCGAACCCTGGGGTGTTCGGACTCCACGCAGAGCTTAGGCTCTGCACGGTATGCACGATTTGTCCAGTGACCGGTCGCACCCGTGGGCCGGAATCGTGGCCGGGCCGGGGTCGTTACACACCCTGACGATCGCAGCACCACCCGCCGCCCGCCCGGCCCGCAGGGGTCAGGATGCGGTTCCCGCAGGTCGGAATGCCCCCGGCCCGCCGGTCGTTACAGTCCCCACGAACGACCGTAGGCACCGCCCCGACCAGGGTGCCGCGCGACGGGCCAACCCGGAATGACCCCGGCCCCCCGGTCGTTACACCTGGACCCCGGCGCCACGAGCCCCCCGCTCGCAGGTCGCCGACCCCGAAGACTTTCCCCCCTTGTATGTGCAGCGCCGGACGAGGTGCTCACACCCGCTCACCGTTCCCCTCGATCGGTGCGGCCGGGTGTTCTACCCCCGAAGGAGCTAACCCCCATGAACACGATCATGCGTAAGAGTGTGCTGTCCGTTGCTGGTCTCGCGTTCGCCGGTGGTGTGTTCGCCGGTCCGATCGCCGCGCACGCCAACCCCGTCGACGCCAAGCCCGTCGCCGCCGCTGTGCAGAGCACCGCGCCGAAGCCGCAGGGTGAGCAGTCCCGGATCACCCTCAACGATGAGCAGACCGCGAACGTCAAGGCGATCATCGCCGCGACGAAGAAGGCGGGCCTGCCCGAGCGGGCCGCGGTCATCTCGATCGCGACGAGCCTGCAGGAGTCGAAGTTGGAGAACCTGGGCCACCTGGGCGATATGAACGACCACGACTCGCTGGGCCTGTTCCAGCAGCGCCCGAGCTCGGGTTGGGGTACCCCGGAGCAGATCACCGACCCGGCCTACTCCACGACGGCGTTCCTGAAGGGCCTCAAGCAGGTCGACGGCTGGCAGGACATGCCCCTGACCGAGGCCGCGCAGACCGTGCAGGTCTCCGCCTACCCGGATGCGTACGCCCAGTGGGAGCAGCAGGCCACCGACCTGGTCGGCCAGTACTGGAACAGCTGACCCACCGCACGGCACTACCGCAGGACATCGACCGTTGGCCGGCACCCCGTGACTCGGGTGCCGGCCAACGGTGTTTCCGTTGGCCGGTGTCGCTAGTCCGTCGGGGTGCGCGAGGCGTTGTCCGGTGTTCCGGGGAGGTGGCTGGTCCGGCCTGGTGGACGGTTGTTCGGAGATCTTGGACAGTTTCCGTTCAGGCGACACGGAAACTGTCCAAGATCTGGTGCGCGGCCCCGTGATGGGGAACAACGTGGGTGCCGGGCCGGTTGTGGAGGTGTCGGTGTGACTCAGTGTCCCCGGGCCTCACCTAATATCGCCTTCGCGGAACACCGTTCGGCTGGAGCCGCGTCGTGCCACTCGCCGAGAGGCGACCTGCACACCGACACCAGCGCCGCCCCCGGCCCACACAGCCGGGGGCGGCGCTGTCTGCTGTCCCGGTTCGCGAAGACGTCTCGGTTGACCTATCTTCAGGGGGTCGCTCGCGTGGGAGGGGGTGTCGGGGCATGGGTCTGCGGACCTTTATCGAGGGTTGGCCGGTCTACCGGCAGCTCACCGGCACGGACCCACTGGGTCGGGGCGCGGCGGCGCAGTCCACCCGGTCGGCACAGCTCACCGCCCGCACCGAAGACGCCGACAGCGTCGCCCGTTCGGTCTGTCCGTACTGCGCCGTCGGTTGCGGGCAGCGGGTGTTCGTGAAGGACGGCCAGGTCAGCCAGATCGAGGGCGATCCGGACAGCCCGATCTCGCGGGGTCGGCTCTGCCCGAAGGGCTCGGCGAGCAAGAGTCTGGTGACCAGTCCGTTGCGGCAGACCACGGTCCGTTACCGGCGTCCGTATTCGACGCAGTGGGAGGATCTGGAGCTCGACACCGCGCTCGACATGATCGCCGACCGGATGCTCGCGGCTCGTGAGCAGACCTGGGAGGACGTCGACACGCAGGGTCGACCGCTCAACCGGACGCTGGGTTTCTCCAGTCTGGGTGGGGCGACGCTGGACAACGAGGAGAACTACCTCATCAAGAAGTTGTTCACCGCGATGGGGGCGCTCCAGATCGAGAACCAGGCCCGTATTTGACACTCCGCCACCGTCCCCGGTCTGGGGGCCAGCTTCGGTCGTGGCGGTGCGACGGATTTCCAGCAGGACATCGCCAACGCTGACGTGATCGTCATCCAGGGTTCCAACATGGCTGAGGCGCACCCGGTGGGCTTCCAGTGGGTGATGGAGGCCAAGCGCAAGGGCGCGAAGGTCTTCCACGTCGACCCGCGGTTCACCCGCACCAGCGCGGTTGCCGACTCGTACCTGCCGATCCGGGCGGGCACCGACATCGCGCTGCTCGGCGGCGTGGTGCGCTACATCCTGGACAACGAGTTGGACTTCCGGGAGTACGTGCTGTCGTACACGAACGCGGCGACGATCGTCAGCGAGGAGTTCGTCGACACCGAGGACGGGGACGGGTTCTTCTCCGGGTTCGATCCGGAGACTGGCAGCTACGTGCAGGACAGCTGGCAGTACGCGGGGCACGAGGGTTCGTCCGGCAGTGGGCACACCGCTCAGGAGCGCGACAGCGCCGCGGGGCTGGCGCACGAGTCGCACGGCGCGCAGGTGGGCGGGCAGACCGAGCGGGACGAGACGTTGCGGCACCCGCGCTGCGTCTACCAGATCCTCAAGCGACACTTCTCCCGCTACACCCCGGAGATGGTGGAGCAGGTCTGCGGGATCCCGCGGGAGCAGTTCCTGGAGTTGGCGCAGGCGTGGACCCGCAACTCCGGCCGGGACCGCACCGGCATGCTGATCTATTCGGTGGGGTGGACGCAGCACAGCGTGGGTGTGCAGTACATCCGCACCGGCGCGATCATCCAACTGCTGCTGGGCAACATGGGCCGTCCCGGCGGTGGGGTGATGGCTCTGCGCGGGCACGCCAGCATCCAGGGCTCCACCGACATTCCGACGTTGTTCAACCTGCTGCCGGGCTACCTGCCGATGCCGCACCACGCCGAGCACCCGAGCTTCGACGAGTGGGTGGACAGCATCCGGCATCCCGGGCAGAAGGGCTTCTGGGGCAACGCCCGGTCGTTCGCGGCCAGTCTGCTCAAGGCGTACTGGGGTGACGCGGCGACACCGGAGAACGACTTCTGCTACGGCTACCTGCCCCGGCTGACCGGTGACCACGGCACGTACCAGCAGGTGCTCAACATGATCGACGGGAAGATCAAGGGGTACTTCCTGCTGGGTCAGAACCCGGCGGTCGGCTCGGCGCACGGCCGCGCGCAGCGGCTCGGCATGGCCAACCTGGACTGGCTGGTGGTCCGCGACCTGTTCATGATCGAGAGTGCCACGTTCTGGCAGAACGGCCCCGAGGTGGCCACCGGCGAGATCGTGCCCGAGGAGTGCCGCACCGAGGTGTTCTTCCTGCCGGCCGCCTCGCACGTGGAGAAGGAGGGCACGTTCACCCAGACGCAGCGGCTGTTGCAGTGGCGGGAGAAGGCCGTCGAGCCGCCCGGCGACGCCCGCTCAGAGTTGTGGTTCTTCTACCACCTGGGCCGCAGACTGCGGGAGAAGCTGGCCGCCTCGACGCTGCCGCGCGACCGGGCACTGCTCGACCTCACCTGGGACTACCCCACGCACGGTCCGCACGAGGAGCCGAGCGCCGAGTCGGTGCTGCGCGAGATCAACGGGTACGACGTGGCGACCGGCCGCCCGCTGTCCAGCTTCGCCGAGGCCCGCGCGGACGGTTCCACCGCGATCGGCTGCTGGATCTACAGCGGGGTGTACGCCGACGGTGTCAACCAGGCGGCCCGGCGCAAGTCCCGACACGAGCAGGACTGGGTGGCCGCCGAGTGGGGTTGGGCGTGGCCGGCGAACCGGCGGATCCTCTACAACCGTGCCTCCGCCGACCCGGACGGCAACCCGTGGAGTGAGCGCAAGCGCTACGTGTGGTGGGACGCGGAGAAGTCCGAGTGGACCGGCTACGACGTGCCGGACTTCGAGAAGACCAAACCGCCGTCGTACCGGCCGCCACCCGGTGCGTCCGGGACGGAGGGCATCGCCGGTGACGACCCGTTCGTCATGCAGGGCGACGGCAAGGGCTGGCTGTACGCGCCCAGCGGCGTGCTGGACGGGCCGTTGCCGACGCACTACGAGCCGGTGGAGTCGCCGGTGCGCAACCCGCTCTACCGGCAGCAGGCCAACCCGACCCGC
Source organism: Micromonospora sp. NPDC049101 (assembly GCF_040648675.1). Taxonomy (NCBI): domain Bacteria; kingdom Bacillati; phylum Actinomycetota; class Actinomycetes; order Micromonosporales; family Micromonosporaceae; genus Micromonospora; species Micromonospora sp. NPDC049101. The sequence goes on along the minus strand of NZ_JBEZED010000006.1, from coordinate 184,631 downwards.
AAGATGTACGCGCACCCGGTGAACTCGGTGAACCCGAGCCCGCCGCAGGAGCACAGTCAGGTGTTCCCGTACGTGTTCACGGTCAGCCGGCTCACCGAGCACCACACCGCCGGCGCGATGAGCCGGACCGTGTCGCCGCTTGCCGAGTTGCAGCCGGAGATGTTCGTCGAGGTGTCTCCGGCCCTGGCCGGCGAGGTGGGGCTGACGCATCTGGGCTGGGCGCACCTGGTCAGCGGCCGGGCGGTGATCGAGGCGAGGGTGCTGGTGACCGACCGGCTCACGCCGCTGCGGGTGGACGGTCGGATCATCCACCAGGTGTGGTTGCCGTACCACTTCGGTTTCGAGGGTCTGGTGACCGGCGACTCGGCCAACGACCTGTTCGGCATCAGCCTGGACCCGAACGTGCTGATCCAGGAGAGCAAGGTCGGCACCTGCGACGTGCGACCGGGTCGGCGGCCCACCGGGCCGGCGCTGCTCGACCTGGTGGCCGACTACCAGCGGCGTGCCGGGATCACCCCGGGTCAGCACGCCCCGGCCGTCACCACCGACAACGAGGGGAAGGAACGCGGTGCTTCCTGACCCGCACAGCCTGTACGGCCCGCTGGACCCGGCGCCCGAGGCCGGTTACGAGAACGCGCCACCCCGGATGGGGTTCTTCACCGACACCAGCGTGTGCATCGGCTGCAAGGCCTGCGAGGTCGCCTGCAAGGAGTGGAACCTCGTCCCGGAGAACGGGCTCGACCTGCTCGGCATGTCCTACGACAACACCGGCGCGTTGACCGCCAACTCGTGGCGGCACGTCGCGTTCATCGAGCAGCCCCGCCCGGCCGGGCAGCGCGCGGCGGACGTCCTGGGCGCCGCGGTCGACGCCGGCCCGGACCGGCCGGTCGAGGCGGGCCCGCAGTTCTTGGGGATGCCGGGTGCGCAGCCGCCGGGTCGGGGCACGGGCGTCGAGGAGCGCACCGACTTCCGGTGGTTGATGATGTCGGACGTCTGCAAGCACTGCACGCATGCGGCGTGTCTGGATGTGTGTCCGACGGGTTCGTTGTTCCGTACCGAGTTCGGCACGGTGGTGGTGCAGGAGGACATCTGCAACGGGTGCGGTTACTGCATTTCGGCGTGTCCGTACGGGGTGATCGACCAGCGTAAGGATGACGGTCGGGCGTGGAAGTGCACGTTGTGCTATGACCGGTTGGGTGCGGGGATGACGCCGGCGTGTGCGCAGGCGTGTCCGACCGAGTCGATCCAGTACGGGCCCCTCGACGAGCTGCGGGAGCGGGCCGCCGCCCGGGTCGAGACGCTGCACAATCGGGGGGTCCCCGAGGCCCGGTTGTACGGGCATGATCCGCATGATGGCGTGGGCGGTGACGGGGCGTTCTTCCTGCTGTTGGACGAGCCCGAGGTGTACGGGCTGCCACCCGACCCGGTGGTGACGACCCGCGACCTGCCGGCCATGTGGAAACGCGCCGGCCTCGCCGCGCTCGCCATGGCGGCGGCGACCGTCGCCGCGTTCGTCGGAGGCTCCTCATGACCCCACCGCGCCCCGTGGGCGACCGGTTCCGTCGCTTCCGGGAGCGGCTCGCCGCCGAGGGCAGCGACCAACCACAGGCGAGCGACGAACGCCCCAGCGTCGGCAGCAGCGCCGGGCCCCCGACCGGCCGGCGGGGCGGGCGGCGCAAAGGCGGTGGCGAGGAACTGCGGGTGCCGGAGGCCGAGTTCACGTCGTACTACGGTCGGCCCATCCTCAAGGCGCCGGTCTGGAAGTGGGACATCGCGGCGTACCTGTTCACCGGTGGGTTGGCCGCCGGCTCGTCGCTGCTCGCCGCGGGTGGGCAGCTCACCGGGCGGCCGGCGTTGCGACGTGCCGGTCGGGTCACCGCGCTGGCCGCCGTCAGCGCCAGCGCCGTCTTCCTGATCAGAGACCTGGGCCGGCCGGCGCGGTTCCACCACATGCTGCGGGTGGCCAAGCCAACGTCACCGATGTCGATGGGCACCTGGATCCTCACCGCGTACGGGCCGGCGGCGGGTCTCGCCGCGATCGCCGAGGCGGCCGGTGCGCTGCCCGGCCACGGTCCGCTCGGGCTGGCCGCTCGGGTGTTGCCGCCGATCGGGCACGCCGCCGGGCTGCTCGCCGCCGGCACCGCGCCCGCGCTGGCCACGTACACCGGGGTGTTGCTGGCCGACACGGCGGTGCCGTCGTGGCATGAGGCGTACCCCGAGTTGCCTGTCATCTTCGCGGGCAGCGCCCTGGCCAGCGGCGCGGGCGTGGGTCTGCTCGCCGCGCCGCCGGCGCAGGCGGGGCCGGCCCGGCGGATGGCGGTGGCCGGCGCGGCCCTGGAGTTGTATGGCGCGCATCGGGTGGAGACCCGCCTCGGCCTGCTCAGCGAGCCCTACCGGTTGGGTCGGCCCGGTCGGCTGCTGCGCGCCGGTCGGCTGCTCACCGCCACCGGGGTCGCCGGCGCGTTGCTGGGCCGGCGCAGTCGGTTGGTCGGGGCGCTCTCCGGGACCGCGCTGCTGGCCGCGTCGGTGCTGACCCGGTTCGGGATCTTCTCCGGCGGTGTCGCCTCCGCCCGGGACCCGCGGTACACGGTGGTGCCGCAGCGTGCGCGGGTCGACGCCCGGCGGGCCGGCATGGATCTTCCAGCTGGTCGGGCGGACCCGCCGGCGGTGTGATCGAATGTCCGGTGGAGGCGTTCAGGAGGCTGGTGCCCCTCCCGGTCTTCAAAACCGGAGTGGTCCGGGACCCGGGCCAGGCGGGTTCGATTCCCGTCCGTCTCCGCCAAACCGCTGCAGGAGATGACGCGATGGGCGACGGGCCGGTGGACCCGCGACGTCGGGTGCCGCGCACCGACACGCTGCTCGCCGACCCGCTGTTGGCCGCGGCCACCGCGACGTTGGGCCGCGACCAGGTCAAGGCGGTGGTCGCGCGCGCGCAGGACCGGGCCCGTCGCGGCGAGATCAACCCCGACGAGGTACGCGACGCGGCGGTCGCCGCGTTGCCCGCGCCCGGCCCCCGCGTGGTGCTCAACGCCACGGGCGTCGTGCTGCACACCAACCTGGGTCGGGCGCCACTGTCGCCGGCCGCCCTCGCCGCGGTGGTGGCCGCCGCCGGGCACACCGACGTCGAGTTGGACCTGAACACCGGCCGGCGGGCCCGCCGGGGCCGCGACGCGCTCGACGCCCTGGCCGCCGCCGTGCCCGACGCAGGCGCGGTGCACGTGGTCAACAACGGCGCCGCCGCGCTGGTGCTGGCCGCCACCGCACTGGCCGCCGGCCGGGAGATCGTGGTCAGCCGGGGTGAGCTGGTCGAGATCGGCGACGGCTTCCGCCTGCCCGACCTGCTGGAGAGCACCGGGGCGCGGCTGCGGGAGGTGGGCACCACCAACCGCACCACGCTCGCGGACTACGCCGCCGCGCTCGGCCCGCAGACCGGCTTCGTGCTCAAGGTGCACCCGTCGAACTTTCGGATCACCGGCTTCACCTCGGCCACCGGTGTGCGTGACCTGGCCACCCTCGGCGTGCCAGTGGTCGCCGACATCGGCTCCGGTTTGCTCACCGCGGATCCGCTGCTGCCCGACGAACCGGACGCGACGAGCACGCTGCGCGCCGGCGCCACGCTTGTCACCGCCAGCGGCGACAAGCTGCTCGGCGGCCCGCAGGCGGGGCTGCTGCTCGGCGACCTCGCGCTGGTCGACCGACTGCGCCGCCACCCGCTGGCCCGGGCGTTGCGAGTGGACAAGCTCACCCTGGCCGCGCTGGCCGCCACCCTGCACCAACCGGACACCCCCACCCGGGCGGCCCTGCACGCCGACCCGGGTGCGCTGCGTCGACGGGTGGAGCGGCTGCGCGACCGGCTCGGCGCGGACGGCCGCAAGGCGGAGGTGGTGCCGGCCGTCGCGGTGGTCGGCGGGGGCGGGGCCCCCGGTGTCGAGTTGGACTCGTGGGCGCTGAGCCTGCCCGAGCGGTACGCGGGGCCGCTGCGCACCGGAGACCAGCCGGTCCTCGGCCGGGTGGTGCGCGGCCGGCTCCTGCTCGACCTGCGCTGTGTGCCGGCCGACGCCGACGAGGCGGTCCGCGCGGCGGTGCTGCGCGTACCCGGGGACGACTGAGCGTGTTCGTCGTCGCGACCGCTGGGCACGTCGACCACGGCAAGTCGACACTGGTCCGGGCGTTGACCGGGATGGAACCCGACAGGTGGGCCGAGGAACGCCGCCGGGGCATGACCATCGACCTGGGCTTCGCCTGGACGACGCTGCCGTCCGGCGGCACCGTCGCCTTCGTCGACGTACCCGGGCACGAACGGTTCGTGCCGAACATGCTCGCCGGGGTCGGCCCGGTGCCGGCGGCGCTGATCGTGGTCGCCGCCGACGAGGGCTGGATGCCGCAGTCGGCCGAGCACCTGGCCGCGCTCGACGCGCTCGGTGTCGCGTACGGCCTGCTGGTGGTGACCCGGGCGGACCTGGCCGATCCGGGGCCGGCGACGGCCCGCGCCCGCGCCGAGATCGGCGCGACGAGTCTCGGCGCGGTGCAGGCGGTCGCGGTCAGCGGTCGGACCGGCGCGGGTCTGCCGGAGCTGCGGGCTGCCCTGGACCGGCTCGCCGCCCGCCTGCCGCCGCCCATGCTGGACGACCCGGTCCGGCTCTGGGTCGACCGCAGCTTCACCGTGCGGGGCAGCGGCACCGTCGTCACCGGCACGCTCGGGGCCGGTCGGCTGCGGGTGGGCGACACGCTGGAGCTGGCCGGTGCCGACGAACCGGTCCGGGTCCGTGGCCTGCACTCGCTCGGCGAGGCCCGCCCGGAGGCCGCCGCGGTGGCCCGGGTGGCGGTCAACCTGCGCGGTACGCCCCGCGACCAGCTCGGCCGCGGTGACGCGCTGCTCACCCCGGGCCGGTTCCAGCACACCGACCTGGTCGACGTCCGCCTCACCGGCGACCCGGCCGCCGACCTGCCGGCCACCCTCACCCTGCACGTCGGGTCGGCGGCGGTGCCGGTGCGGGTCCGACCGCTCGGTGCGGACACCGTACGGCTGCGCCTGTCCCGCCCGCTGCCGCTGCTGGTGGGCGACCGGGCGCTGCTGCGCGACCCGGGCCGGCACCACGTGGCCGGCGGGGTGCGGGTGCTGGACGTGGCGCCGCCGCCGCTGGCCCGCCGAGGGGCCGCGGTGGCCCGCGCGCAGGTCCTCGCCGCGGTGGACGGTCGACCCGACCTGGTCGGTGAGCTGCGCCGCCGCCGACTGGTCCGGGCCGGCGCGCTGCTCCGGATGGGCGTGCCGGTGCACGTCGCACCGGTGGCCGGTGACTGGCTGGCCGACCCCGAGCACTGGCGGCGGCTCGGCGACCAGGTCACCGAGGAGGTCGCCCGCTACGTGCGGGAGCACCCGTTGGAGCCGGGGATGCCGGTGGAGGCACTGCGCCAGCGCCTCGCCCTGCCCGACCGGGTGCTGGTCGAGGCGCTGGTCCGGCCGCCGCTGCGCGTACACGCCGGTCGGGTCGGGGCGGCCGGCGCCGCGGACGGGTTGCCCGAGCCGGTGGCGCGGGCCGTGCGGCGGGTCCGCGAAGAGTACGGTGACCGCCCGTTCCGGGCTCCGGAGGCGGACCACCTCGTCGACCTGGGCCTGGGCCCCCGGGAGATCGGCGCCGCGGTGCGGGCCGGTGCCCTGCTGCGGTTGGCCGACAACGTGGTGTTGCTGCCCGACGCGCTCGACGACGCGGTCCGGGTGCTGGCCGGGCTGCCGCAGCCGTTCACCCTCTCCGCGGCGCGGCAGGCGTTGGACACCACCCGGCGGGTCGCGGTGCCGCTGCTGGAGTTGCTGGACCGGCGCGGCGCGACCCGCCGACTGCCCGACGACGCGCGGATCGTCGTCACCTGAGCGCTCGCCCTGCGGGGCTGACAGGGGCGCGCGCGGATGCGATCGTGGGCTGGTGGTCGAGCCGTCCCCGCCCCGGTCGCGACCCGCCGGTGGCAGGTGGCGTGTCGTCGTCCCGGTGGCGCTGCGGTGGGGGCTGGCGGTGCTGTGGGTGCTGTGGGCCGCTCTGGCCTGGTGGGTGCAGCCCCGGGAGTCGACGGAGGCCCAGCTCGACCTGGATCTGGCCGGTGGCCGGGTGGTGACCTTCCAGCGCGCCGATGGCTGGGCCGACGACGGCGCGTACTGGGGCAATCGGCCGGACCCACGGTTCTCGGCTCAGGGCTGGATGCTCGTCTGGACCGTGCCGAACGGGCAGACCCGCTATGCCATGGTCGACCCGCCCGCCGCCCAGTCGTATCCGTCCGGGCCGGATACGTCGGTCGACGGCGGGCGCGACGCGCGGCTCGCCGCTGTTGCGGGCCCGTGGGGCACGTCCGGTGCCCCCGCGCACCGGATCGCGGGCGCCGTCGACCTGCTCGCCGTCGTGCTGCCGCTGCTGTGGCTGGGTCGGCTGATCGGTGGCGCGCCGCCGCTGGTCGGCACCCGGTGGTTCTGGTTCTGGATCGGGCTGCTGCCGTTCGGGCTGGGAGTGCTGGCCTGGTCGTACCGCGAGCTGTGGAGACCACCACCAGCGCCGGCCGCCGACCGTGGCTCGGGCTGGCGTGGCCTCGGTTGGCTGGTGTTCGCTGGCATCGGCCTCACCATGCTGGTGTTCACCGCCCGCACGCTGCTCGGGCCGGCGGTGGTGCCGGGCTGAGCCGGTGGTGCCGGGCTAACCGGCCCCCGGGGCCGCGGTGGTCACCTACGGTGACGCCATGGACCCTTCGGCGGTCTGGCGGGACCGGCAGCACCGGTGGCGGATCGAGGCGTACCGTGCGCCGGATCTGCGGTTCGCCATCTACGCCACCAACGGCCCCACCGAATCCGTGCCGCTGTGGCTGTTCGGTATGTCGGCGCTGGCCCGCTGGTTGATGACCCATGCCATCTCGCTGGACGACCTGGAGGTCGACTGAGTGGTGGCGCGGGCGTAAACCGGACCCGGAGCCGGCCCCGCTGCGGTTGAGTGACCTGAGGCGGCGGACGGGGGTGCGCGATGGGCGGCCAGCTCGTGCAGTTGGCACTGGTGGCGGTGCTGGTGCTGGTCAACGCCGCGCTCTCCGGCAGCGAGATGGCGTTGGTGACGCTGCGCGAGGGGCAGTTGCGGCGGCTGGGTCGACGTGGCGGCGCCGGTGACCGGCTGGTGCGCCTGTCCCGCGATCCCAACCGCTACCTGGCGACCATCCAACTCGGCATCACCCTGGCCGGTTTCCTCGCCTCGGCGGCGGCCGCGGTGTCGCTGGCCGGGCCGTTGGTCGGGCCGTTGGGCTTCCTCGGCGGCGTGGCCCGTCCCGCCGCGGTGCTGCTGGTGACCGTGCTGCTGACGTTCGTCACGCTGGTGTTCGGCGAGTTGGCCCCGAAACGACTGGCGATGCAGCGGGCGGAGCGGTGGGCGCTGCTCAGCGCCGGACCGCTGGACCTGCTCGCCCGGGTGTCCCGGCCGGCGGTGTGGCTGCTCAGTCGGGCCACCGACGCGGTGGTACGGCTGGCCGGCGGCGACCCGGGGGCCAACCGCGCGGAGATGACCGAGGACGAGCTGCGGGAGATGTTGGCCAGCCAGCGCGGCCTGTCGGCGCAACAGCGGGAGATCCTGACCGGCGCGTTCGACATCGCCGGCCGGACGTTGCGGGAGATCCTGGTGGCCCGCCGGGAGGTGACGACGCTGCCGGCCACCCTGACCGCCGACGAGGGCGTCCGGCGCCTCGCCGCCGCCGGACGGTCCCGTGCTCCGGTCACCGGCCCCGGTGGCCTGGACGAGGTGCTCGGGGTGGTGCACATCCGCGACCTGGTGCGGGCCGGCACGGCACCGGTGGGGGATCGGGTGCGCTCGCCGGTGCTGCTGCCGGTGACCCTGCCGGTCGCCGACGCGATGCGGCAGCTTCGCCAGGAGCATCAGCAACTGGCCCTGGTGGTCGACGAGCACGGCGGGATCGACGGCATGGTCACCATGGAGGATCTGCTGGCCGAGGTGGTCGGCGAGTTGTACGACGAGACCGACCGGGACGTGCACGGGGTGATCTGGGAGGAGGACGGGTCGCTGCTGGTGCCCGGTGACTTCCCCCTGCACGACCTGCCCGACCTGGGGGTGCGGTTGAGCTTCCCGTTGTCCCGGGAGTACACCACCGTGGCCGGGCTGGTACTGGCCCGACTGCGGCACCTGCCCGGCCGGCCGGGGGAGACGGTCCGACTACCCGGGCTGACCCTGGAGGTGGTGGAGGTCGCCGACCGGGCGGTGCGGCGCGTGCGGTTGCGCGGGTTCACCGCCGAGCGTTGACCGCGTCGCCCGGACGGGGGACACCGGTGCCGAACATTCCCCGCGGCGGATGCGGTCCGCCTACGGTGCGATTCGTGAAGGACCGAGGTTTGCGGACGTTCGTCGCGGTGCTGGCCGGCCTCGCGGTGATCTACTTCGGCAGCGCCGGGCGCAGCCCCGAGGAGGGGCGTGGGATCTCCGGCGGGGTGGTGGTCCTGGCGTTGCTCGCCGCGTTGCTGGTGTGGCACCTGACCCGGCCGGGGGACAAGACGGTGAAGTGAGCCGCCTCAGCGGGCGGCGACCCGACTGACCTCGCCGGCGGACTCCTCGCCGAGCGCCACCCGCACCAGCGCCGAGGCGAGCCGGCCGAAGTCCGGTTCGTCGACCAGACCGGCCAACCCGTCCGGAGACCCCGGCAGACCCAGCCGCTTCGCCCCGGCGAGGGCCCGACGGTCGGCGTACGGGCGCACATCCGACCAGACCGCCTGCGCTTCGCGGAGGTAGATGTCCGCGCCGGTGGGGCCGATGCCGGGAAACTCGGTGAGGCGTCGACGCAGCCCGGCCGGGTCGCCCTGGGCCTCCCGGTGCAGTCGGCGCAGGTCACCGTGCCAACGGTCCAGGCACAGTCGGGCGCCGGTGCCGAGCATGGTGGCCGTCCGCTCGTCGTAGCGGCGGTAGTGGCCCCGGCCCAACGCGTCGACGCGGTCCTGCCAACTGGCCGCCTCCATGGCCTGCGGCGTGCGGTAGCCCGCGGCGAACAGCTCCCGCGCGGCGTCCACCGCCAGGCACGCCCGGACCCGGGTGCTCAGCAGGGTGGCCAGCACCAGCAGCTGGTAGAGCGGCCGGGGGCGGTCGGCGAGCTGGATGCCGGCCTCCTCGGCGTACGTGCGGCCACGCCGGTCCAACAGGACCCGCGCCACCGTTCGATCGTTGCCCACACCGCAGGGGTACCCACTGCGTGGCCCGCTAGCCGTCGCACCGTCGAGTGGGGTCGGAATGCCGCCGGGGCGGGCGGGTATGCCGGCGGTGGAGGCGGTCGATGCCGCCTGCGTACCGGAGGGAGACGCACCGTGGTCAACCCGCAGCAGGAGGAGTTCCGGCGTAACGCCAAGGGAGCTACCAGCCAGGACAGCAAGGGGCCCACGCCGACCGGGCATCCACTCAACCGCGGTTCGTCGCGCGGTGACGAGGGTCGGCCGGTGCCCAAGGGGCAGGTGTCGCCGTACGGCCCGGCCGGTGAGCCGGTGGCCGACGACGACAGCGGCACCCGCTAACTAACGAGTGCGCCCGGACGGCCGCCGCAACCTGTTCCAGGTGGCGGCGGCCGTCAGCCCGTACGCGAGGTGCGGAATGATGTCCGAGATCCAGTCGGAGCGCCGCCACGTGCGGGGATCGCTGATCCCGAGCGCGGTGATCGACCCGTCGGTCATGGTCATTACGCCGGCGCCGAGCAGGCCGGTGGCCAGCGGCAGTGGCTGGCGCCGACCACCGGCGTAGAGCGCGAACGCGACGCCCGCGGCGATGCCCAGCCCGTAGCCGACAAGCGGCCCGAGGCCCGCGCGGCGGTTCGCCGCCCGGCCGTCGGAGCCCAGGCTCACGTGCGCGATCCCGGCCAGCCGGTCGACGGTCTCCCCGGGGACGTCGCTCTCCGGCCGTCCCCGCAGGGCCATGTCGAGGAAGCTGACCACGTTCAGCGCGGTGCTGCCGACGGCACCAGCGATGGCACCGTCGGCAAGGTCGACCCTGCTCACTTCGGGTCGCCCGGTTCGCGCTCGCTCTTGGGGCCGTACGTGCGGTCACCGCGCACCACGCCTCGTTGACCGCGATCCTCCTGGAGGATCCGGTTCGCGACCTGGTTGGCCTTACCGTCGGGCACCCGGCGTCCGGAGTCGTCGATCGCGTTGCGCAACCGCGCCCGCTGCTTGTCATAGGCGTTACTGCCCGGCCGTGGTCCTGGCATCTGGTGCCTCCTTCGTCGGGTCTGGGCTCTCCTCTACCGCCTTCGGCGGTCGGGGCTCCTGCGTCTACCCGTCTGGCGGCCGGCCAACCTCGGGGGCTAGCGGGGGGCGTGGACCACGGCGACCGGGCACCGCGCGTGGTGCAGCATCGACTGGCTCACCGACCCCAGCAGCAACCCGGTCACCTCGCCACGCCCCTGCCCACCCACCACCGCCAGTTGCGCGGCGTCGGACGCCTCGGCCAGCACGGCGCCGGTCCGGCCGCGGACCGCCCGACAGGTCAACCGCAGCTCCCGGTGCTGCTCGGTCAGCCCGGTCAGCCACTCGGCGAGCATCCGCTCCTGCTCGCCGTGCAGCGCCGTCTCGTCGTACACCAGGGGTTGCATGTCGCCGGGGCCGCTGCTGCCCGGATGCCGGTAGGCGTGCACCGCCACCAGCGGCACGCCGCGCGACACGGCCGTCTCGGCCGCGAAGTCGGCCGCCAGCCGGGAGGCCGGCGAGCCGTCCACCGCGACCAACACCGGCTCGTCGGGCCGTTGCGCGCCGCGGGCCACCAGCACCGGGCAGTCGGCGTACGCGGCGACCTGCACCGCGACCGAGCCGACCACGAGCGCCGAGAAGCCGCCCAGCCCCCGGTCGCCGAGCACGATCAGCGCGGCGGTCGGTGACTCGCCCACCAGTACCGCGGCGGCCTCACCGTCGATGATCTCACCGGAGATCGACAGCCCCGGTACGGTCGCCTCGGCCTCGGCCACGGCGGCCTGGACCAGCTCCTCGGCCCGGTGGCGCAGCCCACCGCCGGGCGGCGCGTCCGGGGCGGGGGAGACCGGCACGTGCAGCAGCGGCCAGATGAACCCGTGCACGACCCGCAGGGGCCGATGTCGGCGCGCCGCCTCCGTGGCGGCGAGGCGTACGGCGCGTAGGGCCGGCTGCGAGCCGTCCACGCCGACCACCACCGCCGCGCTGTTCGCCGAGTTCACCGCCCACCTCCCGCTCGGGGCCAGTATCGCGGGCGGGACCGTCTCCGCGTCGTGATACCGCCGAGCGCGCCGGGGTCGGTACGCTGGCGACCACCGGTCCGGGAGGGGGATTGTCGATGGGTGAACCGGACCAGCCGAGCACCGCCCGCATGATCGACTTCTGGCTCGGTGGGGCGCACCACTTCCCGGTCGACGTGGCCGCCGCGAGCGCGTTCGAGCAGGCGTACGGGCCGTGCGCGCCGGTGTTCCGGGAGCTGCGGGCGTTCCTGGGGCGGGCGGTGCGGGTCATGGTCGCCCACGGCGTGGACGGTTTCCTGGTGTTCGGCGCCGGGGTGCCCACGATGGGCAACGTGCACGAGGTCGCCACCGACGCGACGGTGCTCTACACCGACGTCGACCCGGTGACCATCCGGTTGGGGCAGAGCATCCTCACCGGCAGTGACCGGGCCGGCTACGGCTTCGGTGACGCGACCGACATCGGCACGGTCGACCCGGCGCAGCTGCACCGTTTCGTGCCGGGCTGGGGCCGTCGGCCGGTCGGGGTGGTCTTTCTCGGGCTGGCCGCGTTCCTCGACGACGCGACGCTGACGCACACCCTCGACGAGCTGTACGTCGGCGCGGCGCCGGGCAGCCTGCTCGTCGTGGACTTCGACACCGAGGAGCTGGCGGGTCACCCGCAGGCGCTGGCGATGATGGGGCCACAGTTCCGGATGCGCCCGCCGTCGGCGTTCGCGCCGCTGCTGGGCCGCTGGGCGCCGACGGCGGACGGGATCGTGCCGGTCGCCCGGTGGCGGCCGACGGGTCCGCCGGCGCAGGTGCCCGACGCGTTCCACGGTGTGCTCGCGACCCGTAACGCCGACTGACCGCGGGGATTCGCCGCCTCGGGGTGTCCGTATGATGCTTGCCCTATAGCAAGCTTCTGGAGAGGACGACCATGGTGGACCCGCCGGAGGTGGTGTCGCGCGTGCTGCGCGAGGCCCCGCCCGACCAGTTGGCCGAGGCGGCGGACCAGGCCATCCGGTCGACGCTGGGCGCGCTGCGCACCGACGTGTTCGTGGCCGACTATCGGATCAGCGGCCTGTGGCCGCTGCTGGACCCGGATCTGCCGGCGGCCGGCTTCCTGGCCTGCCACACCGTGGCGCAGCGGTGCTTCAGCAGCCAGCAACCGGTCCGCGACGCCGCCGGCGAGGGCCCCTGCCGGCTCTACCTGCCGTTGACGGTGTGGGGGGAGCGGTTGGGCGTGCTGTTGGTCGAGCTTCCCGCCGTACCGAATTCGACGGTCACCGGGCAGGCGACCGACATCGCCGCCGCGCTCGCGGTCGCGATGCGTGCCGCGGACCGGGGGACCGACCGGTACCGGCGGGCCCGCCGCCGGGAGCGACTGACGATGGCCGCCGAGATGCAGTGGGATCTGCTGCCCGGTCGCAGCGTCGCCAACCAGGCGTTCCAGCTGGCCGGCCAGCTGGAACCGGCGTACACCGTGGGTGGGGACCACTTCGACTGGTCTCTCGACGGCGACCGTCTCACCGTGACGGCGCTCAACGGCGAGGGCAGTGGTCTGACCGCGTCGATGCTGACCGCCGTGACGGTGAACGCGATGCGCAACGCGCGTCGCTCCGGTGGCGGCCTGGTGGAACAGGCCGAGCTCGCCTCGGACACGGTCTTCTACCAGCACCGGGGCCGCCGGTACGTGGCCACCCTGCTGCTGGAGCTGGACACGCGCACCGGCCGGGTGCGGGCGGTCGACGCGGGCTCCCCGCACCTGCTGCGGATGCGCGGGGCCACGGTGGAGCCGATCAAGCTGGACCAGCAGTTGCCGTTGGGGATGTTCGCCGAGACCCGATACGAGGTGCAGGGGTTGCAACTCGCGCCGGGTGACCGCCTGGTCGTGGTCAGCGACGGGGTGTGGGCGGCCGAGCCACCGGGCCAGGAACCGTACGGGGAGCGGATGATGGCCCGTTCGCTGCGCGCCACACGGTTGCAGCCGGCGGCCGAGGCGGTTGGTACGGTAATGCGCGAGCTGCACGCTTACCACGCGGACTCCGACCTGCGCGACGACGCCGTCGTGGTGTGTCTGGACTGGCACGGTCCGCGTGGGCGGGGCAGCGGGTGAGGGTCCCTGCCAACCCGTCTGGCGGGCACCAGCGCGACAACGGCAGGGGACATCACGTGGAGCGACCTGCGGATCTCGCCTCTGCTATCGACGCGGCGGCCGGGACGCTGATCGCCGTGCTCGACTCGGCCGCGTCGCGGCACCAGGTGCCGCCCACCCAGTTGCGGGTGTTGACGCTGCTCAGCAGTCGACCGGAGACCAATGTCAACGCGTTGGCGGAGCTGCTGGACGTGGTGCCGTCGTCGGCGAGCCGCCTCTGCGACCGGCTGGAGGCGACCGGGCTGCTGCGTCGGATGGCCGATCCCCGGGACCGGCGCGAGGTGCGGTTGGTGCCGACGCCGGCGGCGCTGACGCTGCTGGGGGAGCTGGCCGAGCGTCGGCAGCGGGCGGTGCAGGCGGTGCTGGATCGGATGCCGGTGCGGATGCAGCACGATCTGTTGCTGTCGTTGGTGGCGTTCGGCCGCGCGGCGACCCAGTCGGTGCCCGAGCAGCCGACCGACTCGGCGGTCCAGACGGCCTGAGCGCGTGATCCACTCGCGTTCAAGAAAGTCGGGGTGTCCAGGGCTCGTGAACGCCCCGACAACAACGCACCTCTAGTATCCTAGGACGCTTTAGCGGTGGTGATCCACACCACAGTGCGGCAACAGCCACACCGGGCACGAGCCGCGGCGCCGGGAAAGCCGAGACGAGCCCGATATAGTGACAGCGCACTCGCCCGGCCCGTGATCTTCGAGATCGCGGGCCGGATCAGGGAAGAGACCCCACCCGGGGCCGCGGGGGAGCCGGCGCTGGCCGGCCCGACAGCGCGTACGACGTCGGCCGGGGGTCCGTGCCGTGGAGGAGGATCGGTGTCGCGTCCGGCTCGGGCAGAGCAACCGCGGGACACCGGTGACGAGGCCCCCGGCAACCAGGTGCTCACCCTGCCCAACCTGATCAGCTTCGTGCGGCTGCTGGGCGTCCCACTGTTCCTGTATCTGTTCCTGGTCGAGCGGGCCGACGTGGCGGCGATCGTCGTCCTGGCCATCGGCGGCACCACCGACTGGGTCGACGGCTGGATCGCGCGTCGCCTGCACCAGGTCAGTCGACTCGGGGAGTTGCTCGACCCGTTCGCCGACCGGCTCTACATCCTCGCCACCCTCGTCGCGTTCACCGCCCGGGAGGTGGTGCCGTGGCAGTTCACCGCGGCGCTGCTGGCCCGCGAGCTGCTGCTGCTCGGCTCGCTGGCGGTGCTGCGCCGCCACGGGTACGGGCCGCCGCCGGTGCACTACGTGGGTAAGACCGCCACGTTCCTGCTGCTGGCGGCGTTCCCGGTGCTGTTGTTGGCCAGCGAGTGGGCCGCGGCGGCGACAGCGACGGCCGCGATCGGCTGGGCGTTGGCGTGGTGGGGGCTGGTGCTCTACTGGGTGGCCGGCGGGATGTACGTGGTGCAGGCCGCGCGGCTGGTGCGCGCCGTGCGCGGCCCGGGAGCGGCGGCATGAGCGCGCCGCAGCCGGGCAAACCCCGCCCGGATCGGGTGTACGCGCCGGACTTCCTCACCGAGTTGTTTCGCAATCCACTGGATCCGGGGTATGCGGATGCGGCGGCTGCCCGCCGGCGTTCGGCGTCCACCGAGCCGGTCCGGGGGTGGCGTGCCTGGCCGGCGCGGTCGGTCAGTGTGGTCGTGGTGGTGTTGCTCGGTTTCCTGTTCGCGGTGGCGTACCGGCAGACGGTGGCGGACGAGCCGGGGCGCAGTCAGGCTCGCTCCGGTCTGGTGGCGCAGATCAAGGAGCGGGAGGGCCAGACGGACCGGTTGTCCACGCGAGCGGACCAGCTGCGCGAGGAGGTCGGTCGGCAGCGGGACGCGGCGTTGAGTGGGTCGACCGCCGCGCGGCTTCGGGACCTGGAGGCGAGCACCGGGCTGGGTCGGGTGCGCGGCGACGGTGTGGTGGTGCGGTTGGCGGACGGGCCGGGTAAGGCGGACGCGGTGACGGGTGCTGGCGCGGGGCCGTCGCGGGTGCTGTACAGCGATCTGCAGGGGGTGGCGAACGCGTTGTGGAGTGCCGGTGCGGAGGCGGTTTCCATCAACGGGCAGCGGTTGACCTCGACGTCGACGATCCGGACGGCGGGTGACGCGATCCTGGTGGATTTCCGGCCGGTGATGGGGCCGTACGAGGTGTCGGCGATCGGGCCGGGGTCGATGCGGCGCAAGTTCGAGAACAGTCGGAACGCGGATCTGATGCGGGAGGTCGCGCAGAAGACCGGGTTGTCGTTCGGTGTGCGGGAGGCGGATGACCTCACCCTGCCGGCGGCTCCGGAGCCGCAGCTACGCTACGCGAAGCCGTCGGTCAGTCCGAGCCCTTCCGCGTCGGGTGTCCGGTCCGGTAGTCCCGGGTCGTCTGGTTCGACGACGACCGCTAGCCCCTCCGGAGGTGGCCGATGATCGCGGTGCTGGCGTTGCTTGCCGGTGTGGTGCTGGGTGTGTGGCTTGATCCCACGGTGCCGGCGGCGTTGCAGCCGTACCTGCCGATCGCGGTGGTGGCCGCGTTGGACGCGGTGTTTGGTGGGGTGCGGGCCAGGTTGGACCGCATCTTCGACGACAAGCAGTTCGTGGTGTCGTTCATCTCGAACGTGTTGGTCGCTGGTCTGATCGTGTATCTGGGTGACCAGCTCGGGGTGGGCGGGCAGTTGTCCACCGGTGTGGTGGTCGTGTTGGGTGTGCGCATCTTCGGCAATGTGGCGGCGATCCGTCGGCACCTGTTCCGGGCGTAGGTTTGACGGCGATGAGTGACGAGCAGAGCGACACGGGGACCGGGTGGCCGCAGCCGGGTGGGCCGACGCGCCCGGGTGGGCCGGCGGGTGAGCCGGATCCGCGTCCGGACGCGCCGGATCCGGATGAGCTGAGTCCGTTGGCCCCGCAGGAGCCGCCCGAGCGGCCGGTGGAGCCCGCGGAGCGGCCGGACGAGGAGCCCGCGGGGGAGCCGGTCGACGGCGACGGTGCGACGGTGGACCTGAGCGCGGTGTCGCGGTCGGGGGAGCCGGTGGTGGGTGCTGACGGGTTGGCCGAGCCGGCCGGGGTGGCGGCGGTGCCGGTGGCGGCGGGTCGGTTCCGGTGGAGTACGGCCGGTGTGATGATCGTGGCGCTGTTGGTGTTGCTGGGTTTCACGTTGGTGGTGCAGTTGAAGACGACGTCGACGGATCCGACGTTGGGGGCGACGCGTCAGGAGGACCTGGTGCGGATCCTGTCGGATCTGGATGCCCGGGAGAGTCGTCTGCAGCAGGACATTCGGGCTCTGGAGGACAGTCAGCGGCAGTTGCACTCGGGTGAGCAGGGTCGTCAGGCGGCGTTGGACGAGGCGACGCGGCGGGCGAACGAGTTGGGCATCCTGGCGGGTACGTTGCCGGCGGTGGGGCCGGGGTTGACGGTGCAGTTCGATGCTGGTGTCAAGCCGATCACGGCGACCCGGGTGTTGGACGCGGTGCAGGAGTTGCGGGGTGCGGGCGCGGAGGCGATGCAGATCGCCGGTGGTGACCGGGCGACGGTGCGGATCATCGCGTCGACGTACTTCCTCGATGGGGACAACGGGTCGTTGGTGGTGGAGGGGCGTCGGTTGACGGGGCCGTTCACGATCACGGTGATCGGTGATCCGGCGACGATGCGTACGGCGTTGAACATTCCTGGTGGGGTGGTGGCGTCGGTCCGGGGTGTCGGCGGTAACGTGACGTTTGGGGAGCGTGAGGTTGCCGAGGTTTCGGCGCTGCACGCTCCGATCAAGTTGGAACACGCCCGTCCGGTCTCCTGACCGGCGCGGCCGCGCCGGACCCGGGTGGTTCGGGGCACCGATGGATGAGGACGCGTCTGGTGATTCCTGAGGATCTGCGATACACCGCCGAGCATGAGTGGGTGGCGGGTGACGGCACGGGTTCGATCCGGGTCGGTATCACGCACTTCGCGCAGGACGCGCTGGGTGACATCGTGTACGTGCAGTTGCCCGAGGCGGGTGCGGTGGTCGCGGCCGGTGATTCGTTGGGTGAGATCGAGTCGACCAAGAGCGTGTCGGAGATCTACGCGCCGGTGGCCGGTACGGTTGCGGCGCGCAACGAGGCGTTGGGTGACACACCGGAGTTGATCAACACTGATCCGTACGGTGAGGGTTGGTTGGTGGAGATCACGCCGAACGATCCGACGGCGACGGACGGGTTGCTGACGGCGGCTGCTTATCAGAAGATCACCGAAGGCTGAGTGTGCGTGATCCGGTGCGTTAGCTGTCTGCGCGCGTCCGGTTGCCCTGCATTTCGGCGCTGGCTAGGCTCGCCCAGTCGACCGAGAACCCAAATAGTTGAGCGTTGCGGAATTGCCTTCCCGGGCACGGGGAGCCAGCCGCCGGGTGGACAAGCGCCCGGCGGCCAGACCCGCCATTACCCGACGCCGACCGAACAGATCCGTGAGGTGGTCCCATGACGCGGCCAGACGACGAGTTCCCCCCGCTCGACGTCACTTCGACGCTCAATCTCGGTTCGCTCGACGAAGTGCTGGAAGGGCCGGATACCGATGTGGTGCCGAGCCGGATGTCCGGTTCGTTGCCGCCGGGTATGGCGCTGCTGGTGGTTCGTCGAGGTCCGAATGCGGGTGCCCGGTTCCTGTTGGACCACGATGTGACGACCAGTGGCCGGCATCCGGACAGTGACATCTTCCTTGATGACGTGACGGTGTCGCGTCGGCACGCGGAGTTCCACCGTGATGGTGGGACGTTCACGGTGCGGGACGTGGGTAGCCTGAATGGCACGTACGTGAATCGTGAGCGGGTTGAGGCGGCCACGTTGAGCAATGGTGATGAGGTTCAGATCGGTAAGTTCCGGGTGGTGTTCATCGCCGGTCCGCGCCCGGAGGAGGAGGCCGGCCGGGGGTGAACGAGCCTGCGGCCTCCACGTCACCCGGGGCGGCTCGGTCTCAGCCGCTGATGAGCATCGGTGAGGTGCTTGGGCAGTTGCGGGTGGATTTTCCGGACACCACGATTTCGAAGCTGCGGTTTCTTGAGGCCGAGGGTTTGGTCGAGCCGCAGCGGACGGCGGCGGGTTACCGGAAGTACAGCTGGGACGATGTGGCGCGGTTGCGGTTCGTGTTGACCGCGCAGCGGGACAAGTACCTGCCGTTGCGGGTGATCCGTGAGCAGTTGGCCCAGTGGGATTCGTCTGGTGAGCAGCCGGGGCGGTCGCGGCCGGCGTTGGTGGCGGTTGGTCCTGATGGTGCGGTGCCGGGTCGTGAGTCGGTGGAGCCGGTCGAGTCGTCGCAGGTGCGGCTCGGCCGGTCGGATCTGGTGGCGCGTAGTGGGATCGACGAGTCGACGTTGGTGGAGTTGGAGCGGCTCGGTGTGGTGGTGTCGGATCCGCCGGGGTGGTATGACGCGGATGCGTTGATCATCGCGTCTGCGGTGGCGGGTTTGGCGTCGTACGGGTTGGAGCCGCGGCACCTGCGGGGTTATCGGACGGCGGCGGACCGTGAGGTTGGTTTGTTCGCGCAGTTGGTGGCGCCGTTGGCGCGGCAGAGTGATCCGGCGGCGCGGGCTCGGGCGGCGGAGACGGCGCGTGAGTTGGTGGCGTTGTCGGAGCAGTTGCACGCGGCATTGGTGCGGGTGGGGCTGCGTTCGACGTTGGGTCGGTGAGGGTGCCCGGTGAGTGGTGGCTGAGCGGAAAGATCTCTTCCGGGAAGCGTGCCGTAGGCTTGCCGGGGTAACCCCTTTCTGGCGCGGGCGTGGTGCTGTAGCGGACGGGACGGCCGTGTCGCGGTCCGTGTACCGTGCAGGGAAAGGGCGCGGTGCGGCGTAGGTGACAACGACACGGAGGCGGCGGTGCGCGAGCTGAGCGTGGTCGGAGTTCGGGTGGAGTTGCCTAGCAACCAGCCGATCGTCCTGCTCAGGGAGGTCGAGGGGGACCGCTATCTGCCGATCTGGATCGGCGCGGTCGAGGCCACGGCTATCGCTTATGAGCAGCAGGGGGTCAAGCCGGCCCGGCCGTTGACGCATGATCTTTTGCGTGACGTGTTGGCGGCGTTGAAGGCGCCCCTGCAGGCGGTGGAGATCACTGAGCTCAAGGAGAACGTCTTCTACGCGGATCTGTTGCTCGGCGATGGGGTGCGGGTGTCGGCGCGTCCGAGCGATTCGATCGCGTTGGCGTTGCGTGTCGGTGCGCCGATTCGTTGTGCTGAGCAGGTCCTCACTGAGGCGGGGATCGTCATTCCTGATGAGCAGGAGGACGAGGTGGAGAAGTTCCGCGAGTTCCTGGAGCAGGTGCGTCCGGAGGATTTCGCGGGCTGAGTGGGCCGTGGGCTCTGCTCCCGGGTGTCACTGTGGGTGATGCCCCGCCGTGGTTGGTGATCTTTCTCGGTGGCTGCGCGGCGTGTCGTGTCGGTTCCTCCGTGGTAACCCCTGAAGGTGGCTATAGGGTTGCCGTGTCGAGGGGTGCGTGTCGGAAGGAAACGACGCGTTGCCGCACTGACGGGGGAGGTTGTCCGGATGCACGAGCCGCGGGATCCCGAGCCAGGCAGAGAGTTCGACGAGCCGGCTGCGTCGTCGCCAGGTGTGGCGGTCGACGGTGACGGTTCGGTCGGCTACCGGGGTGTGACGGCCTGCCACGCGGTGGGCATCAGTTACCGGCAGTTGGATTACTGGGCGCGGACGGCGCTGGTGGTGCCGAGCGTGCGGGACGCCTCTGGTTCGGGGACGCAGCGGTTGTACTCGTTCCGGGACCTGGTGGTGTTGAAGGTCGTGAAGCGGTTGTTGGATGCGGGGGTGTCCCTGCAGAACATCCGCAAGGCGATCGAGGCGTTGCGGTCGCGTGGTGTGGAGGATCTGGCCGGGATCACGCTGATCTCTGATGGGACGACGGTGTATGAGTGCCGGTCTCCGGAGGAGGTGGTCGACCTGTTGCAGGGTGGCCAGGGTGTCTTCGGGATTGCCATCGGTGGGGCGTTCAAGGAGATCCAGGGGTCGTTGTCGCATCTGCCGGCGGAGCCGGCGACGAGCGCTCCGGTGGAGTCCGCGGTGGCGTCGGGGTCGGATCCGGTGGGTGACGAGTTGGCGGCGCGGCGGGCGCGACGGCGGGCTGGCTGAGCGTAGGGGCGTTCGCCTTTTTTCGGGTTGGTTTTCTCGCGACCGTCGGTGACGGTGGGTGGCGGCGGTGGGTGAGTTCGCTCCACTGTGGACACGGTGGGTGTCGTTGTGGTGGCCCAGTGTGGAGATACCCGCCGGTAGTGGTGACGCTGCGTTTCGTCCCATTGTCGGGAACGCGATAGGGCGGCAATGACCCCGGGCGATTGACACGCTATGGTCCGACACGGTTATCGACCCTTCACCCCCGGAGGAACGACCGTGACGGTTACCGAAGAGGCTGCCCCCAAGTCGCACTACGACCGAATTGGCGGTGCCAGCTCGGTCAAGGCGGCTGTGGAGCTGTTCTATGACAAGGTGTTGGCCGACCCGGCTTTGGCGGGCTATTTCGCCGAGGTGGAGATGGTGGGTCAGCGGCGGCACCTGACGTTGATGTTGACCACGGTGCTGGGTGGCCCGAACGAGTACACCGGTCGTGGGTTGGCCGAGGCGCACCAGCCGCTGAACATCCCGGTGGAGCACTACGCGAAGGTGGGCGAGCACCTACTGGCGACGCTGACGGAGCTGGGTGTGCCGGGTGACGTCCTGGCCGACGTGCGGGTGGTGCTGGGGCAGGTGCAGGACCAGGTGGTGGCCTCCGGAGACCGGTCGGGCGCCTGAGCGTGGA
Organism: Micromonospora sp. NPDC049101; assembly: GCF_040648675.1. NCBI lineage: Bacteria > Bacillati > Actinomycetota > Actinomycetes > Micromonosporales > Micromonosporaceae > Micromonospora > Micromonospora sp. NPDC049101. The sequence continues at coordinate 163,576 of NZ_JBEZED010000006.1, read as the reverse complement.
CGCGGCCCAACTCAAGCAGAGCTGGTCGGTGGTCGCCGGGCACGGTGATCAGGTGCCGCTCTATTTCTATTCGACGTTGTTCCTCGCTCATCCTGAGACGAGGCAGATGTTCCCGACGAACATGGCCGGGCAGCGGGACCGTCTGGTGACCGCGTTGGGGCACATCGTGTCCAACGTGGACCAGGTGGACCGGCTTGTGGGTTTCCTCCAGGATCTCGGCGCGGACCACCGCAAGTTCGCGGTCCGTGCGGAGCACTATCCGGCGGTCGGTGAGGCGCTGTTGGCGACGTTGCAGCATTTCCTCGCCGAGCAGTGGACCGACGAGTTGGCGGCGGACTGGGCGGCCGCGTACGGGTTGGTGGCGCAGGTGATGACGGAGGCGGCGCAGGCCGCCGAGGCGGTGAACCCGCCGTGGTGGGTGGCGGAGATCGTGGCGCACGAGCGGCGGGCGTTCGACGTGGCGGTGCTGACGGTGCGTCCGCAGTACCTGTTGCCGTTCACCCCGGGTCAGTCGATCGGGGTGTCGCATCCGTCGGTGCGGTCGTGGCGGTACTACTCGCCGGCGAACGCGCCGCGGGCGGACGGCACGTTGGAGTTGCATGTGCGGGCCGCGCCGGGTGGTGCGGTGTCGTCGCGGCTGGTGTACGGGTCGGCGATCGGGGATCGGATCCACCTGGCGGCGCCGGTCGGGGAGCGGCTGGGATTGTGGGCGGCGGGTTCCAGTGATCTGTTGTTGTTGGTCGCGGGGACTGGCTGGGCGCCGGTGAAGGCGTTGGTGGAGCAGGTCGCGGCGGAGGGTTCGCGGCGGCGGGTGGACCTGTACGTCGGGGCCCGTTCCCGCAGTGAGCTCTACGACAGCGAGGCCATCGACAAGTTGGCGTCGTCGTACCCGTGGTTGACGGTGACCTATGTGGTGGGTGCCGATGTGCATCGGCCCGGGGAGTTCCTGCACGCGGTGGACCGGGCGTTGGCCGACGGTGACTGGCGTTCTCGGCACGTGTTCGTGTGCGGTTCGGACGAGATGGTGTCGTACGCGGTGCGGGCGTTGCTGCAGGCGGGTTTCCACTCGGGTCAGGTGCATCACGAGGGCCTGGGTGAGCAGTGGTATGGCCCGGCGTGGCGTACGGCGGTGCAGCAGTCGACCGTCGGTGACATTTCGGGAGGTGGGCACAGGTGAGCGCGAGGAGTGAGCTGGCGGGCCCCGCAGTGGTGAACGGAGGCGGCCGCAGGTGAGTGCGACTCCGATCAGTCGGTACGACGGGATGCAGGTGTCCGGCGCGGTGCAGGTGCGGATGACCGCCGATCGGGTGCGGCGGTGGCAGTTCGGGGCGGCGTCGTTCGCGCGTCGTGGCTATGACAACGCCGACGTGGACCGGTTCCGGATGCAGATCGCCGACGAGTTGGATGTGTTGGCGACGCAGCTCGCGACGTTGCGGGCGGAGAACGAGCGGTTGACCGACCGGGTGGAGCTGCACCGGCACGGGGTGATCCCGAGCACGGGGGCGGCGGGGAAGACCCCGGCGGCGCGGGAGGTGAATCTGCTGTCCGCGGCGCAGCGGGAGGCGGAGCAGATCATCGCGCAGGCGCATGACTATGCGCGGCGGGTCGCCGAGTACGCCCGGGTGCAGTATGAGAGTTACCTGCACGCGGCGGAGGCGGAGGCGAAGCAGGAGGCGGAGCGGGCGGTGGCGGAGTACCGCAGCGCGGCGGGGTCGAGCTTCGACGACACGGTGGCGACCCGGGAGGCGTTGCGGATCTTCGGGGAGATGATGGTGTCGCACATGCAGGCGGCGGCGCGGCATCTCGATGACGGCAGTGAGCAGTTGGCCCGGACGATGGATCGGATCTCGGCGGAGACGCCGGGTGCGCCGTTCGTCGGTGGTGTGGTGGGTCAGTCGGCGTTGCCGCGGCACCAGCAGCGGTGATCACCCCGGGGTGGGGTTCGTCGACGCGAATCCCACCCCGGGGGTGGTCAGCTGAGGCGTTGGTGGAGGTGGAAGGTCACCTCGGTGCCGGCGTCGCTCTTGCCGATGGTCTTGCACAGGGCGGCCCGGATGGGTAGCCAGTGCGGGCCGGCGCCGGAGGGCATGAGGGTGGCGTTGAACGGGTGACCGTCGATGGTGCCGGTGACCTTGACGGCGCGGCGGGTGCCGAGGAGCTGCGCGGAGTCGGGGACTGTCACGTAGGTGGCGAACGCGCCGTCTTTCTCGATGGGCGCGGTGAAGCGGTGATCGAGTGGTTGTGGGTCCATTGTTCTCCTCGGTCGGTGGGTGCTCAGGTGGTGGCGGCGCGGATGGCGTCGGCGATCGGGGTGGGCCCGTCGACGAGTTCCAGGGTCGCGCCGGCGGTGCCCGGCTCGTCGAGCAGTGCGACGAGGACGTGGGCGACGTCGGCGCGGCTGATCGCGCCCCGCCCGGCGTGTCGGGTGAGGGTGACCCGGCCGGTGGGCGGGTCGTCGGTGAGCCGGCCGGGCCGCAGCACCGTCGCGGCCAGGTCGCGGCCGCGCAGGTCGTCCTCGGCGGCGCGTTTGGCGCGCAGGTACGCCGCCCACACGTCGTCGGTGCCGGCGGCTGGTGGGCCGTCCACGCCCATCGAGGAGACGAGCAGGTAGCGGCGGACACCGGCGCGGGTGGCGGCGTCGGCGAGCAGCGCCGCACCGGCCCGGTCGACGGTGTCCTTGCGGGCGGCGCCGCTGCCGGGGCCGGCACCGGCGGCGAAGATCACCGCGTCGGCGGTGTCGAGGTGCGCGGCGAGGTCGGCGACGTCGGTGTGTTCCAGGTCGCAGATGACGGGGGTGGCGCCGACGGCACGTAGCGTCGCGGCCTGCTGGGGGTTGCGGATCAGGCCGACGGCGCTGTCACCGCGCCCGATGAGGTGACGTTGGACGAGTAGGGCGATCTTGCCGTGGCCTCCGGCGATGACGACACGCATGTGCCGAACCTACCGGCGGTGGGCTCGGGCGCGGCCGTGGCGTGCCGTGACGGCGATCGTCAGGCGATCGAGCCGGTTCGGTTCGCCGATGACGTCGATCGTGTGGATGAGTCCGGCGACGATGCCCAGACGCAGGGCGGCTTGCAGCCGCCCGCGTGGGGCGATCACGATGCCGGGCGCCCCGTCGACCCAGGCCACGGCGCTGGCGCGGGAGCGTGAGGTGAACAGCTTGGTCTCCTCGGCCACCAGGCGCGCGCCGCGGATCTCGGTCGCGACGTCATCGGGGACCAGAATTCGGTCGACCCGGCGGACCACGTCGGGGGCCAGCAGGTCGAGCAGCGCCGGTAGGTCACCACCACGGGACGCGGCGAGGAAGGCGTCCACGAGGAGCAGGTGCTCGGCCGTCTGCCGCTGGTGGACCGGCTGCTCGCCGGCGGCCGGGTAGACCCGGTCGCGGGCCCGGCTGGCCAGCTTCTTCGCCGCTGCCGGTGAGCGGTCCATCAGTGGGGCGACCCGCTGCGCCGGGGAGAGCCGGTCCAGCACCACCAGCAGCGCCAGTCCTACCGACTCGGCGAGGAGCACCTCCTCCTCGCCGGTGCGGGTCACGGCGGTGGGGCGCGACGTCATCCCGGCCGTCTCGATGCCGTCGCCGAGGACGACCTCGCCGCGGCGGCGCCTCGCCCGCAGCAGGTCCAGACACTGCCGGGCCGTCACCGTGGTGAGCCACCCGCGCAGATTCGCGACGTCGCTCAGATCCGCCTGACTGGCCTTGATCCAGGTCTGCTGCACCACATCATCGGCGTCGTGCCCGGAACCGACCAGGCGGTGGGCCACCGCCCGCAGATGGTGCCGGTGTTGCTCGAACCGTGCGGCCAGAGCCTCGTCCGAATCCACAGGGGTCACCTTTCCGCGACGGGCGACGTCATAGGGGTGACCAACCCGCGACGACCGTAGCGACCCTGAGGAGTCCGACACCGTGAACCTACCGCTCTCGAAGGTCCTCCGCGACCACCAAACGCCCGGGTGGGAGGGCTGACACCTGTGGCTGCCATCTACCTGATCGTGACCATCGCGACGATGAGCGCGAACGCCGCCATCGCGATCGCGGATTTCCGCCGCGCCGCCTTCGTGCTCGCGAACTCCGCGGCGGTCGGCGTGCCGTCCTCCTGGCTTCCGCTGCTGGGCAGCCTCAAGGCCGCCGGAGCGGCCGGTCTGCTTCTCGGTCTTGTCGGTGTTCCGCTCGTCGGCTCTGCCGCCGCCGCCGGCCTCACCCTGTTCTTCATCGGCGCGGTCGCCGCGCACCTGCGCGCCGGAGTTCACCACAATCTGATCTTCCCCGGCGCGTACCTGGCCCTGGCCGTCACGACCTTCGCCCTCAGTGTCAGCACCGCGAGGTAGGCGTGCGGGAGCCCGACGGTCGGCTGGACGTCGGGGGTGCGAGGGGCGTCGTTGCTCGGATCCGACCGCCGGGCTTGACCTTGACCTTCGGGCAACCCCCAGCCTGGGGTGTGCCGGTCGCCGTGACCGGCACGAGGAGGATGGCGACGTGGGGCTGTGGACCATCGGGGTGTTCGCCCGGGCGGCGAGGCTGACGCCGAAGGCGCTGCGCCTCTACGAGCAGGTGGGGCTTCTGCTGCCGGCCGCTGTCGATCCCGAGTCCGGGTATCGGCTCTACGACCCGGAGCAGTTGCCGGTGGCTCGGCTGGTCGCCCAGCTACGGCGCATCGGTATGCCGCTGGCGACGATCCGGGTCGTGTGTGCGCTGGAGCCCGTGGCGGCGGCGGAGGTGGTCGCCGCGTACTGGCGGGAGGTCAGCGCCGACACCGCGGTCCGGGCCCGGCTCGCCACCGTCCTCGTGGAGCATCTTCTGGAAGGGGACGTCACCGTGTCTCGAACGAATCCCGAGCTTGCCGTTCGCTGTGCCGCCGGGTGTGCCACCGGGGCGGCGCGCGACAGCAACGAGGACGCCGCGTACGCCAGTGAGCGGCTGTTCGCCGTCGCCGACGGTATGCGGGGGCCCGGTGGGGCTGCCGCCAGTGCCGCCGCCATCGACGCTCTCCTGCCGTTGGCGCTCGCCGACACCCCGGCGGTGGACCTGCTGACCATGCTGGCCGGTGCGGTCACCGACGTCGACCGCACCGTGCGGGCGTTGGCCACCGACGAGTACCAGCCGGTCACCACGTTGACCGCGTTGCTGCGCAGCGGCTCCCAACTGGCTCTGGTGCACATCGGTGACACCCGGGCGTACCTGTTGCGCGGCGGGGAGTTGTCGCTGCTGACGCAGGATCACACCTGGGTGCAGACCCAGGTGGATCAGGGTCGTCTCGACTCCGACGAGGCCGCCGCGCATCCGCAGCGGGCGGTGCTGGTGCGCGCGCTGGGTGGGGGCCGGCAGGTCGAGGCTGATCTGGCGCTGCGGACCGCGGTGCCCGGCGACCGGTACCTGCTGTGCTCCGACGGGCTGTGGGCGGTCGTGGATCGTGCTGATCTGCACGCGACGCTGGGTGCCGGCGGCGGTCCCGAGGACACCGTGGGTGCGCTGATCGACCTGGCGCAGGCGCACGGTGGACCGGACAACATCGCCTGCGTCATCGCCGACGTCGCAGCGGCGTAGTCCCCACCCCCACCCCACCCCCACCCCCACCCCGTCCCCACCCGAGGCGGTTGATCATGGGGTTATTGTCACGACACGCCGCGACGGCCGACTATAACTCCATGATCAACGGGGTGGGGGTGGGGTGGGGGTGGGGTGGGGGTGGGGTGGGGGTTTCCTGCCGAACCGGCGACAGTCCCGGGGGTTCGGCGGGGGCGGGTGGGTTGAGGCAGCATGGAGGGGTGACGGACAGTTTCGAGGCGTTGCGGGCGCTGGTGGCCGGTGGTGGGGTGGTGGTGCTCAGCGGCGCCGGCCTGTCCACCGAGTCGGGCATCCCGGACTACCGGGGGCCCAGCGGGGTGGCGCGGCGGCACACCCCGATGACCTTCCAGGCGTTCACCCGGGATCCCCTCGCGCGGCGGCGTTACTGGGCGCGCAGTCACCTGGGGTGGCGGTTGATCGCGGGTGCGGCGCCCAACGCCGGGCACCGGGCGGTGGCCGGGCTGCAACACGCCGGCCTGGTCGATGAGGTGATCACCCAGAACGTCGACGGTCTGCACGGTGTGGCGGGCAGCACGTCGGTGATCGAGTTGCATGGTCGCCTGGACGAGGTGATCTGCCTGGACTGCGGCAACCTGACCTCCCGGGAGGAGGTGGACCGGCGGTTGCGCGAGGCCAACCCGGACTTCGTGGCCCAGGTCGCCGCGGTGAACCCGGACGGTGACGTGGATCTCCCCGATGAGCAGGTGGCCGCGTTCCGGCCGGTGGACTGCGGCATCTGCGGCACCGGGATGTTGAAGCCGGACGTGGTGTTCTTCGGCGAGACGGTCCCGCCGCAGCGGGTGGCGCGGTGCTTCGCCGCCGTGGAGCAGGCCCGGTCGTTGCTGGTGCTCGGGTCGTCGTTGACGGTGATGTCGGGGCGCCGTTTCGTGATCCGCGCCGCGAAACGGGGCATCCCGGTGGCGATCGTCAACCAGGGGCCGACCCGTGGTGACGGCCACGCCACCATCTGCGTCGACGCGCCCCTGGGCGCGCTGCTGTCGGAGTTGGCCGGCCGGGTGGGTGGTGCGGCGCCGGTCGGGGTGTGACAGCCCGGCCGGGGGTCGGACATCTGCCGGAAACACCGGCGCTGGTAGCGTTGACCATGCCGGTAACACCCACGTGGGAGAGACCGCCCGAGGGCACTCAGGGCGGCGCCGAAGGGGCAAATCCTCCCCGGAACCTCTCAGGCAAAAGGACCTCGTGGGCAGGCACTGTGGAGCACCCCTGCGCGGGTGCGACAGAGGGGGAGGCCGACACGTCGACCTCGCCCCGGGAGTGCCCCTGATGACCGTAGAGCAGTTCGCCACCCGTCACATCGGTCCCGGCCCCGACGACGAGCGTCGGATGTTGGAGGTCGTCGGGCATCACTCGATCGACGAGCTGATGGACGCCGCGATCCCCGAGGTGATCCGCTGGCACGGCACCCTGGACCTGCCCGATCCGGCCACCGAGGCCGAGACGATCGCCGAGCTGCGGGCCCTCGCGGCGCGTAACACCGTCGCCGTGTCCATGATCGGGTTGGGGTACCACGGCACGCACACCCCGGCGGTGATCCGCCGCAACGTCCTCGAAGACCCGGCCTGGTACACGGCGTACACCCCGTACCAGCCGGAGATCAGCCAGGGCCGCCTGGAGGCGCTGCTGAACTTCCAGACCATGGTCACCGACCTGACCGGCCTGACCACCGCGAACGCCTCCATGCTCGACGAGGGCACCGCCGCGGCGGAGGCGATGACCCTCGCCCGCCGGGCCTCCAAGAGCAAGAGCCGGGTGTACGTCGTCGACGCCGACGCGTTGCCGCAGACCATCGCGGTGATCACCAGTCGGGCCGAGCCGCTCGGCATCGACGTGCGGGTCCTCGACATGCAGCGCGACGAGTTGCCGGCGGAGTTCTTCGGCCTGCACCTGCAGTACCCGGGGGCGTCCGGGGCGGTACGCGAGCACGCCAGCCTCGTGCAGGCCGCACACGCCGTCGGTGCCCTGGTCACCGTCGCGGCGGACCTGCTGGCGTTGACGCTGCTGCGCGCACCGGGGGAGATCGGCGCGGACATCGCCGCCGGCACCACCCAACGCTTCGGCGTACCCATGGGCTTCGGTGGGCCGCACGCCGGTTACCTCGCGGTACGCGCGGGCCTGGAGCGGATGCTGCCCGGGCGTCTGGTCGGGGTGTCGCGCGACGCGGACGGCAACCCGGCCTACCGATTGGCGTTGCAGACCCGCGAACAGCACATCCGGCGGGAGAAGGCGACCAGCAACATCTGCACCGCGCAGGTGCTGCTCGCGGTGATGGCCGGCATGTACGCCGTGTACCACGGCCCGGACGGGCTGCGCGACATCGCGGCGCGTACCCATCAGATGGCGGCGCGGCTCGCGGCCGGGCTGCGCGCCGGTGGCGTCGACGTCGCGGACGTCGCGTTCTTCGACACCGTCACCGCGCGCGTGCCGGGCGCGGCGGCGCAGGTCGTCGCGGCGGCCGCCCAGCGGGGCGTGAACCTGCGGCTGGTCGACGCCGACCGGGTGGGGATGTCCTGCGACGAGACGACCACCGACGCGCACCTGGCACTGGTGTGGGAGGCGTTCGGGGTGCCCGCGTTCGACGGGCCCGTGGACGCGGCCCTGCCGGCCGACCTGACGCGCGGCAGCGACTTCTTGACCCACCCGGTGTTCCGCAGCCACCACTCCGAGACGGCGATGCTGCGTTACCTGCGGCGGTTGTCGGACTTCGACTACGCCCTGGACCGGGGCATGATCCCACTCGGGTCGTGCACGATGAAACTGAACGCCACCACCGAGATGGAGCCGGTCAGCTGGGCCGAGTTCGCGAACGTCCACCCGTTCGCACCGGACGCGCAGACCGTCGGGTACCGCGAGATGATCGGCCAGCTGGAGTCGTGGCTGGCCGAGGTGACCGGCTACGACGCGGTCAGCGTGCAGCCCAACGCCGGGTCGCAGGGTGAGCTGGCCGGGCTGCTCGCGATCCGCTCCTACCACGCGTCGCGGGGTGAGTCGCACCGCGACGTGTGCCTGATCCCGTCGTCGGCGCACGGCACGAACGCGGCGTCGGCGGTGATGGCCGGCATGCGGGTCGTCGTGGTGGCCTGCGACGAGGACGGCAACGTCGACCTGGTCGACCTGGACGCGAAGATCGACAAGCATCGGGACGCGCTCGCCGGGATCATGGTGACGTACCCGTCGACGCACGGCGTGTACGAGACGGGCATCGCGTCGCTGTGCGCGAAGGTCCACGACGCCGGCGGTCAGGTGTACGTCGACGGGGCGAACCTCAACGCCCTGGTCGGGTTCGCCAAGCCCGGCAAGTTCGGCGCGGACGTGTCGCACCTGAACCTGCACAAGACGTTCTGCATCCCGCACGGCGGCGGTGGCCCCGGTGTGGGCCCGGTCGCGGTGCGCGCGCACCTGGCGCCGTTCCTGCCCGGCGACCCGCTCGGGGCGCACGCGGACGCCACGCCGGCGATCTCGGCGGCGAAGTACGGGTCGGCGGGCATCCTGCCGATCCCGTGGGCGTACCTGCGGATGATGGGCGCGCAGGGCCTGACCCGGGCCACCGGGGTGGCGGTCCTCGCCGCGAACTACGTGGCAGCCCGTCTGCGGGGACACTTCCCGGTGCTCTACGCCGGCAACAAGGGCCTGGTGGCCCACGAGTGCATCCTCGACCTGCGGCCGTTGACGAAGTCGACCGGGGTGAGCGTCGACGACGTGGCGAAGCGGCTGATCGACTACGGGTTCCACGCGCCGACGATGTCGTTCCCGGTGGCGGGCACGCTGATGGTGGAGCCGACCGAGAGTGAGGACCTGGCCGAGCTGGACCGGTTCTGCGACGCGATGATCGCCATCCGGGCGGAGATCGACCAGGTGGGTTCCGGGGCGTGGCCGCTGGGGGACAACCCCCTGGCGAACGCGCCACACACCGCGGCGATGGTCAGCGGTGACGAGTGGTCGCACGCGTACCCGCGGTCGGTGGGCGCGTACCCGGCCGGGGTGGACCGGGCCGAGAAGTACTGGCCGCCGGTGCGGCGCATCGACGGCGCGTACGGCGACCGGAACCTGGTCTGCTCGTGCCCGTCGCCGGAGGCGTTCGAGGACTGACAACGCCGTTCGACGGCGCGCCGGGGCGGGCGGTTACGGCCTGCCCCGGCAGCCGCTGCGACCTGGGCGGGGACGTCCCTTACCGGGGGACTAGCCTGGGTCGGCGGCGGCTAAACGGTGACGCTGGGTGGTCAATCAGGCCACGAGGGCGTGGCGGGCAGGACCGCGGTGCGGTGCGATGCTGCTGCCGTCGGGCAGCAACTCGCCGGTGTCCTCGAAAACGATCACACCGTTGCAGAGCAGGCTCCAGCCCTGCTCACGGAAGCAGGCGAGGACTCGCGCGGCTTCCCGGTCGGTGGCTTCAGCGGAGGGGCAGGTCGGTTGGTGCTGGCACATCGGGTTCTCCGGACTGTGGGGGCACTGTGTCATGGTTCACATGACCAGTGACGCACAGTACCAAGCGAAAGTGTCCAGCATCGAGCAGGTGTCGGCCCGGCGCACGGGAAATCCACTGAACGGATGAGGAAGGTCGGACCATACGGCGTGGAAACGCTCCCACAGGCGTATACCGCGGGCAGCAGCGCGGCTGCGGTGGCCGCGGGCAGCGGCCCGGCCGCGGCGTACCGCAGCGCGGCGGCGTCGCTCGATGTGCCGGCGGCATCTGTCGATGTGCCGGCGGCACCCGCCGCGTGTCGGGACTCGCTCACCGAACGCACCCGCCTGCAGTGGCACCGCCGCGACGGCGGCGACCCGGCGGCACTCGCCGAGGAGTTCCTCGCCGCGCACGGTCTGCCCCTGCACGACCTGACCCGACCCGCCCGCCCCCACCAGGACAGCGGGGTGTGCGGCGCCGCGCTCTACCTGTCCGCCGCGGCCGGCGCGCACCTGGCCGGCGCACCCACCACCGCACCCGAACCCGCGCCGACCCTGCCCGACCTCACCGTCGTCGTCTACCAGCACGGCCCCACCCGGGCCACCCCACCGGCCGCACCCACCCCCTGGTGGCTCGGCCCGTGGACCGACAGCTGGACCACCCGCCAACACGCCGACGCCGTCGACGCGGTCCGCGCCGCCATCAGCCGCGGCGACGTCTACCAGACCAACCTCGTCGGGCACGCCGCCGCCCGCTACACCGGCGACCCCCTACCCGCCCTGAGTCGCCTCGGCGCGCTCCCCGGCGCCCGCTACGGCGGTGTCCTCACCGGCGACGGCTGGGCGATCGGCTGCGCCTCCCCGGAAACCCTCATCGAGGTCACCGACGGGCAGCTGATCACCCGACCCATCAAGGGCACCCGCCCGGCCACCGCCGCCGGCCGCGCCGACCTGCTCGCCAGCGCCAAGGAACGCGCCGAACACATCATGATCGTCGATCTGGAACGCAACGACCTCGCCCGCATCGCCCGCACCGGCACCGTCACCGTCGACGACCTGTTCGCCGTACGCCGCTGGTGCGACCTGTGGCAGGCCGAGTCGACAGTCCGCGCCACCGCCGCCGACGGCCTCGGCCTCGCCGACCTGCTGCGCGCCACCTGCCCCGGCGGCTCCGTGACCGGCGCACCCAAACACGCCGCCCTCACCCAGATCAACGCCCTCGAACCCGTCGGCCGAGGCGCCAGCATGGGCGCACTCGGCTGGGTCACCCCCGGGCACGTCGACCTGGGCCTGACCATCCGCACCGCCGCCGCCGACGGCCAGCACCTGCACACCTGGGCCGGCGGCGGCATCACCTGGGACAGCGACGCCCACGCCGAGGTCGCCGAAGCCGCCGCGAAGACCGCCCCGATCCGCGCCACCCTGGCCGGACGCGGAAGCACCCACCACCGGCGATAAACTCACCCCCATGACCATGCGGCCCATCCGGATCATCGGCGACCCCGTCCTACGCACCGGATGCGAGCCGGTCACCACCTTCGACGCCGAGCTGCGCACGCTCGTCACCGACCTGATGGACACCCTGCTCGGCGCCCCCGGCCGCGCCGGCGTCGCCGCACCACAGATCGGCGTCAGCGCCCAGGTGTTCGTCTACGACGCCGACGGGCACCGCGGCCACCTCATCAACCCCACCCTCGAGCTCTCCGACGAGCTCCAGGACGACGAGGAAGGCTGCCTGTCCATCCCCGGCCTGTACTTCCCGACCGTCCGGGCGCTGCACGCCACCGCCCACGGCGTCGACCAACACGGTGAGCCGCTCACCATCACCGGCAGCGGATTCCTCGCCCGCGCCCTGCAACACGAGACCGACCACCTGCACGGCACCCTGTACGTCGACACCCTGCGCGGGGACACCCGCCGCCGAGCCCTGCGCGAGATCCGCGCCGGGCGCTTCGACTCACCCAGCCGCCGCGCCTAGCGCCGTCAACGTCCACTCGTCGTAGTCGGCGACCCGGGTGAAACCCACCCGCTCGTACAGCCGCACCGCAGCCGCGTTGTCCGCCCTCACATTCAGCGTCACATGCGGCACGCTCTCCCGCAGCCGCGCGCACAACGCCGCCACCACCGACGCGGCCAGCCCCCGCCCCCGCCACCGCGGATGCGTCGTGACGTTACCCAACGCCGCCACCCGGTACGTCGGCGAGAACACGTGCACCCCGGCCACCGCGACCAACGCACCCCCGTCGCGTATCCCCAGGTACTGCCCGGTCTGCATCATCCGCTCGTCGAACCCGTTACCCGGGTACGCCTGCGCGTACAACTCCCGCACCTGCGGCAGATCCGCCGCCCCCAACACCACCCCCGCCGGGGACACCGCGCCCAGCCGCCCCGGATCGGTCAACGCCATCCGGTGGTGCCGGCCACCGGCATCCAGGCGGAACGACCCAGCCAGCACACCGGTCAGACCGGGGGACAGGTGCGCGTACAGCCGGGCCGGCAGCACCGGCGCCACCTGCGCCAGCAACACCGACAGCGCCGCGGTGTCCGCCGGCGCGGCGAACGCCAACAACGTCGGCAGGTCGGTGCCGTGGTACAGCAACGCCACCTGGTCAGCACGGCGAAACCACGACGTGTACGGCCAGAAGAAGTCGTCCAGGTCACCCAACTGGTAGGCGTGCAGCACCGGGTCACGCCCCAGCAGCCGCGCCAGCACCGCCCGGTCGTGCTCCGCCCGTACCGGCATCAGCGAGCCACCCACTGATCGTGCCCCAGCTTCGCGACCAACGCCAACACCACCACCAGCAGCACCACCCGCACGAAACCCGACCCACGGCGCAACGCCATCCGCGCACCCAGCACCGCCCCCGCGATGTTGCACACCGCCATGCCCGCGCCCAGCAACCACCACACATGCCCGGTCAACCCGAACACCACCAACGCACCCAGATTCGTTCCCGCGTTGACGACCTTCGCCATCGCCGAACCGTGCACGAAATCCGCGCCGACAAGGGTGGTGAACGCCAACACCAGGAACGTGCCGGTGCCCGGACCGATCAACCCGTCGTACAGGGCAATGCCCACCCCCGCGACCGCGATCACCACCGCCACCCGCACCGGGGTACGCCGCCGCGGCACCGCCACCACCCCCAACCGGGGACGCAGCAGCACGAACACGGCCACCGCCACCAACACGACAAGCACCACCGGCCGGTACGCCGACGCCGGCACCGCCCCGGCCAGCGCCGCGCCCACGCCGGCACTCACCACCGCCAGCCCCGCCGCCGGCGCCACCACCCGCCAATCCACCTCGGTCCGCCGCGCGTACGTCGCCGCCGCCGTGGCCGTACCGAAGATCGCAGCCAGCTTGTTCGTGCCCAGCGCGGTGGCCACCGGCAACCCCGGCGCGGCCACCAGCAACGCCGGCAGCAGCAACAACCCACCACCACCGACCACGGCGTCAACCCACCCCGCCATCGCGGCAGCGGCCAACAGGGTACTCAGCGATACGGCGTCCACGGGCGGCAATTCTCCCCACCGGGGCACCCCCGACCGGCACCGGAGTGGCCAGCCTCACCCGGTCAGCGACCCCGGGAACGCCGCAACCACACCCCCAACGCGCCGACCGCCACGAACACCAGCACGGAACACAGCAACACCTTCGCCACCCGGTAACCCTGTCACGGGGACGTAGGGTGCAGACGTGCGCCTGGCCACCTTCAACGTGCTGCACGGACGATCCCTGAGCGACGGGCTCGTCAACTCCGACCGCCTCGCCGCCGCCGTCCGCGCCCTCGACGCCGACGTCCTCGCCCTCCAGGAGGTCGACCGCGACCAACACCGCAGCGGCAACCTGGACCTCACCACCATCGCCGCGCACGCCCTCGACGCACCACAGCACCGCTTCGCCGCCGCCCTCGTCGGCACCCCCGGCGAACAGTTCCGCCCACTGCGCCACGACGACGACGGGCACGGCGAACCCTGCTACGGCATCGGCCTGATCAGCCGCCACCCCGTGCGCAGCTGGCACATCACCCGGCTCAAGCCCGCACCCGTCCGATCCCCGGTCTACGTACCCGGCCCCCGCGGCGGCCTCATCCTGCTGCACGACGAACCCCGCGTCGTCCTCGCCGCCGTCCTGGACACCCCACACGGCCCACTCACCGTCGCCGCGACCCACCTGTCCTTCGTACCCGGCTGGAACGCCCGCCAACTGCGCCAGACCGTCCGCGCCCTGCGCGCACTACCCGGCCCCCGCATCCTGCTCGGCGACCTCAACCTGCCCGCCGGCCCCGCCCGACTCATCTCCGGCTGGCACCCCCTGGGCCGCCGCCCCACCTACCCCTCCGGGCAGCCCCGCGTGCAACTCGACCACATCCTCGCCGACCGGCACGCCCTCGACCAGCTCCCACCCGTACGGGCCGTCACCGCACCACCGTCCACCGTCTCCGACCACCGCCCCCTGCTGGTCGACCTCGGCTGAACCCGCCGGCCACCCGCCCGGCGGTGCGTAGGTTGGAAACCACCACCGCCACGGAGCTGACCATGAGCGACACACCGGACACGATCGTGCTCATCCACGGGTTCTGGGTCACCCCCCGCAGCTGGGAACACTGGGCCACCCACTACCGGGCCAACGGCTTCCAGGTGCTCACCCCCACGTACCCCGGGCTGGAAGCCGAGGTCGAAGCGATCAACGCCGACCCCAGCCCCCTGGAGACACTCACCGCGCCGCAGATCATCGCGCACCTGTGCGCCGTACTCGACGCACTGCCCACACCGCCGATCATCATGGGCCACTCCGCCGGCGGGGCGTTCACGCAGGTGCTGCTCGACCGCGGGTACGGCACCTCGGCGGTCGTGCTCAACTCCGCACCCACCGAAGGCGTCACGGTGACCCCCTTCTCGCAGCTGCGCTCCACCTTCCCGGTCCTGAAAAACCCCGCCAACCGGCACCGGGCCGTCGGCTTCACCTTCGACCAGTGGAACTACGCGTTCACCAACACCTTCGACGAGGACGAGGCCCGCGCCCTGTACGAGCGCTACGCCATCCCCGCCGCCGGCGGCATCCTCTGGGACGGCGTCCTGGCCAACCTGCTGCCCGGCCCGCAGGACATCGCCGTCGACTACCACAACGACAAACGCGCCCCGCTGCTGTTCATCTCCGGCTCCGAAGACCACATCATGCCGCCCAGCGTGCAACGCGCCAACGCCGCGCACTACCAGGGCGACACCATCACCGAGGTCGAGCTCTACGACGGGTACGCCCACCTGCTGCCCGCCCAGCACGGCTGGCAGCGCATCGCCGACCACGCCCTCGACTGGGCGCTGCGGCACGCCCGCTGACCGGCGCGGACGCTCGCTGTTCACGGTCAGCGGGCGGTTGCGCGCTACGCCGGCGGTCGGGTCAGCTTGGCGGCCACGGCGTCGAGGACCCAGTCCAGACCGGTCGCGAAGGACACCTCGGCGTCCACCTCCGCGCCGTCGTGCACGGCCCTGCTCAGCGCCGGGAAGCGGCCCGTGGCCAACATCGTCGTCAGGTGCGGGCCGGAGGCGCGCTGCCAGTCGCGCTTGGACAGGCCCGTGGCACGCTCGGCCCGCAGGTTCGCGACCTCGCGCCTGATCGCACCGGTGACGTAGGCGCTGACAGTTTCCACGGCCCGCAGCACGGTGTCGACGTCGGCGAGGCCGTCGAGGGCGGCCAGCTTGGCCTCGGTCACGGCGAAACCGTTCGGCCCCAGGGTCGGGCGACCACCGAGCAGGTCGGCCAGCCACTCGTGCCGCAGAACAGCCCGTCTGGTGCGGTGGGCGAGGACACGCAACGCCTCCCGCCACTCACCGGGCTGCTCCCCGGGGAGCAGCTCGGCGTGCACCTCGTCCACCATGAGGTCGAACAGCTCGTCCTTGGTGGAGATGTACCCATACAGCCGCATCGGGCCGGCGTTCAACCGGGCCGCGACCTTGCGCAACGACACCGCCTCCAGCCCACCCTCGTCGGCCAGCGCGACGGCGGCCGCGATGATCCGCTCCCGGTCGAGCGGCACCGGGGAAGTCGGCGGCTCCGGCCGGTCCCACACCGTCATGGTCACTCCCTGCTGTTGCGACGCATTCTACGAGCCGATACGGTGTATCGCCATGAGACAGCGTATCGCGGTGGTCGGAGGTGGCCCCGCAGGCCTCACCTTCGCCCGCGTCCTGCACCGCCACGGCCACCCCGTCACCATCCTCGAACGCGACCCTGCACCCGACGCCCGCCCCCCAGGCGGCACCCTCGACCTGCACGAAGGGCTGGGCCAACTGGCACTGGACAAAGCCGGCCTGCTCGCCGACTTCCAGGCACTGTCCCGCCCCGAAGGGCAGGCCATGCGCATCCTGGACACCGCCGGCACCGTCCTGCGGGACTGGCAACCCCGACCCGACGAACAGACCAACCCGGAAATCGACCGCGGACACCTCCGCGACCTCCTGCTCGACACACTCGACACGCAGTGGGGGCGAGAGGTGACACAGGTGCTGCCCAGGACCGCCGACGGCACGCCTGTCCACTTCGCGGACGGACGGCAAGAGACGTTCGACCTCGTGGTCGGCGCGGACGGCGCCTGGTCCCGCGTCCGCCCGGCAGTCTCACCGGTCACACCGCACTACACCGGCGTCACCTCGGTCGAGACCTCCCTCGACCACATCGACACCCGCCACCCCGACCTCGCCCAGTTGATCGGCGACGGCTCAGTGGCCGCCTACGGCGTCAACCGATCCCTCGTCGCCCAACGCAACAGCGGCGGCCACGTCAAGGTGTACGCCAAACTCCGCGCCCCGCTGGACTGGCACGCGGACCTGGACCCCACCGACGTCGAGGCCACCCGAACGCGCCTGCTGGCCCTGTTCGACGGCTGGGCCCCGCCCCTCCTCGACCTCCTCGGCCACGGCACCGCCTTCGTCCACCGCCCCTTCTACGTCCTGCCCGAATCCCACACCTGGACCCACGTCCGCGGGGTGACGCTACTGGGCGACGCCGCCCACCTGATGCCACCACTGGGCGCAGGCGCGAACCTCGCCATGCTCGACGGCGCCGAACTCGCCGAAGCCATCGCCGCCAACCCCCAAGACCTGGACCAGGCCGTACGCGCCTTCGAGGAACAGATGTGGGCACGAGCCGCCACCTGGGCGAAGATCACGACAGCCGGCCTGGAACGCCTCGTGAGCCCCGACCCCGCCGAAGCCCTCGCCCTCTTCGACGACGTCCAACCATCCTGACCCCAGCACCACGCGGCCACCCGCTCAATCCCGGTCCACCCCCATCAGCGACGCCAACACCCGATTGGTGCGGTTGGCCCGCACCGCCTCACGCTGCTGCCCCGCCGTCACCTCGATGTACGTCTGCGACGACGCCAACGACGCGTGCCCCAACAACCGCATGATCTCCGCCGCGCTCGCCCCGTCCTCCGCCAACCGGGTCGCGAACGTGTGCCGCAACGCGTGCAGCCGCGCCCCACGCGGCACCCGGTCCCCGATGCCCGCCCGCCGATAACACGACTCCACCAGATACTGCAGCCCACCACGACGTAGCGGCTCACCCTGCCGATCCACAAGCAACGCCGAATCGGAGCGCACCGACCGCACCCCGAAGCGCCGACGCCGACTGTCCAGGTAGTCCGCCACCACCCGATCCAGATCGGACTCGATCGGCACCACCCGGGGCCGCCCGCCCTTGCCGGCCACCTCGATGCGCCGCTCACCCGGCCGACCCACCAGCGAACCAACCCGCAACGCCAGCAGCTCCGACAGGCGCAGCCCCGCGCACAACGCCACCGCCAACACCGCCACGTCCCGCTCCGGCCACGGGTCACGCTGCCGGCCGTCGTCGCGCGCCACCGACGCGAGCAGCACCTCGGGGGTGTCCGTGCCGCGCAGCGGCTTCGGCTGGGGGAGTAGTGCCCGAGGTCGCCCGACCGCCGGCATCGGGTTGCCCGCCATCAGCCCCTCGGCCACCAAAAACGAGCAGAAGCTGTTCCAGGTGGACCAGGCCCGGTGCACCGACGCGGCCGCCCGGGGAGCGGCGAACCGAGCGAAGGCCGCGCGCATCACCCGGGGGGAGAGGTCGGTGATCGACAGCGCGGCCAGGGGCAGGGGAGGGGCGGCATCTTCGGCGATCAGGGCGGCCACCGTGTGCAGATCCCGGCGGTACGCGTCCAGGGTGTGCGGGGAGGGCTTGCGGGTGGCCCGGGCGGTCAGGAACTCCTCGATCAGCATCCCGAGCGATTCGTCCTTTTTGTCATGCATAAGGGATATTATGCAGCATTTTCGCCTTTCCGGGAAGGGTGAGCGAGGGGAGAGGCGGGGCCTCGCTCAGGCGGCCAGGGCCGTCGCCGCCTGCTGTTGAGCGCCTGTCGAGCTGCCCCACTGACGGGGCGGGTCGTCCGCGGACTGCGGGGCAGCCCGTCGCGGCGCCGAGCAGCCATGACCCAATCAGCAGCCGTGACCCATTCATCGGGCAGCTCGACAGGCACCCAATGCCACACCTGCCCGACACGCGCCGCAGCCGGCACCACCGCGAGAACGGCCGGCCTGGCCGGTCGGCGCGCCACCGCATTCCGCCGGTCGACGCGCGCCTCGTCCGATCCCATGAGGATGCCTGCCCGCCGGGCCTGACGCGCGACCGAAGACCGCGAGGGGACCAGCCAACCCGGCTTACTTTACATAATGTGCATTATCGAATCGGCTCTGGCGCTGCTGCGGCACACCCCGCAACGCCCTAGCATTGCCGGCGTGATCGAGGACTTCGCGGATCGACTCCTGTGCGACATGGCTGGCCTCGACCCCTGCACAGCGGTCGTCGAGGCTGGCGAGCAGGATGTCGACGGGCTTACCGACTACAGCCCGGAGGGCCACCAGGCCCGCGCCGACCTCGCCGCCCGCGCCCTGCGCCAGCTTGAGATCTTGGGTGACGCACCGCCGGCCGCGACCCCGCTGTACGCCCACCTCGCGGAACGGCTGCACACGCGTGTCGCCATCCACGACGCCGGGGAGGATCTGCGCGAACTGCACGCGGCGGCCACCGGTCCGCCCCAGCTCATCCGCCAGGCCGTCGAGGCCGCGGTGCCCGGCCGCGGCACCGAGGGCGCGGCCTTCGAGGAGGGCTGGGCTCGGGTCGGCGCACGCCTGGCCGCGATCCCCGCGGCCCTGGACGGGTACGCCCGCAGTCTTCTCCTCGCCGCGGAGCGCGGCAATCTGCCGGCGCGCCGTCAGGTGGAGCTCGTCGCGCAGCGCTGCCGTAACTGGGTCGACGACGATGTCGCCCTGGTGGATCGCTACGGCGAGGGGCGTCAGCGGGCGTCGTTGCAGGCCGCGGCGACGGGCTCGCGAGAGGCGTACCGGAAACTGGCCGAGATGCTGACCGCGGACCTGGCACCGCGGGCCGTTGCGCAGGAGGCGTTCGGCCAGCAGCGGTACGCGCTCTGGGTGCGCACCTTCCTCGCCGCCGAGCCCGACCTGCGCGAGCTGTACGAGTGGGGCTGGGACGAGTTCCGGGCGACCGAGGCAGAGCTGATCGCGGAGGCGAACGTGCTGGGCGGGAGCGTGCCAGAGGTGCTCGCCCGGTTCGCCAGCCCCGACGCGCCCGGCACGCTGCACAGCAGGGAGGCGTTCGGTGCGTGGCTGCAGGAGCTGTTGGAGGCCGCCACCGAGCGGCTGGACGGCGTCCACTTCGATATCCCCGCCCCGCTGCGGCGCATCGAGTCGCGGTTGACCACGTCGTCCGGCATTGCCTACACCGGGCCGTCGCGGGACCTGACGCGACCGGGTCGCATCTGGTGGTCCCTCCCCGAGGACGCGGCGAGTTTCCCCACCTGGTATGCCCACAGCACCGCCTACCACGAGGGTGTCCCCGGCCACCACCTCCAGCTCGGCTCCGAGGTCTGCCGGGGAGGTCTCGGGCAGCGGCTGAACCTGCTCGGCGGTCTTTCGGGCAGCCAGGAGGGCTGGGCGCTGTACGCCGAGCGGTTCATGGACGAGCTCGGGTTCTACGAGCAGCCGGGTGCACGATTGGGGTACCTGTTCATGCAGCTGCTGCGGGCGGCACGGGTCGTGCTCGACATCGGCCTGCACCTGCGACTTGCGATGCCCTCAGGTGACGGGGCGGTGTGGACGCCGGATGCCGCGCTGGCGCTGCTGCGGGACCGCTGCCACCAGGGGCCGTACGCGTCCGCCGAACTCGCGCGTTATCTGGGCCGGCCAGGGCAGGCACTGACCTACAAGGTGGGTGAGCGGGTGTGGCTGGCAGGCCGCTCGTCCTTCCCCGGCGACCGGCGCGCATTCCATCGGCAGGCCCTGGAGCTGGGTTCGCTGGGCTTGGATCAGTTGACGGCCGCCCTTCCAGGGTGACCGGGCACCACTCGTGCACGGCCCCGCTCCCCCAGCTCGCGCTGTCAGGTGTGCGTACGGCGCAGCCAGTCCTGGGTGAGTGATCGCAGCGGGGTGGGCTGTTCGTACGGGAGGTAGTGTCCGGCCGCGTCGAGCACGGTGTAGGTGCCGCGGGGATAGCGGCGCATGGCGCGGAACTGGTCGGCGTAGCCGACGATCCGGTCCTGGCGGCCGGTGAGCACGGTGACCGGGCCGTCGAAGGCGACCTCGGTGGTCTCGTCGGGCAGCGCGTAGTCGGGGCTGGACTGCAGTTTCTGCTGGAACGTCGCGTCGCCGGGGCCGCCGGAGTCCAGTGCCGCGAGCACCGTCGCGACGACCTCGGGGGTGCGCTGGCCCAGGGCGGCGTCGAAGTGCTGGTGCAGGGCGGTGGGGGCGGCGTCGAGCCAGCCCGGGGGCGCGGTGAGCGGTGGGTCGTCGGGCAGGTCGCGGCTGTCGCGGGCGATGGTGACTCCGGGGCAGACGAGGAGCAGGCCGCGGACGAGGTCGGGTCGTTGGCGTGCGATGCCGGCGGCCAGGTACGCGCCGTAGGAGCCGCCGGCCAGTAGGGCCGGTGCGTCGAGGTGGTGGTCGAGCCACGCGCAGACGGTGTCCAGCACTGCCTGGGAGGTGGGTGCGCAGTTCGCGGGGGTTTCTCCGTGGCCGGGCAGGTCCGGGTAGATCTCGCGGAGGCCCGCGCCGGCGAGGGCGGGGCTGAAGGCGGCGGCCGTGGCGGCGCGGCTCAGGCTGAACATGGGCAGGCACACCACCGCTGGTCCGGTTGCCGCTGTTTGGTGGAACGCCAGGTTCATGGGAGTCCTTGTGGGTGGTGGTGGTGCACCAACGTCTCATGCCGTGGCGGTGCGGTGAAGGGGATGGTGGAGGGCGCTGGTCCATCGGGTCGGTAAGCCTGCACGGTAGGCGCCGTCGCTGTCGCCGACCTCACGCGCGCCGGCCGCCGGGGAATTCTCGGTACGGGTCGTGCCGTTGTCCGTTCGGAAGATCAGGACAACGTGATCGAATGGAAGTGCCATGCACATGCGCTCAGATGCGGTAGTGCTGTTCGGCGTCACCGGCGACCTCGTCTCGAAGAAGCTGTTCCCGGCGCTGTACGAGTTGACTCGGCGCGGCCGCCTCGATGTCCCGGTGATCGGCGTGGCCCGGTCCCCCTGGGATGATCAGCAGCTCGTCACGACGGCTCGTAAGTCGGTCGCCGAGGCCAACGACGAGGTCGACGACGAGACCTTCGACGTGCTGGCGCACAACCTGTCGATGATCTCGGGTGACTACGCGGATCCGGCCACGTACCAGCGGCTGGCCGAGCGTCTGCGGGGTGCTGAGCGGCCGGTCTTCTATCTGGCGATCCCTCCGGCGGTGTTCGGTGCCGTGGTGCAGGGTCTCGCGGCGGCCGGTCTGGCCGATCGGGGTCGGGTGATCGTGGAGAAGCCGTTCGGGCGTGACCTGGAGTCCTCCCGCGAGTTGGATCGGACGCTGCGGGGGGCTTTCGATCCGGAGCGGGTGTTCCGTATCGACCACTACCTGGGCAAGGAGGCCGTCGAGGGTCTGTATGCCTTCCGGTTCGCCAACCGGTTGTTCGAGCCGTTGTGGAACAACCAGCACATTGACAACGTCCAGGTCACCCTGGCTGAGGGTTTCGGCACGCAGGGCCGCGCCGGCTTCTACGACACGGTGGGTGCCACCCGGGACGTGTTGCAGAACCACATCCTGCAGGTCGTCGCGTTGATCGCGATGGAGGCACCCGACAGCGAGGACGTCGATGCGTTCCGTGCGGCGGAGGTGTCGGTGTTGCGGCAGATCGTGCCGTTGTCGCCGGAGTTCACCGTGCGGGGTCAGTACGCCGGTTACCGGGACGAGCCGGGGGTGGCAGCGGATTCGAACACGGAGACGTTCGTGGCCACCCGGTTGACAGTCGACTCCCCCCGCTGGGCCGGTGTGCCGTTCTACCTGCGGGCCGGTAAGTCGTTGCCGGGGACGGCGACGGAGGTCGTGGTCGAGTTCAAGCAGCCGCAGCGTTCGCTGATCCCGGCCGAGCGGGGCACGGCGACGGCTGCGAATCTGCTGCGGTTCCGGCTCGGGCGTGGGGACGGCATCACGATGTCGATCCAGGCGAAGAGTCCGGGTGCCGAGGTGGCGAGTCGTCCGGTGGATCTGTCCGTCGACTTCGGCGCGGCTTTCGGTCGTCGTCAGGAGGCGTATGAGCGGCTGCTCGACGACGCGATGGATGGGCTGCACCTGCGCTTCGCGCGCGAGGAGACGATCGAGCAGGAGTGGCGCGTTGTCGAGCCGATCCTGGACTTGCCGGCGGCGGTGCAGTCGTACGACAGGGGCAGTTGGGGTCCGGCGGACGCCGAGGCGTTGGCGGGTGGCTGGCACACGCCGGACCTGCGGTAGCTGACTGACCGCTCAGCTCAGCGGAGGGACCGTCCGGCGCTGGTGAGGTTTGCCGCCTGGGTGTGCTGTGGGCACGTTGTGCGGGACGTCTCTCGTCCTCGTCGGAGAGGAAGCAGCGCATGCTTTCCGCACTCGATCGTCGGCACACCGTCGCGCCGCCCGGCTACAGCCGGTGGCTCATTCCCCCGGCGGCGTTGGCCATCCACCTCTGCATCGGTCAGGTGTACGCCACAAGCGTCTACAAGAACTCGCTGATCGCCCACTTCGACACCAGTCAGACCGCGATCGGGGTGATCTTCAGCATCGCGATCGTGATGTTGGGGTTGTCCGCGGCGGTCGCCGGGACCTGGGTGGAGGCGAACGGGCCGCGTAAGGCGATGTTCGTCTCGGCCTGTTTCTGGGCGGCGGGCTTCCTGGTGGGTTCGTTGGGTATCGCCACGAAGCAGTTGTGGTTGCTGTATCTGGGCTACGGGTTGCTCGGCGGCATCGGTCTGGGCATTGGGTACATCTCCCCCGTCTCCACGTTGATCAAGTGGTTTCCGGATCGGCCGGGTCTGGCCACCGGGTTGGCGATCATGGGGTTCGGTGGTGGGGCGATGGTCGCCTCTCCCCTGTCGCGGCAACTGTTGTCGTTGTTCGACGCCGGCTACGATCCGGCCAACGCGGGCTCGACGGCGTCGGGCAGCGCGCTGGTGTGGTTGTTCGTGACGCTCGGCCTGGGCTACTTCGTGATCATGATGTTCGGGGTGGCGAACGTGCGGGTGCCGGCGCAGGGTTGGCGCCCGGCCGGGTTCGACCCGGCGAGTGTGGCGGCGAAACCGCTTGTCACCACGGCGAACGTGTCGGCGGCGAACGCGGTGCGGACCCGCTCGTTCTGGCTGCTGTGGGTGGTGCTGTTCTGCAACGTGACCGCGGGCATCGGCATCCTGGAGCAGGCCAGCCCGATGATCCAGGACTTCTTCCGGGACAACGGCACGTCGGCGGTGTCGGTGGCGGCGGCCGGCGGGTTCGTGGGGCTGCTGTCGCTGTTCAACATGGCCGGCCGGTTCGTGTGGTCGTCGACGTCGGACGTCATCGGTCGCAAGCCGATCTACCTGGTGTACCTGGGGGTCGGCATGGTGCTGTACGCGCTGTTGGCCCTGGTCGGGCAGAGCGCGACGGCGTTGTTCGTGCTGTTGGCGTGCGTGATCCTGTCGTTCTACGGCGGTGGGTTCGCCACGGTGCCGGCGTACCTGCGGGATCTGTTCGGCACGTTCCAGGTAGGTGCGATCCATGGCCGGTTGCTGACCGCCTGGTCGGCGGCGGGGATCGCGGGTCCGCTGATCGTCAACGGTTTCCTCGACGCGCAGGGTGAGCCGGGTTCGTTGACGGCGGCGGCGTACCGGCCGGCGTTGTTCACGATGGTGGGTGTGTTGGCCGTGGGGTTCGTGGCGAACCTGCTGGTGCGGCCGGTGCCGCAGCGCTACCACGAACCGTCGTCGGAGCGTGGCGTGGATGAGGACACCGTGGCGGAGAGGAGTGGCACGCGATGAGCGACGACAGCCGATCCGGGCAGCAGGCCCGGTTGTGGACCTCCTGGTTGGTGGTGGCGGTGCTGCTCGGCTACGGGGTGGTGCAGACGGTCATCACGGCGGCGAAGCTGTTCACGCACTGAGGGTGTGCACGCCCTGAGCGGTGAGCCGGGGTGCCGCGCGCCCCGGCTCACAGGCCGCCGGAGACCCGCAGGACGGTGCCGGTGGTGTACGAGGCGTCGGGGCCGAGCAACCAGGCGATGGCGGCGGCGATCTCGTCGGGTTCACCGGCGCGGCCCAGGGGGATGCGACCGACGGCGGTGTCGGCGCGGTCGGGTACGCCGGAGTCGGCGTGGATGTCGGTGCGCACGATGCCCGGTGCGACGGCGTTGACCCGGATGCCCCTGGGGGCGAGTTCCTTGGCGAGGCCGATGGTGAGGGTGTCGGTGGCGGCCTTCACGGCGGCGTAGTGCACGTACTCCCCCGGGCTGCCGAGGGTGGCGGCGGCCGACGAGACGTTGACGATCGCGCCGCCGTCGGTGAGTCGGCGGGCGGCCTGTTGGGCGCAGAGGACGTAGCCGACGAGGTTGACGTCGACGACGCGGCGCAGGTCGTCGACGCGTAGCTCGGTGAAGGGCCCGATGGGGCTGGTGACGCCGGCGTTGTTGACCAGGCCGGTGAGGGGGCCGAGTTGGGTGGCGGCGTCGAACAGGCCGGCGACCTGGTCGGGGTCGGTGGTGTCGGCGCGTACCGCGATGGCCTGTGCTCCGGCGGTGCGCAGGTCGGTCAGGACGGTCGCGGCGGCGGTGTCGTCGCGGCGGTAGCACAGGGCGATGTGGTGACCGGCCTGGGCGAGGCGGCGGGCGGTGGCCGCGCCGATGCCACGGCCGCCGCCGGTGATGACGGTGACGGGTGCCATGGTGCCTCCCGAGCTTCTGTCGGCTGCGCGTCGGTCGCGCCGACGCTACCGTGACCGGCGCGGCCGGGTTCGTCGGGAGGAGGGTCACCTGCGGCGGGCGGGCGCGGCGCGGGCGGGCCCAGGCCGACGAGGTGGCGGCGTTCCGGGTGTGATCGCTTACGCTCACCGCGCGTTCGATCGGACAACGGAGGTGTGCGGTGGCGGGTGTGGGTGTCGGCGACGTGGTGCGGGATTTCGAGCTGCCGGATGAGACGGGCACGCCGCGGCGGCTGTCGGAGTTCCTGGCGACCGGGCCGGTGGTGTTGTTCTTCTATCCGGCGGCGATGACTCGGGGGTGCACGGCGGAGAGCTGCCACTTCCGGGACCTGGCGGCGGAGTTCACGGCGCTGGGTGCGTCGCGGGTGGGCATCAGTCGGGACCCGGTGGCCAAGCAGGCCGAGTTCTCGAAGTTGCACGGTTTCGACTATCCGCTGCTGTCGGATGTCGACGGCACGGTGGCGCAGCTGTTCGGGGTCAGGCGGCGGGTGCCGTTGGGGCCGTTGAGCATGAAGCGGATGACGTTCGTGATCGGTACGGACCGGCGGATCATCGAGGTGATCCACAGCGAGGTCAGCATGAACGACCATGCGGACCGGGCGCTGCGCGCCTTGGGCGGCTGAGCGGCGGTGAGCCCCGTGCGGCGGGTGTCGCAGCCGGCTGGTATCAAGACAGCAATCAAACAGGTGTACGGAAGAGGGTTGTGATGGATGCCGGCCAGGGTTTGTCCACTAGCGAGGTGCAGAGCATCCGGGAGGCGTTGGCGGCCGGGCGCAAGCCGCGGGTGGTGTTCACCGCGGCGGCGGGGCAGATCGCCGGTCAGGTTGGTCAGGTGGTCGAGCTGACCGACCCGGAGGTGTCTGACGAGTTCGTGGTGGTGCGCTTCGGTCGCGACGAGTTGCCGTTCTCCCCCGCCGACCTGGCGGTGGCGCCCAAGGGTGCGGGTCGTCGGGTGGTGGAGGCGAAGCCGGAGCCGGAGCCGCAGGAGGCGCCCGTGACGCCGCCCGCGCCGGAGTTCGTGTTGGACACGCCGCGGGTGCCCGCGCAGCGACAGGAGGAGCCGAAGGTGGAGCAGACGGAGAAGCCGCCGGCGCGGCGGGCGGTCAAGGCCGTCAAGCCGAAGGGTCCGGCGGGGCTGACGGTGACGTTGGCGTACGCCGACGGTGAGTGGACCGTCGCGGCGCAGCAGGGCAGCAAGGCTCTCGCGAAGCCGTACGTGGTGAAGCCGGCGGAGGCGTTGAAGATGGTGGCGCTGGTGGACGTGCCCGGGGTGCAGGAGGCGGTGGAGCAGATCCTCGGCACCGAGCGGGCCGAGGCGGAGCAGCAGGCGGAGAAGCTGCGCGCCGAGTTGGCCGAGATCGAGGCCCGGCTGGCGGAGCTGCGCGAGGCCCGCTGAGGCGGGTCAGGGCCGGCTGTGGTGCTCCAGTAGCCGAGTGAGCAGTCGGGTCAGTTGGGCACGCTCGGTGGTGGACAGCGGGGCGAGCAGGTCGTGTTGGACGCGGTCGAGGGTGTCGCCCAGCCGGCGGGCCTCGGCGGCGCCGGCTTCGGTGCTGCTGATGATGTTGCGGCGGCGGTCGGCCGGGTCGGGGGCGCGCACGACGAGCCCTCGGCCGGCCAGGTCGTTGACGGCGGCGACGACGTCGCTGCGGTCGATGCCGCAGCGGCGGCCGAGGTCGGCCTGGCTGGCCGGCCCGTCCTCGGCGAGGGTGGCGAGCAGCCGGTAGTGGTAGCCGCGCAGGTCGTGCGCGGCGAAGGCCTCGCTGATGAGCCGGCCGGCGTGGGTGGCGGTCTGGTTGAGCAGCCAGGTCGGGGTGGTGCGCAGCCCGGCGGGTGACTGCGGGGCCGCGTGGTCCATGGGGTGCAGTCTACCAGTAATCGTTGGCGCAACCCACAATCGAGTGTTACGTTGGCGCGACCAACGTTGGCCCGGCCAACGTTTCGAAGGAGGCGTCATGTCCACCGTCCCCACCCTCAACGGGCAGGTCATCGGCCAAGCCCACTACGCCACCCGCGCCCTGCTCGAACGGGCCACCGCACCCCTGGGCGTCACGTTCACCCAACTGGTCGCCCTCAACGCCCTCGCCCAGGGCCCGGTCGAGGCCGCACACCTCACGCAGCGGGTCACCAGCACCCTCAAGGTCGACGAGCCGACCGTGCACCAGCTGATCGCCCACCTCGTCGACGCCGGCCTGGCAACGGTCGAGCGCCCCTCCTCCCCGGCCGGCGAGGAGCCGTTGGTGGCGCTCACCGACACCGGTCACGCCGCCCAGCGCGGCGTCGTCGCCGCCGTCGCGGACCTCAGTGCCCGGCTGTACGCGGACATCCCCACCGACGAGGCCAGCACGGCAGCCCGGGTGCTCACCCTCGTCACCCACCGCGCGAACGCCGAGCTGGCGGCGATCCCAGCCTGACCGGACGCCGGCAGTCAGGCGGCCGGCACCCAGCGCGTTGGGTGCCGGCCGCCTGGTCACCTACCGCGCCGGGCGCTGCCCGAGCTGCGACACCACGGCCCGTTGCAGCACCGCGGTCGTGCCCAACACCGTCCCGGCCGGCCCGTCGGCGGTGTCCGCCACGAGATAGCTGCGCTCACCGAGATAGTCGAACGTCTGCTCATCGAAGATCCACTCGTCGCGGCGGCTGCGTTCGGTGTGCGCGACGGCTATCCCCCGCCGTCCGGCCGCGTCGGTGGCTCCGCGCACCATCTCGACCCCGGGGATCTTCGCCGCGGCCCGGTAGAGCGCGGCGCTCGTGCGCGGCGGCACCAACGACTCGCGCAGGATGTCGCCGATCGCGGTGAACGCCGCACCGTCGCGGCTGGTGCCCGGGCCCCGCTGGGCGCGCTCGGCGTACAGCTTCGCCAGCAGGGCGTCTGGGTCCTCGGGCAGGTCGACCAGCGCGGCGTTCGGTGTCACGTCGGTAAGCGTCTCGCGCTCAGGAATCACGCCGACGATCGGCGCGTCGAAGAACGGCTGCCGCAGCAGGCCCTCACCCCGCTCGTCGCGGGGGATCCAGATCTCCCGCTCGTGCACCTGTCGCAGCCGCGCCGGGCCGTCGCCGAGTTCGGCGAAGGCCCCCCGGCTCCTGATGTAGACGTAGCGGCCCGTGCCCGCCGGTGGCACCGGCTTCGCGGCGGCGGCCGCGGCCATCCGGTTGAGCAGCAGCGTCGCGCCGAGGCGTTCGCCCTGCGCGACCGGGACGACGAGTGGCGCGCTGTCCGGTGCCCACGGCTGGGTGATCATCCCGGTCGTGATCGCGACGGCCAACGCCGCCGACACCGGCACGAGCACCCGTACCCGTCGGGGCCGCCGCGACGGCCGCCGGACCTCGGTCAGCAGATGATGCCGCAGCGCCTGTCGGCGCACCGCCGGCAGAGCCGGCACGGGCGGAGCGGACGGCTCTGTCATCGGTACTCTCCCTGCTCGACGGGGGTCATCGGGGTGCCGGCCAGTTCCTGCTGCGCCAGCGCGCGCAGTCGGACGCGGGCCCGCGACAGCCGGGAGCGCACGGTCCCGACGGGTACGCCCAGCGCCTCGGCCGCCGCCGCGTAGTCCAGTTGCGACCACACACAGAGCAGGAACACCTCCCGGTCCGCGCGGCGCAGCGCCCGCAGCCCGGCCAGGGCGGCAGCCACCTGCTCGGCGTCGTGCATCCGGTCGACCACGGCGTCGGCGAAGTCCGGGACGGTGTCGCGCACCGGCAACCGCCGCAACGCCTCCCGGTGTCGGCGCGCCGCCCGGCGGCGGTTGCGCAGCACGTTTGTCGCGATCCCCAGCAGCCACGGCCGCAGACTGTCCCCGTCCGGGCGCAGGGACTCGCGGATCCGCCACGCCTCCAGGAAGGTCAGCGACACCACGTCCTCGGCGTGCGCCGGATCGCTCCCGCTCCACAGCGCATGTCGATGAACCGCGTCGGCGTGCTCGTCGAAGAGCTCACCCAACGCGTCGGAGTCTCCGGCCCGGATCCGGGCCCGCATCTCGGCTGTCACACCTGTATCTGTCCGCTGCCGCTGGCGAGTTCCCGATCAATCATCGGCCGCCGGTCAGAAGTAGTCGAGCAACTGCGCCGGACCCCCGGCGCCCAGCAGGTCGAGCGCGGCCGGGTCGACACCCGGGCCGTGGTGCAGCAACCCGGCCTGTGCCACCGAGCGGGCGCGGGCCGCCCCGGCGTAGAGCAGGGCGAAACCGCGCACGTCCAGTCGCAGGTCGACCTCGCCGCCGACCCGGGTCAGCTCGGCGGCGCCGTCGGCGACTGTCAACCGCCAGGTGCCGGTGTTCCAGTCGGCGAGCGCGTCGGTGAGGCCGAAGTCGACCACGCCCCGGGCATGGGCGGGCCACCCCCGTGCGCTCACGGCGCGGGCGACGTCGACCGGTCGGTGCATCCACAGGTCCCGTTCGTGGTCGCGGGCCGACTCCAGCGGCAGGTGCGGGCTGACCGCGTCGCCGTCGAGCGGGCACAGCCGCAGCGTCGGTGCGACGCTGGCCCAACTGCCGAGCACCCCGACGAGCTCCCGGGCGGCCTCGGCGGTGACGGCCAGGGCCTCGTCCACGGTGAGCACCGAGTCGGCGCCGTAGCCCCGGCCGCGCTGCCAGGTGGCGTACCCGACCAGGTGGCCGTCGTCCTCGACCAGGGTGAGACCGTCGCCGGGCAGGCCCCGGTCGGCGGCGAAGAAGTCGAACAACTCGCCCCGACGGGTCAGCATGCCGTTGCGGTGCCGCGCGACCCGCTCGTACAGGCCGGCGACGGCGGGCAGGTCGGCCGTCGTGCCGGCCCGCACCGCCAGATCCGGCGACGGCCGATGCCGGGGCAGCGCGGCGGTGGCCAGATCGACGGTACGCAGCACACCGCCGGCTTCCCACCCGCACGCCCGGTACGGGGCGGCGATGGTCGGGTAGAGGGCGCTGACCGCCGCCTGACGCTCGCGGGCCCCGCGCAGCAGAGCGGTGAGCAGGGCACGGCCCACGCCCCGGCCCCGGGCCTCGGGGGCGACCGCCACCCCGGCGACGTCGGCGGCCGGCACCGCCCGGCCCGACCACCACTGGTCGTGGTGCAGGTCGACGGCCTTGCCGACGAGCCGGCCACTGTCGTCGAACGCGCCGTAGCGGGTCATGCCGGCAGGCGTGACGGTGGCGTGCGCGGGGGGCTGCGGGTCGGAGCCGAACGCGAACCGTCCCAACTCCCAGGCGGCGTCAAGGTCGTCGGTGCTGAGTTCACGAACGTGCACAGGCTCGGACATCGGCACACCCTAGCGGGGGCCGACCGGAGCCGACCGCCGATTCCCCCGCCCCGCCCCCGCCGCCCTCTGCCGTCGATCAAGGAGTTGTGGTGGGTGACAAAGGACCCGAACTGGCCCAGGCCGGGCACCACAATTCCATGATCGACGGGGTCGGCACGGGCGCGATCGTGCGCCGGCCTACTTCGCTCAGTGCTGGGGGATGTTGACCACGCCGATGCGCTTGCGGAACACCCAGTACGTCCAGGCCTGGTAGCCGAGCACGACCGGGGTGAAGATCACCGCGACCCAGGTCATGATCTTCAGAGTGTACGGGGTGGAGGCGGCGTTGGTGGCCGTGAGCGTGCCGGCCGCGTCCAGGGTGGAGGGCAGCACGTTCGGGAACAGCGCCGCGAACAGGGTCGCCACGGCCAGGCCGATCGCCACGGCGGTGCCGGTGAACGCCCAGCCCTCCCGGCGTACCCGGGCGGCGGCGAGCCCACCGAGCAGGGCGAGGGCCGCGGCGACGGCGAGCACGACGGCGGCGGTGCTGGAGCGGATGCTCAGCGTCCAGGCCAGGAAGGCGACCGCGAGCACGGCGGCGCCGACGCCCAGGCGCACGGCGAGCGCGCCCGCGCGCTCGCGGATGTCGCCGGTGGTCTTCAGGGCGAGGAACACCGCGCCGTGGGTCGCGAACAGCGCAAGGGTGGTCGCGCCGCCCAGCAGGGCGTACGGGTTGAGCAGGTCCAGCAGGCCGCCGACGTACTCGTGGTCGGCGTCCAGCGGCACACCGCGCAGGATGTTGGCGAAGGCGACGCCCCACAGGATCGCCGGCACCACCGAGCCCACCACGATCGCGGTGTCCCAGCGGCGCTTCCAGGACGCCTCGGGGCGCTTGTGCCGGTACTCGAAGGCGACGCCGCGGGCGATCAGGGCCAGCAGGATCAGCAGCAGCGGCAGGTAGAAGCCGGAGAACAGGGTGGCGTACCACTCCGGGAACGCGGCGAACATGGCGCCGCCGGCGGTGATCAGCCAGACCTCGTTGCCGTCCCAGACCGGGCCGATGGTGTTGATCAGAACGCGGCGTTCCCGGTCGTCGCGGCCCAGGACGGGCAGCAGCATGCCGACGCCGAAGTCGAAGCCCTCCAGGATGAAGTACCCGGTGAACAGCACGGCGACGAGGAGAAACCAGATGGTGGTCAGGTCCACGATGGGCTCCGGGATCAGTAGGCGAAGGCGAGCGGGCGCTCGGCGTCGTCGGTGTCGTCGGTGGGGGGTTGTTCGGTGACGTCCGGTACGCCGGCCTTGGCGTAGCGCAGCAGCAGCTTGACCTCGATCACGGCGAGGGTGGCGTAGATCAGCGTGAACGCGGTGAACGAGGTGAGCACCTCGGCCAGCGAGACGCTGCGCGACACTCCGTTGCGGGTGAGCATCTCGCCGAAGACGATCCACGGCTGGCGGCCCATCTCGGTGAAGATCCAGCCGAAGGAGTTGGCCAGCAGCGGCAGCACCGGCATCGCCAGCCCGGCGCGCAGCAGCCACCTGCTGCTGGGGGTGCGGCCCCTGCGCTGGCTCCACAGGACCAGCAGGGCGATGGCGCCGGCGGCCATCCCGAAGGCGATCATGAAGCGGAAGCTCCAGTAGGTGACCGGGATGATCGGGGTGTAGCCGCCCGCCCCGTACTGGGTGGCGTACTGGGCCTGCAGGTCGTTGATGCCGTGCACGGTGCCGTGCGGGTCGCCGGTGCCCAGGTACGACAGCAGGTACGGGATCTTGAGGGCGAACACCTCGCGGCTGCCGTCGAGGCTGCCGATGGTGAGTACGGAGAACGAGGCGGGGCTCTCGGTGGTGTAGAGGCCCTCGGCGGCGGCCATCTTCATCGGCTGCACGTCCGTCATGATCTTGCCTTGGATGTCGCCGGTGAACAGCACGGCGGCGGAGGCGACCAGGACCACCCAGGAGCCGAATTTGGTGGCGAAGCGGTACGCGCCGGTGTCGGCCGAGTCGCGGTTGCGGATCAGGTGCCACAGGCCGACGGAGACGACCAGCGACCCGGCGACCAGGAACGAGCCGGCCAGGGTGTGCGGGAAGGTGATCAGGGCGACCTTGTTGGTCAGCACGGCCGGGAAGTCGGTCAGCTCGGCGCGCCCGCTGTCGGGGTTGATCCGGTAGCCGACCGGGTTCTGCATGAACGAGTTCGCGGCGAGGATGAAGTACGCGGACAGGTTCGTGCCGATCGCGGCGGCCCAGATGCTGGCCAGGTGGGCGCGCTTGGGCAGCCGGTCCCATCCGAAGATCCACAGGCCGATGAAGGTGGATTCGAGGAAGAACGCGACGAGCGCCTCGATGGCCAGGGGCGCGCCGAAGATGTCGCCGACGAAGCGGGAGTAGTCGCTCCAGTTCATGCCGAACTGGAATTCCTGCACGATGCCGGTGACCACGCCCATCGCGAAGTTGATCAGGAACAGCTTGCCGTAGAACTTGGTGAGTTTCAGGTAGCGCTCGTTGCCGGTGCGGTGCCACATCGTCTGCAGGATGGCGACCAGCACGGACAGGCCGATGGTCAGTGGCACGAAGAGAAAGTGGTAGACGGTGGTGACACCGAACTGCCAGCGGGCAACGTCCAACGCGTCCACTCGAAACCCCCACCCATTCGTACTACGAGACGTAGTAAATACTACTGCTCGTCGTAGCGGATTCGGCAGGGCCGGGCGACCCGAACCGACCCGGGACCAATGACCCTGATCACCCCGACCCGCGCTCGCGACCACACCGCCGCGTGCGACGATGGCGCGCTGATGGACACCGCACACTCCCCCTGGCAGCCGCCGCTGATCTGGCGCGCCGCCCTCCTGCTGGTGCGGGGCCTGGTCGGCCTGCTGGCCCGCCTCGAGGTCACCGGCGACGTCCCGGCGCACCTGCGCCGCGGCCCGCTGGTGCTGGCCGCCAACCACATCAGCCCGTTCGACCCCCTCGTCATGGCCGCCGCCTGCCAGACCCGCGGCATCGCCCCCCGGATCATGGCGACCGCCGGGCTGTTCCGCGTGCCGGTGTTCGGTGCCGCCATGCGCCACGCCGGGCACATCCGCGTCGACCGGGGCACCAGCGCCGTACACCGGGCACTCGACGACGCCGCCAGCGCCGTCGCCCGGGGATCGGTGATCCTCATCTACCCCGAGGGGCGCATCGGCCTGGACCCCGGCATGTGGCCCGAACGCGGCAAGACCGGCGCGGCCCGACTCGCCCTGGCCTGCGGCGCTCCGGTCGTGCCGATCGCCCAGTGGGGCGCCCACGAGGTGCTGCCCTACCGGGCGCCGCGCGGAATGCTGCGCGGCATCGCCCGCGCACTGTGGCGCCGCCCGGTGATCCGGGTGCACTTCGGCGCTCCCGTCGACCTGGGCGAGACGAACACCGAGACCCCCGGCGCCGCCCGCCGGGCCACCGACCGGATCATCGACGCGCTCACCGACGCCCTCACCCCGCTGCGCCCCGACGAGCCGGACCGGCCCCGGCACGTCGATCCGGGCCGCCCGACCGACCTCAGCCGGGCGCACCGCCGGTCGAGCTAGCCGACCGCGGCAGGCGCCGATGATCGACTCGGCTTCCGGAAAACCGGGGCATACCCGCGCCCCGGACACCCCGCCTTTCCGGAAGCCGAGTGGATCACGGGCCGCACCGCCCTCCCCCACGCACAGGAGGTATCTCCCGTGGTCGGGGGATCCGTGACGCCCACGAACCGTCGACGATCGACCCGATCGGTTCGGCAAGATACCGCGGCCCGCTTCTTCGGTGCCGGCCACGCAGGCACGCAGGCAGGCAGGCAGGCACGCGGGCGAGAAGGTGCCAGCACGTCGCGGAACCGCCCGCGCGCGTTCACCAGGGAGGTCGGTCATGACGGCGGAGACCAACGGCGCGGGAGAGCGGTGGACGACGCTACGACGCTTCGCCGGGTACGGAGCCGCTCTCGCGATGACGCCGTACCTCATCGTCAAGATCGTCTGGACGCTTGACGGTCTCCGTGGCGGCGGCCTGCACGACGGCGCCTGGAGCAGGCTGAACTGGACGGCGGTCAACGGACTGACTGTCGCGATGGCCGCAGCCGCCATCCTGCTCGGCCTGGCGCTGGGGCAACGGTGGGGCATGCGGATCCCGGGTTGGCTGATCCTCCTGCCGGCGTGGGTCGGCACCGGGTTCCTCGTACCGATGATCCCGATCCTGCCGGTGCTGGCACTGACCGACAGCGGAGGTGACACCGCGGCCGACGCGGTCGTGCCCGCCTGGGAGATCGCTCTGCTGTCGGTGTCCTTCGCCGGATTCGGCCTCGGGGTGGCCGTCGCCGTTCCCCTCTACGTCTGGCAACGCTGGCCGCAGGCCTTCACCGACCCGACACCCGCGAGGTCGGCCGTGGAAGGCACGACCTGGGCGGTGCAACGCACCGTGGCCAACCTGGCGGCGGCCGTGAGCGTCGCACTCGGGCTACCGCAGATCTACTGGTCGCTGGGCGGCAGCGTCGGACTCGACCAGGCGGCCCTCGACCACCGTGATGCCCAGTGGTACATCTGGACCGGCAACAGCGGACTCTGGGCCCTGATCGCCGCCGGGGGAACGTGGGCTGTCCTGCGCCGGCGCGCCGGCGCGGGCCTCCGGACACCCATGCTGCTGACCTGGGTGGCGTCCGGAGGGCTGTTCGCCTGGGGATCGTGGAAGGCGATCTTCACCTACGCGGTCGCGTCCTCGTTCCCTTCGCCGGAGCCCCCGTTGACACTGGCGGCACAGAACCACCTCGGCGCGCTCGCCGGGGCGATGCTGCTGGTCGTGCTGCTGCTGGTCGCCGCGCACCGGGCGACCGCCGAGAAGCTGGCCTGACCCCGGGCGGCGGCGCGCACGGGCGACAGACGCCGGCCGGTCACCCCCCGGCCACCAACCGGGGGCATACTGCGTCGCGTGTTGACCCGATTCGGCTACCTGGACGCGCCCGCGCCGCTGGCGTTCGCCCACCGTGGCGGTGCCGCCGAGGGAGACGAGAACACCACCGAGGCGTTCGCCCGCGCCATCGGGCTGGGCTACCGGTACGTGGAGACCGACGTGCACGCCACCGCGGACGGCGTGGCGGTGGTCTTCCACGACCCGACGTTGCGACGGGTCACCGGCGAGGCGGGGCGCATCGCCGAGCTGAACTGGGCCGACCTCGCCTCGGTACGCGTCGGCGGCGCCGCCGTCGTACCCCGGCTCGACGAGGTGCTGGGCGCCTGGCCGCAGGTCCGCTTCAACATCGACGTGAAGGCCGACGGCGGCGTCGAGCCGGCGGTCGCGACGGTGACCCGGGCCGGCGCCGGCGACCGGGTGTTGCTCGCGTCGTTCAGCGACGCCCGGCTGACCCGGCTACGCGCGCTCACGCAGGGGCGGGTGGCGACCAGCCTCGGCATGCGCGGGGTCGCCCGGCTGCGGCTCGCGTCGCTGCACGGGCGGCCGCTGCGGCTGCCCCCGTCGGTGGTCGCCGCGCAGGTGCCACCGCGCTACGGGCGGGTGCCGGTGGTGGACCGCCGGTTCCTCGACTACTGCCACCGACTCGGCCTTCAGGTGCACGTCTGGACGATCGACGAACCCGCCCAGATGCACGACTTACTGGATCGTGGCGTGGATGGCATCATGACCGATCACGTCGGCGTGCTGCGCGACGTCTACCGCAGCCGCGGCCACTGGGCCGCCTGATCCGTCGAAGGACCCCCGGATGGCCGAGACCGTGACCCCCACGGTGGACGACACCCCGCCCGCGTCGAGCACCCGCCGCGAGCGTCGGGGCTGGTACATCTACGACTGGGCCAACTCCGCGTTCCAGACCACGGTGATCACCGTGTTCCTCGGCCCGTTCCTGACCACCGTCGCCGAGCTGGCCGCCGGCTGCGAGTTGGGCGCGGACACCTGCGACGGGTCCGTGCACCCGCTGGGCATCACCATCGCCGCCGGGTCCTACTACCCGTACCTGATCTCGCTGTCGGTGTTCCTCACCGTGTTCGTGCTGCCGGTCATCGGGGCGATCGCCGACCGGTCGGCGCACAAGAAGCGGCTGCTCGGCGGGGCCGCGTTCACCGGTGCCGGCGCGACCATCGCGATGGCCTTCGTCACCGGCGACCGCTACCTGCTCGGTGGGGCGTTGTTCCTGGTCGCCAACATCTCCTTCGGCGCGGCGGTCGTGGTCTACCACTCGTTCCTGCCGCAGCTCGGCGGCCCCGACGAACGCGACGGCATCTCCAGCCGCGGCTGGGCGATCGGCTATCTGGGCGGTGGTCTGCTGCTGGCGCTCAACCTCGTCGCGATCACCCTGCTCGACGAGGGGGACAACCCGCAACGCACCCTGGACCTGGCCCGCTGGTCGATC
Organism: Micromonospora sp. NPDC049101; assembly: GCF_040648675.1. NCBI lineage: Bacteria > Bacillati > Actinomycetota > Actinomycetes > Micromonosporales > Micromonosporaceae > Micromonospora > Micromonospora sp. NPDC049101. The sequence continues at coordinate 126,733 of NZ_JBEZED010000006.1, read as the reverse complement.
GTGTCCGCCGGGGTGTGGTGGGCGGTGTTCACGCTGGTGCCGCTGCGCTGGATGCGCGAGCACCCCAGCGCGGCGGCCCTGGCCGGTGGCGGCGGCAACGTGGTCACCGACGGGTTCCGGCAGCTCGGTCGGACCATGCGGGAGATCAAGGCGTACCCGTTGACGTTGTTCTTCCTGCTCGCCTTCCTGGTCTACAACGACGGCATCCAGACCGTCATCACCCTGGCCAGTCAGTACGGCACCGAGGAGCTGCGCCTGGAGCAGAGCACCCTGATCATCACGATCCTGTTGGTGCAGTTCCTCGCCTTCGGTGGCGCGCTGAGCCTCGGCGCGTTGGCCAGGCGCATCGGCGCGTGGAAGACCGTGCTGCTCAGCCTGGTGCTCTGGACCGGTGTGATCATCGCCGCGTTCCGGCTGCCCGCCGAGGCGCCGGTGCCGTTCATGATCCTCGGCGCGGGCATCGGCCTGGTCCTCGGCGGCAGCCAGGCGTTGAGCCGGTCGCTGTTCAGCCAGCTCATCCCGGTCGGCAAGGAGGGCGAGTACTACGGCTTCTACGAGATCAGCGACAAGGGCACCAGTTGGCTCGGCCCGCTCGCCTTCGGCCTGGTGTTCCAACTCACCGCCTCCTACCGGGTGGGCCTGGTCTCACTGCTGATCTTCTTCGTGGTCGGTTTCCTGCTCCTGGCCGCCGTGCCGATCCGCCGTGCCATCGTCGCCGCGGGCAACACGCCACCGCGGGTGCTCTGAGCACGCGTCCCGCGCCCGACAGATCAGCCTCGGCCGATCGGCTAGGCTGCCCGACCGTGACAGACGACGCCGCCACCGCTCCGACCTGCCTGGCTCACCCGTTCCCCGGCCAGCCGCACGCACCGGCCGGGTGCGCGGCCGCGCGCGGGCTCGACGGACGGCCGGTGCACGCCGCGGCGTTGAAGTTCTTCTGGGGGCCGATGGACTGCGGCAAGTCGACGATGGCGTTGCAGATGAACTACAACCACGCCCGGCAGGGCCGCCGTGGGCTGGTCACCACCCGCATCGACAGGTCGCTGGGGCCGCAGGTCACCACCCGCATCGGCCTGGCCCACGAGGCCATCGAGGTCACCGACGACCTGGACCTGCGGGCCCTGGTGCGCGGGCGGTGGGCCGACGGGGTACGCGTCGACTACCTGATCTGCGACGAGGCGTGCTTCTACACCGTCGAGCACGTCGAGCAGATGGCCGAGCTGGTCGACAGCTTCGACGTGGACGTGTTCGCGTTCGGCCTGGCCACCGACTTCCGCTCGCAGCTGTTCCCCGCCGCGCAACGGCTGTTCGAGCTGGCCGACGAGGTGGCCCGCATCCAGGTCGAGGTGCTCTGCTGGTGCGGCCGGGAGGGGTTGCTCAACGCCCGCGTGGTCGACGGGCGGGTGGTCCGCGAGGGCGCCCAGGTCGTCATCGGCGACACCGTGGACACGGCCGAGGTGCGCTACCAGGTGCTGTGCCGCCGGCACTACCGCAGCGGCGACCTCGGTCCCCGCGACTGAGCCACCCGCCGCGCCGACACCCGATCATCCCGACTGAGCCGCCCGCCGCGACGAGACCTGGTCGGCCACGATCACCCCGACCGTGACCAGCAGCGCCGCAGCGGCGGCCACCGCGACCGGGGACCGCAGCGCGACCGCCGCCGGCGACAGGGCGAGCAGCAGCGCCGCCGCCGCGAACCGGGCCACCGCCCCGTCGGCGCGCAGCACCAACTGGTACGCGCCGTGCCCGGCCAGGAACAGCGCCGGACCGCCCAGCATGACCAGCGCGGTCGCCCACTCGACCGGTTCACCGGGAGCGTTGAGCAGCCGCTCGTCGCCGACCGCGGTGACGACGATGCCGGCCACCATGACCGGGTGCAGATAGTTGAACACCAGCCGCGAGAGCCCACCGGCGCGCTGCCCGGCACCGGCCAACGCCGCCGTGACGGCCTGCGCCCGGTCGAAGTACACCCACCACAGGGCCACCGAGCCCGCGAAGGCGAGCAGGAACGCGGCGATCGTCACCCGGTCCAGCCGCTGCGTCAGCGTTCTTCCGGTGATCAGGATCGACTCACCCAGCGCGATGAGGATGAACGCCTGGCAGCGTTCGGCCAGGTGCCCGCCCTCCACCTCCCAGTGCTCCGGGGTGCTGCGCCCCAACCCGGGCACCGGAAACCCGGTCGCCAGCCCGATCGAGTCGACGACGATCACCGCGATCCAGATCACCTCCCGGGCCGGGGTGTCGACAAGCCCGCCGATGACCGCGAGCGTGCCGGTACCGGCGATCCAGACGACGCACTGGCGGAAGCTGTCGCCGAGCCAGGGTTGTCCGCGGATGGCCCACATGGCGAAGACCGTCCGCCCCACCTGCACCGCCGCGTACGCCCCGGCGAAGAGCAGCCCGTGATCGCCGAACGCGCCGGGCAGCGCCGCCGCGAGCAGCAGACTGCCCAGCGTCACCAGCAGCAGGACGGCTCGCACCGGCGCCCGGTCCGGGTGCAGCCAGTTGCCCGCCCACACGGTGTAGATCCAGACCAACCAGACCAGGCCCAGCAGGACGGCGGTCCGCCCGGCGCCCGACCAGCCGAGGTCGTTGCTCAGGTAGTGCGACAACTGGGTGATGGTGAAGACGTAGACCAGGTCGAAGAACAGCTCGGTGGAGGTGGTCCGCTCCACGCCCCGACGCGGGCGCAGCAGATCCGGGTGCAGCGGCTCGGAGCGGGTCACCGCGCACCCCGCTTCACCCGGGACCGGTCGGCCACGATGACGGCGACGGTCACCGCCACCGCCAGCGCGGCGCACACCGCGACGGGCAGGCCCAGCCCCACACCGGCCGGCATCAGCGCGAGCAGCACCAGCACCGCCGTGATCCGGCTGGTCGGCAGGTGTCGCCACAGCAGCGCCTGGTACGCGCCGTGCCCGGCCAGGAACAACGCCGGCCCGCCCAGGACGAACAGTGCGGCGACAGTGGTGGCGGGCGCGTCGGGCTCGCGTAGCAGCGACTCGTCGCCGGCGGACACGACGATCACGCCGGCGACGATCACCGGGTGCAGGTAGTTGAACGCGACCCGGCTCAACGCGCCGGTGCGCTCGCCCGCCCCCGCGATGACCTCGGTCGCGGCCGGGGCCGACCGGGCGAAGTACACCCACCACAGCGCCACCGAACCGGCGAACGCCAGCAGGAACGCCCCCGACGTCTCCAGGTCCACGTGCGACGTGAGGGTGCTGCCGGTGACCAGGATCGACTCACCCAACGCGATCAGGACGAACGCCGCGCACCGTTCGGCCAGGTGCCCACCCTCCACCATCCACCGTTCGGGGCGGCTGCGACCCCGCCCCGGCAGCGGGTAACCGATCAGTAGGCCGACGACCTCGATCACGATCACCGCCGCCCACAACGCCTCCCGGGCAACCCCGGCGGCCAGGCCGCCGAGCACCACGAGCACCGATGTCCCGGTGATCCACGGCAGCGACTGTTGGAACCCGGCGACCAACCACGGGGTGCCCCGCACCGCCCACAACGCGAACACGGTGCGGCCCATCTGCACGACAACGTAGATCACCGCGAAGAGCAGGCCGGTCCCGGCGAACGCCTGTGGGATCGCCGCCGACAACGACAGGCTGCCCAGCGCCACGCCGATCAGCAGGACCCGCACCGGCCCCTGATCCGGTTGCAACCAGTTGGTCAGCCAGGTGGTGTAAACCCAGACGAACCAGACCAGGGCCAACAACAGCGCGGTACGCGCGGCGCCCCGCCAATCCGGGTGGGCGATCAGGTAGTGCGACAACTGGGTGATGGTGAAGATGAAGACCAGGTCGAAGAAGAGCTCCGTCGAGGTGGTCGGTTGCACTCCTTCGCGCGGGCGCAACAACTGCGGACGTACCGGGGTGGTGGCCGGTGACTCAGAAGGGGTCACCGCACACCCGCCAGTCCCCGCCCTCGCGGACCACCGGTAGGCGGCGTTCCTCGCTGCGCCCGCCGTCGCGGGTTACCTTCACCGTCACCGTCCCCTGCGGGCGTCCGCTGCGGGTGGCCACCGACACGTCGGTGATCTCGTAGTCGGTGACCATCGGCGGTGTCCGCACCCAACTGGTGAAGCCGATCGCGCTCCACCGGCTGCGGGCGTCGGCGCAGAGCCGCTCGTACGCGCGGTCGCTGTCGCCGAGCGCCACCTCGCTGAGGAAGTCGTCGGCGGTTTCCCGGATCGGGCCGGCGGCCTGCCGGACGGTCTGGAGGTTCCAGGCGGCCAGCCCGGCCACCCCGACGCAGCACAGCGCCACACCGAACCCGGCGAACGCGAGCCCGGTGCGCATCGGGCGGTTGCGCCGGGCCGGTCGGCTCCACGACTGGCCGGCACCCACGACTACCGACCGTAGAGAACGTGATCGCGCTGAAGTGTGACAAGTCGGAAATCAGCGACAGGTGACTGCCCTGTTCGGACCGGCCACGGATCGTCTACGGTCGGCGCACACCCCCGAGCAGTGCCAGGAGCCGATCGATGAGCCGCTTCGTGCAGCCGCCACCACCTCCCGTCGACCCGTACGCCGGTGACGGCCTGCTGCGGTCCTGGCTGGAGCGCCACCTGGGCCCGGCCGGGCACGCCACCGCGAAGGGCCGCCTCGCCGACCTGGCCGCCGACGTCACCGGGCCGCTGCGCGCGGCGCACGCCGACGCGGAGGCGCACCCGCCGACGCTGGTCCGCTACGACCCGTGGGGCGCGCGGATCGACCGGATCGACACCTCCGCCGGCTGGCAGGCGCAGCGCGCCGCCGCCGCCCGACACGCCGTGGTCGCGCTGCCCTACCTGCCGGACGCGCGCGGCACCTGGGGTGCCGCCGCGCGGGTCGTGCAGCACGCCCTGCTGCACCTGTACGGGCCGGAGTCGGCGACGTTCTCCTGCCCGGTGGCGATGGCCGACGGGGCGGCGGCGCTGCTCAGCACGCCCGACGTGGACGCCGGGGTCCGCGTCGCGTGGCTGCCCCGGCTGATCTCCACGGACCCGGCCACCGCGATCACCAGTGGGCAGTGGATGACCGAGTCGCAGGGCGGCTCCGACCTGGGCCGTTCCAGCACCATCGGCCGACCCGCGGCGGACGGGTCCTGGCGGCTGACCGGGGAGAAGTGGTTCTGTTCCGCCGCCGACGCGGCGATGGCGGTGGCGCTGGCCCGGCCGGAGGGCGCCGGGCGGGGCAGCCGGGTGCTCGCACCGTTCCTGGTCCCCCGCTACGCGGCCGACTCGCCGTTGAGCATCGGCGAGGCGCCGGGCGCGCCCGCGTCGGGTGTCACCGTGCACCGCCTCAAGGACAAGCTCGGCACCCGTGCGCTGCCCACCGCCGAGATCGGTCTGCACGACGCGTACGCGCTTCCGCTGGGTGATCCGGCGGTGCCCGGCCTGGTGCGGGCGATGACCCTGGTCATGGTGACCCGGGTGCACAACGCCGCCGCGGCGGCCGGTGGGATGCGCCGCGGGCTGGACTACGCCCGCGCGTACGCCGAGGTGCGGCACGTCGCCGGTGGGCCGCTGGCGTCCTCGCCGCTGCACCGGGCCACCCTGGGCACCCTCGCGGTCGACGCGGCGGGCGCGTTCGCCCTCGCCGGGCACGCGTTCGCGCTGCTCGGGCGGGTCGAGGTGGGCGCCGACCCGGAGGCCACGGCGGAGCTGCGCATCGTGGCGCCGCTGGCGAAGCTGGCCACCGGCCGGCTCGCCGTCAGCTCCGCCAGCGAGTACCTGGAGAGTTTCGGCGGGGCCGGTTACGTGCAGGACACCGGCGTGCCCCGGCTGCTGCGCGACGCGCAGGTCCTGCCGATCTGGGAGGGCACCACGAACGTGCTGGCCCTGGACGTGCTGCGGGCGTTGACCCGGGAGGACGCCGGGGCACCGGTGCTGAGCCGGCTCGCCGCCGCCGTCGACCTGGCCCGACCGCTGTCGCCGACGCTTGCCGACACCCTGGCCGCCGCCGCCTCGGAGTTGGGCGACACCATCGCCGCGGTCACCGCCGATCCGAGCGCCGCGGCGGTGCAGGCCGGTGCCCGTGGTCTGGCGCTGCGCCTGGCGTACGCGCTGACCACCGCGCTGCTCGTCGAGCACGCCGCGTGGGGTGACGAGCGGGCGGAGTTGGCGGCCCGGCTGTGGGCGCGACGCTGGCTGCGGCACGAGGAGATCGCCGAGGACGCCCACCACCACCTGGAGCTGCTCTGCTGAGCGGCCGAGGCGAGCGCGGGCAGGAGCCATGTCGGTGCTGATCGAGCTGGGTGACGACCGGGGCGCACCCCTGGACGAGCCCGGGCCGCCGCCGCCGGTGTCGCGCCGTTGGCGGGTGGCGCTGCTGCTGGTGGCGTGCGCCCTGCTCGGCGGCGCGACCGGGCCCGCGTACCTGACGCCCCAGGTCGGGCCGGCGGTGCCCGCCGGGGCGACAGTGCTCGGCGCGGGGCCGCTGCTGCTTGTCGTCGACCCCGGCACGAACCCGCCGACGCTGAGCGCCTACGACTCGGCCGCGCCGAACGGCCCGCCCCGGTGGCGGGTCACCGTGCCGTCCGCCGCCGGGTGGTTCGCCGAGGCCGCCGGCGAGCTGCTGCTGCTTGTCGAACGCGACCAGACGCGCGGGGCGAGGATGACCACCGCGCGGTCGATGCGGACCGGCCAGCTCATGTGGGGGCGACGCGAGCGGGTGTACGCGGCCGGAGACGCGCCGGTCGCGGTGCGCGAGGTGCGCAGTGCCTCCGAGCCGGGACGGCGGGTCGAGGGCACGGTGCACGGTGTCGATCCGGCGACCGGCGCGACCCGCTGGTCGGTTCCGGTGCCCTCCACGGCGGTGCTGCGGGCGCTGCCCGGGCGGTTGCTGCTGGTGCAGGACGACGGGCTGGCCCGGCTACTCGACGCCCGCGACGGCACGGAACGGGGGCGGGGACAGCTTCCGCCGGCCGACTACGGCCCGGACAACCCCCAGGTCGTGGGCGGGCACCTGGTGCTGCGCCACCCGAGCGGCAGTGGGCCGGCGCTGACCGGCTACGACCTGCCCGGCCTGGCGCAGCGGTGGCGGTTGCCGGTCGAGCCGGGTGAGCTGACCCTGCGGCCCTGCCAGGGTCTGCTCTGCGGGCAGGACGAGCGGGGCCGCTGGGCGATCGACGCCGGCACCGGGGAACGGCGCTGGACGTGGCCGGCCGGGACGCGCTGGCGCACGGTGGCGGGCGCACGGCCCGACATCGAGCCATTGGTGCTGGTGGGACTGGCGGCGGACGGCCGGCGTGTCCTGGTCGCGACGGTGGGCCGCGACGGTCACCGGGTGACCGCGGTGCTCCCGGCGGGGCTGACCGACTGCCGGCGGGTCGGCGCGGGGCTCATCTGCCGCGACGGCACCGACCGGGTGACGGTCTGGCCGCTCGGCGCCCGCTGACCGACCACCACGGTCAGCGCAGCGGGCCTCGCGCGACGGCGGCGCGCATCGTCTCCGGGTCGCCCGCCGGGACGAACTCCAGCCACCAGGTCGCACCGGCCGCCGCGAGCTCGTCGAGGTACGCCCGTTCGGCGCGTTCGTCGGGTCGTCGCCGCCGGCCGCCGATCGCCACGTCGAACAGCTGGCCGTCGGCGCGGGTGGGTGGCAACGCCTTGACCAACTCGCGGACTTCGTCGGGGGTCAGGTCGGACCACCCGTCGGTGTCGGTGAGCTTGTACGGCACGATGCCGTCGGCGCGGGCCGCGCGGCGGCGCACCGCCCCGGCCTGGAGGCTGCCGCCGACCCAGACCGGCACCCGGGGCGACTGCACCGGCGGGGGTCGCAGTGCCACCCCGTCGGCGCGGTAGTGGGTGCCCTGATGGCTGACCCGCTCGCCGCCGAGCAGCCCGGTCAGCAGGTCGAGACCCTCGTCGAGCATCGCGGCGCGCACGGACACGTCGGTCTGCTCGCCGAACGCGGTCAGCCCCCGGTCGGCGGGGTCACCGACGCCGACCGCGACGGTGGCGCGGCCGGCGCTGAGATGGTCGAGGGTGAGGACCTCCCGCGCCAGCTTCGCCGGCCGACGCCGGGGTAGCGCGGTGACGGTGGTGCCCAGGCGCACCCGGGCGGTGCGCCCGGCGATCGCGGCGAGCACCAGCCACGGGTCGTAGGTGGACGGCTCGTCGCCGGAGTAGTGGATCAGATAGTCCTCCAGGAACACGCCGTCCCACCCGGCGCGCTCGGCGACCTCCCCCAGCTCGACCAGGGTGGACACCGCGAGGGAGCCGCCGCCGCAGGAGATTTCCAGGCCATGTCTCATCGGTCGACCGTACGAGTGGGGTACGACGGGTGTCGGGGGAGCGCTCCTGTCGGACCCCGGGGACATACTGCCGACGTGACGACTTCTGCCGACCTCGCCATGGTCAACCTCGACAGTTCCGACCCCGCCGGCCACGCCGCGTTCTATCACGAGGCGCTCGGTTGGGAAGTCACCCACAGCAACGCCGAGTACGCGATGATCAGCTCCGGGGCCGTCTCCATCGGCTTCGGTCTGGTCGAGGGCTACCAGCCGCCGGCCTGGCCCGACGGCGACAAGCGCTACCACCTCGATCTCTATGTCGACGACCTCGCGGCGGCGGAGGACAGGTTCGTCGCGGCGGGCGCGTCCAAGCCGGATTTCCAGCCCGGCGGCGACAAGTGGGTGGTGCTGCTCGACCCGATCGGGCAGCCGTTCTGCATCTGCCCCCGCCCCCAGAGCTGAGACGGTTCGGCGCAACCACCGAAGGAGCCAGGATGGCCATCACTCTCGTCAACCCCGATGGGTTGCCGAAACCGGACGTCTACCGTCAGTTGTCGATCGCGACCGGGTCCAAGCTGGTCTTCCTCGCTGGTCAGGTGGCCCGCGACGCCGACGGGCGCAAGGTCGGCGAGGGAGACTTCGCCGCCCAGGTGGAGCAGTGCTATCTCAACATCGGCACCGCCCTGGCCGAGATCGGCGGGTCCTTCGCCGACGTGGCGAAGCTGACCATCTACGTCGTCGACTGGTCTGCCGACAAGATGCCGCTGTTGGGCGAAGGTGTCGCCCGGGCTGCCGCGAAGCTGGGAGTCGACCCGGTCAAGCCCATCACGCTGCTGGGTGTCACTGCTCTGGGCGAGCCCGATCTGCTCGTCGAGGTCGAAGCCACAGCGGTTCTCGACTGACCGCGCAGCCCCACCGTCGCGCGTGCGGCGGTCAGGCCCGGCGACGGGAACGGGCCGCCCACACCGCGTACGCCGGGTCGCGGTCGAGGTTGTGTCGGTCGCGGTCGTAGCGGCGGGTGGTGCGCGGGTCGGCGTGGCCCATCGCGTCCTGCACGTCTTCCAGCGGCACGCCCTCGGAGCGGGCGGTGGTGGCGAAGGCGTGTCGCAGCGAGTGCGGGGACAGCTTCGCCCAGGCCGGGATGCCGGCGGCGCGGGCGAGCCGGCGGACCATCCGGAACACCGAGTGCCGGTCCAGTCGGGCGCCGCTGGCGGTGACCAGCAGTGGGCCGGTCAGCTGTGGCACCGGCACGCCGGTGGCGGCGGCCCGCTGGGCCAGGTAGGCGTCCACCGCGTACCCGGTGCCGGGGGTGAGGGCGCGGCGGCGTTGCTTGCCGCCCTTGCCGACGAAGCGCACGCTGCGGTGTCCGCGTTCGGTGCCGAGGTCGGTCAGGTCCAGCGAGATCAGCTCCCCGACCCGCAGGCCCAGGTCGGCCAGGAGCGCGAGCGCGGCCCGGTTGCGCGCGGCGGTCGGGCCGGTGTCGGCGTCGGCGGCGCCGAGCAGCGCGTCCACCTCCTCCGGGGTGAGCCCGATGGTCGCGGAGTGGTCCCGGTCGACGCGGGGCCGGTCGACTCCGGAGACCGGGTTGGCCGCCACGCCGCCGAGCTTGACGAGGAAGTCGTACCAGCTGGACAGCGCGGAGAGCCGACGGGCCACGGTGGCCGGGGTCAGCGGCCGGCCGCTGCGGGCGCCGATGGTGGACTCCAGCGCCCGGGCGTACTCGTTGACGTGCAGGAACGTGACCCGCAGCGGGTCCAGGTCGCGGCTGGCGCACCAGTGCAGCCAGCCGGTGACGTCGCGGCGGTAGGCGTCGCGGGTGTGCTCGGACAGCCGCCGGTTACGCAGCCACGCCTCGGTGACCTCGATTGGTCCGCTCGGCAGCGCGGGCGGCGCGGACGGGCGGATCAGCGCCGGAGCGTCGGAGATCACCATGTGAAAAAGGCTCTCAGCCTCGGGTGGGATCAGCGCGCAGGCGCGCCGAACCCACCCGTCACCGTGATCAGGCGTTGATCTGCCGGCGCCCGTCGCCGTTGGAGCTGATGGTCACGCGGCGCGGCTTGGCGCGCTCGGCGACCGGGATGCGCAACGTCAGCACCCCGTGCTCGTAGCCAGCTTCCAGCTTGTCGGTGTCCAGGGTGTCGCCCAGGAAGAGCTGCCGGGTGAAGGTGCCCATCGGGCGTTCGGCGGCGACCAGCTCGACGCCGTCACCGGCGGGCCGGCGACGATCGGCGCGGACGGTGAGCACGTTGCGCTCGACGGTGCAGTCGATGGTGTCCGGGTCGACGCCGGGAAGGTCGAACGCCGCGTAGAAGTGGTCGCCGTCGCGGTAGGCGTCCAGGTGCATCATCGCGGGGCGGGCTGCCGTACCGAAGAACTGCTCGGCGAGTCGGTCGATCTCGCGGAAGGGGTCGGTACGCATCAACATGGTCATGCCTCCTCGGTTCTCCTGGCCGAAGGTGATGAGTTGAGCCGGAGTGACTCAACTTCCTCTTCTTGTTTAACGCATCCGCCGACCGGCGTCAACCGCTCACCGCAACCGCTTCTCGAACCAGTGCTCGGCGTAGGGGCCGTGCGAGTACGCCGGGATCTCGGCGTAGCCGTGCCGGGCGTACAGGGCGCGGGCCTCGACCAGGTCGGCGCGGGTGTCGAGCCGGATCCGGTCCGCCCCGGCCGCCGCCGCCCGCTCCTCGACGGCGGCCAGCAGCGCGGCGCCGCCACCCGTGCCCCGATGGGCGGGTCGGATGAACACCCGGGTCAGCTCGGCTGCGCCGGACTGCCAGCGCAGCCCGGCGCAGCCGGCCACCTCGTCGCCGCGGTGGGCGAGCAGGAGCAGCCCGGTGGGGGCGGTCAGGTCGTCGCTGGGCAGCTCGGCCAGAGCCCGTTCGACCTCGCCGGGCAGGGCCGGGCGACGGTGGTAGCGAACCACCATCTCGGTCATGTACTCGTGCAACAGCAGCACGGCGTCGGGGTGGTCGGGCCGGGCAGCGGTGGTTGCCCAGGCGGACCGGGCGGTCATCGTCACCTGCTGATCATGACCGCCCGGTCAACGGTTTTATCCGGCCGCCTGGGCTCGCGCGCCCGGTGCCGACGACTCGCCGATCCGCAGGCGCGGCCAGGCGGACAGGTCTCGCAGTAGTTGCCGGTCGTGGGTGGCGGTGCCCCGACCACACGGTTTGCGCCCACCCCGTCGCCCCGGAGGGCTGGGGTGGGCGGCGACAATCCAGCGGGCCGGGTGCCGTCAGCGGCGAGGGCGGGGCAGCAGGGCGATCAGGGGGATCGCCACGGCCAGGTGCGTCGCGCCGAGGGTCAGCTTGGCACCGCCGGTGGCCTCGACGCCGAACAGGGGGACGAGGGACACGACCGTCACCACCACGGCGAGGGAGATCCAGACCGGCCGGGCGACCCGTGGGGCGAACCGTTCCAGCAGCGCCAAGGCCGCCCAGCCGAGCAGGGCGGCGCCCAGGGCGACCACGAGGATCGCGCCCGCCCCGATGTCGATGGCGGGTTGACCCGGGTTCTCGACGGTGTAGTCGACGCCGGCCAGCGCGCCGATCGCCCAGATGGCCAGGGCGGCCACCACGGCGGCGGCGACGCCGAGGGCACGGCGGCGCAGGATCGAGGTGGTGGGGGTCGTGACGGCGGTAGCGCTCATGACGGCTCCTCGTTCAGGGGAAACGAACGAGTACGACCGTAGCAGATAGTCTTGTTCGGAACTATCTTTCTCGGAACTAACAGCCCGAGCGGGCACCCGGCGCGTACGGGGAGGTGTGGGCCAGTGGGCCGCCCACCAACGCCAGCAGGGCCCGCAGGAACGCCTCCCGGTCCTGCTCGGGCAGGGTCGCGAGCAGGTCGTCCTGAATGCGCTGGACCACCTGCCGCGCCCGTTGCAGGACCTGCTCCCCCGCCGGCGTAACCACGACCAGCCGGGCCCGCCGATCCGTCGGCGCCGGACGGCGCTCGGCCAGCCCGGCCCGCTCCAACTGGTCGAGCGTGACGACCATCGTGGTCTTGTCCACGCCACACCGCTCGCCGATCTCCCGCTGGGTCAGCTCACCGGTGTGAGCCTGCGCCAGCACGTAGTGGGCCCGCGGCGAGATGCCCAGCTCGGCCAGCCCCGCGGCGTGCTCGGTCTGCAACGCGTGACTGGCCCAGGAGAGCAGGAACAACAGGTCCGGTGGGCCGTCGGCGGGCGTGCAGGAGGTCATGCGCCGAGGCTAGCAAGATCCGCCGCGACCAGACGGTTTGCGCCGTGGACGATCAGGCCCGCTGGTAGATGCCGTGCTCACGGGTGAGCAACCGCTCGTCGATGAGATATCGACGCAGCGTGGCGTGGTCCGACCCGCCCGCCGCGCACCACACCTTGAGCGCCTCGTCGACGGCCCGCTCCGGATAGCGGGTGCCCGGCGCGAACGACCGCTGCGCGATGTGGATGAGCAGGACGCGCCGCCGTTTCGGCTGCGCCGGCAGGCCCACCAGGACGTCCCCGCGCAGGAAGGTCCGCAGCACCGGATCGGCGGCCGGGTCGGTGTCGTCGGCCGGGCGGCTGTCGCGGGCAGCCGCCCGCAACGACGTCTCGTCGGCCGCGAGCGCACCGTCCACGTCGGTGACGAGACCCGCGTCGGCGAGCCGGCGGACCCCGGTGAGCACGACCCGCGCCGGCAGGCCGGTCCGCTCGCCGACCTGCGCCGCGCTTGTCGCGCCCAGCACGATCGCCGCGAAGATCCGTCGCCGTCCGTCGTCGGCCAGGGCCCCGGCCAGAGCATGCGCAGTCACGCCGGTCACCCTCGCATCAGCGGTACGCGGACCGCCAGGCGTTTTCCGGCCCGCCCAGGCGTTTTCCGGCTGCTCGACAACTGGCTCAGCCGATTGCCGCCTGACCTGGACGACGGCCCCGTAACCGCAACCGGCCAACCTCGCCGGCGTCCGCTGATTCCGGCCGGTCCACGCGAAAGGCCCCCGACCAGCGTCGGGAGCCTTCGTGCGGGTTCCTCGGTCAGCCGGCGTCGCGGGTCATGGCGACGAAGCCACGCCACGCCTGCGGGCTGAAGATCAGCGTGCCGCCGTCGCGATCCTTCGTGTCACGCACGAGGACCACCCCCGGGAGGTTGTCGGCGACCTCGACGCAGTTGCCGCCGTTGCCGCCGCTCTTCGTGCTCTTACGCCACCGCGCACCGCTCATGTCCATGATGCTGCCGCTTCTCTGAGAAGGTCCAGGGAACGCCCTCGGGGCAGTGCCTCTCCGCGAATACGCTCCCACCGCCGTTCCAGATTAACAAGCTCCGATGCCTGGTCGAGGATCTGCGCCTGGGCCGGGCCGTCGACGTGCCCGACCCGCGACCCGTCCGGCATGTCGGCGATGGTGAAGGGGCCGTCCAGCCCGGGATAGCTGGGCGCGTCCACCGGGACGATGTGCAGCTGGACGCTGTCGGTCTCGGCGTGCCCGAGCAGGCGGGTGAGTTGCGCCGCCATCAGGGCGCGGTCGTCGCCGACGCGCCGCCGGAGCACCGCCTCGTCCAACACGGCGATCAGCAGCGGCCCACTGTCGCGGGTGAGGATCGCCTGCCGAGCAATCCGCGCCTCGGCGAACTCAACGACCGCGTCCGGTCTCAACACCCCACCCGCCAGGGTCGCCCGCGCGTACGCCTCCGTCTGCAACAGGCCGGGCACCCAGGCCAGCTCGAACGACCGCAGCGTCACCGCCTCGCGTTCGATGTCGACCCACCGCCGGAACCACACCGGTTCGCGACGACGGACGACGTCCGGCCAGAGCGCGTCGCTGTCCCGTGCCAGCAGCTCCGCCACGGTGGAGCGGTGGCGACTCTGTGGAATGTGGCCGGGGTTCGCCCATCTCGCGACGGTCTTCGGGTGCACACCGATTCGACCGGCGAGGCTCTCGGCGGTGTGCCCCGCCTCGGCGAGCGCAGCGACAAATGCGTGGTTCATGCCGTCCCTCCCTGGGGGCAAATCAGCCGTCCGAAGGAGATTACACAACGCTGTGTGATTGTCCGACAACCCTGGGCAATGTGGTGTGTGGACGGTGCGACCGGCGAGGTTCCGAACCCGACGGAAGCGCCCGACGCGGGGGCCGCCCCGATGGCAGGGCGGCCTCTTCCCACGCCAGCAAGGGGAGAGCAGATGCCAGACGAGCGAGCGGAGGAGCGGCGATGACCGACCCACTGCGGGCCGGCGACGTGGTCCGGTTGACCACCGCCGCGAGCGTGCAGTTCAGCAAGCCGATCGTCGTACGCGTCATCCGGGAACTAGCCGACCGGCACACCTACGACGGCTGGCTCTGGCTGGACGCCTACGAACTGAGCCCGAAGGGCGAAGCGATCGCACGCCGCGAGCTGTACGTGCGGCGCCACGGCGTGCAGGTGCAGTTCCGGGCTCCCCGCCGGGGCAACGAGACCCGCCCGCCCGCGCCGATCCGGCGCACCGGCCCCGTGCGGGTGCTCTGATGCCCGACCGCCGCAAGCACCTCCCACTGCGCCCGTCGTGGCGCTGCCCGGTCTGCGGCATCCTGTGGCCGTGCTCGGCCGCGAAGCTGCGCCTGCTCGGCGAGTACCGCGAGGACCGGCCGGGCCTGTTGGCGCACCTGGCGACGGTGCAGGAGGCAGCCGAAGCCGACCTCACCACACTCAACCCGGGCGTCGCGCTGCCCGACCTGACCCCGCGTTTCGTCGGCTGGGCCGAGGCCCGCTAGGTGCCACTCGCCGGCAGCTCGTGCGGCGGGCGCGAACCTGGCCCTGCCACTACCCGGAAAAGCGGGACCAAGCCTGAATCCGGGGGATGCGGGAAGAGTGGGTCACCAGGCACGACGAGAGGAATGGGACACATGGCACAGCGCATCGAGACTCCGTTCGGGTTCAGCTCCACCGCCGCCGAGGTGCTCGCTGGCGTGGACCTGACCGGCAAGCGCGCGATCATCACCGGCGGCGCGGGCGGAATCGGTGTGGAGACCGCCCGTGCCCTCGCCGGCGCGGGTGCGGAGGTCGTGTTGGCGGTCCGCCGCACCAGCGTCGCCGAAACGGCCATCGCGGACATCACGGCGACAACGGGAAACACCGCCATCAGCGCCCGGGAACTCGACCTGGCCGACCAGGGGTCGGTGCGCAGATTCGTCGACGGATGGGACCAGCCCTTGCACATCCTGGTCAACAACGCCGGAATCATGGCGCTGCCGCACCTCCAGCACACCCCCGAGGGCTGGGAGATGCAGTTCGCCACCAACTACCTGGGCCACTTCGCGCTGACCCTCGGGCTGCACGACGCGTTGGCCGCCGCCGGTGGCGCCCGCGTCGTCTCGGTCGCCTCCAGCGGGCACCTGTTCTCCCCCGTCATCTTCGACGATCTGCACTTCCGATTCCGCCCGTACGACCCGTTCCTCGCCTACGGGCAGTCCAAGACCGCGGAGGTGCTGCTCGCCGTCGAGGCGACCCGGCGCTGGTCCGACGAGGGCATCTACGCCAACGCGCTGAACCCGGGCGCCATCGCGACCGGCCTACAGAAGCACACCGGCGGGCTGCGAACGCCCAAGGAACAGCACAAGACCCCGGAGCAGGGCGCCGCGACCACCGCCCTGCTGGCCGGCTCGCCGTTGGTCGACGGCGTCGGCGGGCGCTACTTCGAGGACGTCACCGAGGCCCCGGTGGTCGACGAGATGCCTGCGAACTACGCGGGCGTCGCCCGGTACGCGCTCGATCCGGCCAACGCGCAGCGGCTGTGGGACGTGGCCGTCGGGCTCCTCAGCTGAGAACACCCCGGCGGTCTGCTGCGCGACTGGCGCAGACCGGGGCGCACCGGTCATTCGCCGGTACGCCCCGCCCCGAGGGACCGGTGTGTCAGCTCGCGGGCACCACGTTCATCACGTACTGGCCTTCCACGTTTCCGGGCAGCGAGAAGTTGGCCACGATGAAGGTCTCCCACCACTTCGTGCCCTGGCCGGCGACCCGCCCTACGCCGAGCTTCGTGGTGTTCTTCCAGACCAGTGCGGTGAAGTGCCCGATGGGCTTCGCGGGGTCGATGGGTTCGCCCGTGGCGAAGTTGTAGTTGCTGTGCTCGGCGTACCAGTTGTCCACCGCGGCAGTTCCCGAGCCCGCCGTGGGGCCGGTTGAGGCGCCCGCCCACGACGCGTTCTCACCGGTGTCCGGTCGAAGCTCCTCGTGGGTGAGCTTGGTCTTCTCGGCCATGAAGGACGCCCTCGACTTCGCATACTCCACGAGTTCCGGGTCGAGGGTGAGCGGCGACGATCCGTGCCGCGCCCGCAGTTCGTTGACCTTGGTCAGCACCTCTTGCAGGAACTCGTCGTTGGTTCGATCGGAGAATCCAGCTCGCATGATGTGACACCCTTCTTCGGAAGACGAACGGCGGAAGATCTGCCCCCTGGCGGGTGGCTCGCCCTGGACGGCTCGCACCGGGGCTGGCCGGCCATCGGCAGCCTTCCATTCGCCAACGCGAAAAGGCCGTCACTGAAGGTGACGGAACAATGACAGAGAGACAAGTCGGGCTCTCGCCGATGAACCGGTGCGGAGACACTGCGGCGAATCTGGCCGCAGCGCCCCAGGTGACCGGGGCAGCCGGGCGTGGACGTGGGCGTCAGCGCCACGTTGTGCCAGACCCGGAACGACATCAGTGGCGGGACAGCGAATTTCCTGTCCTCTGCCACAACGGCAATTTCGCACCCCGCCACGTTGACCTCGAGACTTGCGCCCGCGCCTCGTCGTCGTCACCGTCGAGGCGGCGCTCGGGGACTAACGTTCGGGAAAGTCACGCTAACCTGCGCAAACGTCTCGGCGGCATGATCCCTCGGGTGGATCTGTCCGAGCAGATCCTGGAGGTGATGAGCTGGCACCCGGATTTCCCGGCGGCGTTCACCTCGGTGACCGGCGGCCGGGCCCGGCTGGCGGACCTCCACGTCTCGGTGGCGGCGCTGCTGACGGCGCACTCACTCAACGTCGGACTGTCCCCAGTGATCGACGACGAGATCCCGGCGCTGACCCGGGGCCGGCTGGCCCACGTCGATCAGCACTACCTGCGCCCGGACACCTACGCGGCGGCCAACGCGGTGCTCATCGACGCCCAGGCCGGCATCGGCCTGGCGCAGGCATGGGGTGGTGGGCTGGTCGCCGCGGTCGACGGGGTCCGGTTCGTGGTGCCGGCGCGCAGCATCGACGCCCGGCCGAACCACGCTCAGGTCAGGAGCGGCGAACCCCGTTTCTACTATGGGCCGATGGCATCGATCAAGCAGTTCCAGGTCACCTTCGATTGCGCGGAACCGGAGCGCCTCGCTCGCTTCTGGTGCGAGGTGTTGGGGTACGTCGTACCTCCGCCACCAGACGGGTTTGCAACGTGGGATGACTTCAAGCGCTCGCTGCCACTTGAGCAACAGGACGCATGGTTTGCCTGCATTGACCCCTCAGGGGTGGGACCGCGACTGTACTTCCAGCGCGTCCCTGAAGGAAAAAGCGCCAAGAACCGGCTGCATCTTGACGTGCGGGTCGGCACCGGACTCGTGGGTGAAGAGCGCCTCGCCGCACTTGAGGCCGAGTGTGCACGGCTGGTCCCGCTTGGCGCGGTACACGTGCAAACGCTGTATGACGGCAATGATGCGTGCATCCCGATGCAGGACATCGAGGGCAACGAGTTCTGTCTCGACTGAGTGGCCGCGAACGCGACACCCTCGCAAATCGACCGGTGCAGTCGCCATAAAGAGGGGCCGACGCCCCTGGCCCCGAGGCGGCGGCGTCACTCTCCGGTCGGTCCCCCGGCGAGCTCGGCGACCACGTCGAGGTGACCGAGGTGGCGGGCGTACTCCTGGACCAGGTGGAACAGCACCCGCTCCAGCGACGCCGGGGCCGCGCCGTTCCAGCGCTCCCCCGGCGCGCCGACGTCTGCCAGGTCGTGCGCCGTCACCACCGCCGTGGTGTGCGCGCCCTGCGCCCGCAGCGCCGCCACCAGGTCCTCCCGCGTCTCGTCGGGGGCGACGTACCAGCGATCCGCGCGGCGGTCGCCCCACGGCTGCGCGACGTCCCGGCCCTGGAAACCCCACTCGATCCAGCGCCGCTCGACGTGCCGCAGATGCGTGAGCAACTCCAGCGGGGTCCACCCGGACGGCAGCCGGCTGCGCCGCAGCTCCGACTCGGCCAACGCCGACACCCTGGCCACCATGGACTCGCGGAAGTAGTCCAGGTAGCGCAGGAAGACCTCGGTGCGGCTGCCGGCCGGGTCGGTCGGCTCGGGAAAGGGGATCACGACCCGGTCGGCAGGTCGCGGGCACGCTGGCGCACACCCGCCCCGCCGTACGGGTAGTCACCCACCAGCGGGGCGCTGGCCTCGTCGAGCAACCGCATCTGCTCGGCGTCGAGGACCAGGTCCGCGGCGGTCAGGTTGTCGTCGAGCTGCTCGCTGGTGCGCGCGCCGAGGATCACCGAGGTGACCGCCGGTCGGGCCGCCAGCCACGCCAACGCCACCGCCGACCGGGACACGCCACGTTCCTTGGCGACCCGGCCGACCGCGTCGAGCACCCGCCAGGTGCGCTCCTCGGCGTTGCGACCGGCGTACGCCTCCACGCCGCGCTGCGGGTTCTCACCGAGCCGGGTCGCGCCGGTGGGCGTGCTGTCGCGCTGGTACTTGCCGGTCAGCCAGCCACCACCCAACGGCGACCACGGCAGGATGCCGATGCCCTCGTTCTCGCAGACCGGCACCAGCTCGAACTCGATCTCCCGGGCCAGCAGGTTGTACTGCGGTTGCAGGGTCACGATCGGGGTGAGGTTGAGGTGCTGGGTGAGCAGGGCGGCCTTCTGCAACTGCCAACCGGTGAAGTTACTGACCCCCGCGTAGTGGATCTTGCCGGCGCGTACCGCGTCGTCGAAGAACCGCAGCGTCTCCGGCAGTGGGGTGAGCGGGTCCCAGGCGTGCGCCTGGTAGAGGTCGACGGCCTCGACGCCGAGCCGACGCAGGCTGGCGTCCAGGGCGCGGGTGAGGTGCACCCGGGACAGACCGGCGTCGTTCGCCCCCGGGCCCATCGGGAACCGCCCCTTGGTGGCGATCACCAGTCGGTCGCGTAGGTCGGGCCGGGCCCGCAGCCAGCGCCCGACGATGCTCTCGGAGACACCTGTGGAGTAGACGTCGGCGGTGTCCAGGAAGGTGCCCCCGGCCTCGACGAACCGGTCCAGTTGGGCGAAGCTGCCGGCCTCGTCGGTCTCCGCACCGAAAGTCATCGTGCCCAGACACAGGGTCGACACCACCGTGCCGGTGCCGCCCAGAGTGCGATAGCGCATATCGTCCTTTCGGTCCGAGTCCAGAAGCCGATCTTCGCACCCGGCTCGCCCACCTGCACGGGCAGGCCGCCGGAGCCTGCCACGGGCACCCGCGCGGCCGGCCCGCCCGTCATCATGTGCGCATGAGCGAGCCCGCGATCGACACCGACCGGCCGCAGCGTCCAGCCCAGACGGCACCGCCGACGCTGCCACCGGAGCCCGGTGCGCCCACGCGCGGGCCGTGGCTGGTGGCCCTGGCGACGAGTGTGGTCCTGCTGCTGCTCGCCGGCCGCTACGGCTATCACCGCGACGAGTTGTACTTCCTGCTCGCCGGCCGACACCTCGACTGGGGTTACGTCGACCAGGGCCCGCTGGTCCCGGTGCTCGCCCGCCTCCTGGACACGATCGCGCCGGGCAACCTGGTGATCCTGCGCACCCCGTCGGCGTTGCTGGCCGGCGGGGCGGTCCTGCTGGTCGCCGCCATCGCCCGCGAGTGGGGCGCCGGTCGGGGCGCCCAGACCTGCGCGGCGGTGCTGGCCGCGCTGTCCGGCATCGTGCTCGCCAGCGGGCACCTGCTCAGCACCACCACCATCGACCTGCTGGTCTGGCTGGCCGCGGCGTGGTGCGCGGTGCGGTTGTTGCGCTCCGGCGACAGCCGCTGGGCGCTGGGCATCGGGCTGGCGCTCGGCGTGGGCATGCTCAGCAAGGTGCTGCCCGCGCTGCTGGCCGTGGGCCTGATCGCCGGGGTGCTCATCGCCGGGCCCCGTCGGCTGCTGCGCGACAGGTGGGTGCTCGCCGCCGCCGGGGTCGCCGTGCTGCTGGCCGCACCCAACCTGATCTGGCAGGCGGCGCACGGCTTCCCGCAGCTCGGCGTGGCAGCCTCCATCTCCGACGGTGACAGCTCCTACAGTGGCCGCCTCGACGCGTTCACCCTCCAGTTCGTCATCATCAGCCCGTACGCCGTACCGATCTGGATCGCCGGCCTCGTCGCGCTGCTGCGCCGCCCGGCGTGGCGGGCCTACCGGGCGGTGGGCTGGGCCTGGTTGGTCGTGTTCGGCATCGTGTTGATCGCCGGTGGCAAGGGTTACTACGACGCGCCGCTGCTGCTGGTGCTCACCGCCGCCGGTGCGGTGGTGACGGTCGCGTGGGCGTCGCGCGGGTCGGTCCGGCTGCGTCGGGGGCTGCTCGCGCTCGGCGTGGTGCCGTTGCTGCTGCCCAACATCGTGCTGTTGCTGCCGGTGCTGCCGGCCGAGCGGTTGCCCGGGTTCGTGGTCGACGTCAACTACGACGCCGGTGAGACGATCGGCTGGCCGGCGTTCGCCGACTCGGTGGCCGCCGTCCATCGTGGGCTGACGCCCGAGGAGCGCTCCCGGGCGGTCATCCTGACCGACAACTACGGCGAGGCCGGCGCGCTGGCCCGCTACGGTCCGACCCGTGAGCTGCCCCGGGCCTACTCGGGGCACAACAGCATGGCCGACTTCGGTCAGCCGCCAGCCAGCGCGGACGTGGTCATCGCGGTCGGCTGGGAGCGTGCCGACCCGCTGACCGCCTGGTTCGACGAGTGCGCGCTCGCCGGGCGGGTGGACCAGCGGGTCGAGGTGGAGAACGACGAGAACGACGGCCCGATCCACGTGTGCCGAGGGCTGCGGCGTCCGTGGGCGCAGATCTGGGACAGCGAGGTACGCCACACGGGCTGAGCGTGGTCAGCCCGTGCCGCCTGTCAACCAGGCCTGGATGCCGGCCAGTGCCTCGGGGCCGGAGGTCGCGTCGACGTCGCCGGCGAGGTCGGCGATCGTGACGGCGGCGAGTGCCTGGCGCCACGCGTCCTCGGCCGCCCACATGGCGCGGGCGACCGGGCACGGCGTGGTGCAGGCGTCGGCCGGCGTCGCGAACGGGCCGCGCTGGCGGATCTCGGTGCAGACGAAGGTCGGGCCGGGGCCGTCGATGGCCTGGACCACGTCGAGCAGGGTGATGCTCTGCGGTGCGCGGGTCAGCACGTAGCCGCCCGACTTGCCCTGCACGGAGTGGATCAGGCCGGCGCGGGCCAGGGCCTGGAGCTGCTTGGCGAGGTAGCTGCCGGAGACGTCGTGCAGTTCCGCCAGTTTGGCCGCCGAAACGGGTGTGCGGCTGGCCGTCAGCACCACGCAGCAGTGCAGGGCCCACTCGACCCCGCCGGACATCTTCATGTCGTCACCCTAGTCACACCGCTACTCGGACTCACTGTGTCCGAGTATAGTTCTCGGACAAGAGAGGTCCGAGTATCGGCTGAACCTCAGCGGTCGGACCTCACAGTCACGGGAAGGTGCATGGTTATGAAGATCGCCGTACTGGGCGGGACCGGCCTCATCGGGTCACAGGTCGTCAAGATCTTGCAGGCGGCAGGGCACGACGCGGTGCCACTCTCGCTCTCCACCGGGGTGGACCTGCTCACCGGGCAGGGCCTGACCGACGCCCTCACCGGCGCCGAGGTCGTCGTCAACCTGACGAACTCGCCGACCTTCGACGACGCCTCCCCCGCCTTTTTCCAGACGACCATGGACAACCTCCTGGACGCAGCCGCCCGCGCGGGCGTCGGGCACGCGGTGGTGCTCTCCATCGTCGGCGTCGACCAGGTGCCCGACCTGGCCTACTACCGCGCCAAGGTCCTCCAGGAGGACATCCTCAAGGCCGGTCCCGTCCCGTACTCGATCGTCCGCGCCACCCAGTTCTTCGAGTTCGTCGAGGCGATCCTGTCCTGGACGGCCGACGACACCACCGTCCGGCTGCCCCGTACCCCCGTGCAGCCGATGGCCGCCGCCGACGTGGCGCAGGCCGTCGCCGAGGTCAGCATGGGCGCACCCCTGCGCGGCGTCCGCAACGTCGCCGGGCCCGACGTCTTCACCCTCGACGAGCTGGGGCGGATCACGCTGGCCGCACGCGGTGACAAGCGCACCGTCACCACCGACGACAGCGCCGGCATGTTCGCCGCCGCACCCGGTGCCGCCCTCATCGCCGCCGACGACGCCGTCATCGCACCCACCGCCTACCGGGAGTGGCTCGCACGCTGACCCCGGCTCCGGACCGAACGGCGGGTGACAGCGCCCCGAGACGATCGTCGACTCGGGGCGCCCACCTCACCACCGGTACCGCCGCCACCGCCACCGCCCTGCCCTCCTTTACCGTCGGCTATTCGATTGCGTTCTTGACGGATGTTGGTTTCTGTTCCGGAATGGAGCTGTCTACAGTGCCGATGTCATGAGCCGGCGGTGGCCGCTCACCGGACGGGCCGAGGAACTGCGGTACATCGCTGCCGCCAGCCGGCGCTCCTCCGGGCCGCGTGGCGTGGTGCTCGCCGGGGCAGCCGGGGTTGGCAAGACACGGCTCGCGCGGGAGGCGCTCGACATCCTCGCCACCCGCGGTGTGAGCCCACGCTGGGTCACCGGCAACGCCTCGGCCCAGAGCCTGCCGCTCGGTGCGTTCGCCAGCGTGCTCGGCGACATCGAGCCAGGCCCGACCCGCCTGGTCAGCGCGACAATCACCGCGCTGCTCACCGGCGCACAGGCGGGCGTGGTGGTCGTGGTCGACGACGCACACCTGCTTGACGAGTTGTCCGCGCTTGTCGTGCACGAGCTGGTGATGAGTGCGGCTGCGCCGGTCGTGTTGACCCTGCGCAGCGGCGAGCCGGCGCCGGACGCCGTCACGAGACTCTGGAAGGACGGGCACCTGGAGCGGCTGGAGGTGCAGCCGCTCTCCGAGGCCGAGACCACCGGGCTGCTGGAGTCCGTGGTCGGCGGGCCGGTGGACAGCCACGCCGTCCGGCGGCTGTGGGCGCTGGCCCGGGGCAACACGTTGTTCCTGCGCCAACTCGTCGACGACGAACTGGCGGCCGGGCACCTGGCGGCGACGAACGGCGTGTGGCGCTGGTCGGGGCGGCCGGCGATGTCGGCGGGCCTGACCGACCTGATCCGGGCTCGGATGGGTGCCCTGCCGGAGGGACTCGTCGACGTCGTCGACGTGCTGGCGCTGAGCGAGCCGCTCGGGGTGCCGGTGCTGGCCGCGCTGACTGGCTCGGGCCAGGTCGAGGAGGCTGAGATCCGTGGGCTCGTCGAGCTGCGCCCGGACGGGCGGCGCTGGCAGGCCCGACTCGCACACCCGCTGTACGGGGAGGTCCGCCGCGCCGGGATCGGCCAACTGCGAGCCCGGCGGATGCGGGGCGAGATCGCCACGGCACTGGCTGGCACCGGCGGGCGCCGGGCCGATGACACGCTGCGCCGGGCCATGTTGACGGTGGAGTCGGACCTGCCGCCGGACCCCCGTCTGCTCACCCTGGCCGCCCGCGACGCGATCCGGCTGCTGGACATCGCCGCCGCCGAGCGGCTTGCCCGGGCCGCGACCGACTCGGGCGGTGGGACCGAGGCGCGGCAGACCCTGGCGCTGGCCCTGTCGTGGCTCAACCGCGGCGCCGACGCCGAGATCGAGTTCGCGGCGCTGGCCGAGCGGGCCGGCAGCGTCGAGGAACAGCTCACGATCGCAGTGCCTCGGGTGGCGAACCTGTTCTGGCCCGGGCGTAGCCCAGGGCGGGCCGAGGCGGTGCTGGCCGGGGTCGCGACCGCGACGAACCGGACCAGTCTGCACGTGGTCGCCGTCGCCCAGGCTGTGATCGACGTCTTCCTCGGCCGACCGGCCGAGCCCGGCGTGACGGCCTCGGTGGCGGCGCTTGCCGTACCCGACCTGCCCGACGTGGGCATCCTGCTCGCCTCGTACGGCGTCACCGTCGGCCTCGGGGTGCTCGGCCGGGCCAACGAGATCGGCCCGATCGCGGCTCGGGCATACGCTGCCGCCCCGCAGTCCGTCGGCACCGCGGTCGGCGCATTCGGGCTGTGCGACATCCACCTGTCCGCGCTGCACCTCGCCGGTTACCTGGGTGAGATGGACGGCCTCGCCCAGCTGCACTACCGGCGGGCGGCCGACATGCCGGGCCACTCCCGACTGCGCGGGGTCGCGCTGCTCGGACACGCCGCGCGCTACCAGGGCCGCCTACGGACGGCAATCCGCAACCTGCGTGAGGCGTGGGCCGGGTTCGCGAACGTCGACACCGAAGGGTACAGCTTCCGCACCCTGCTCAGCCTGACTCACGCCCTCGCCATGGCGGGGGACGCGCCGGCGGCCCGGCAGGCGCTCGGGTGGCTGGAGGAGCAGCGGCATCCCAGCTTCGCGTTCTGCGACCCCGAGGTTCTGCTGGCCCACGCGTGGGTGTCGGCCGCGGAGGGCTCGCTCACCGAAGCGGTCCGGCTGGCCCGGGACAGCGCGGTGCTTGCCGCGACCCGGGGGCATCCCGGCTACGAGGTGCTGGCGCTGCATGCGGCGGTGCGGTTCGGCGACCGGACGGTGGCCGCCCGGCTGGCCGAGCTCGCGACGGTGGTCAACGGCCCACGGGCGCCGGCCGCGGCCGAGCACGCCGCCGCGCTGGCCGCCGACGACGGCGACGCACTGCGCACGGCATCCGTCCGGCTGGAGGAGATGGGTGACCGGCCAGCCGCCGCCGACGCGACGAGCCACGCCGCCGCCGCGTACCGGCGCCGGCACCAGGACGTCACCGCCGATACCGCCGCCGCCCGAGCCCACCGGCTGGCCGAAGAGTCCGAGGGTGCCCGCACGCCGGGCCTGGCCCTCGCCCGCCCGCTGCCGCTCACCGACCGGGAGCGCGAGATCGTCACGCTCGCGGCCGAGGGCCTGTCCAACCGGGCGATCGCCGATCGGCTCGTCGTCTCGGTGCGCACGATCGAGGGACACCTGTACCGGGCAAGCGCCAAGCTCGGCACCAGCAACCGCGCCGAGTTCGGAGACCGGCTGCGGGGCGCCTGAGCGTTACTGCCCGGTGGGCGTCCGGCCGAAAATGCCCTCAAGTTTCGCCTCGGCTACCGCCAGCAGCGGGCCGACCGCCTCTGGCTCCACGCCGAGCCGCCGCGCGATAACGTCGTCGGGCTCGCCTGCGTCGTGCAGCCGCAGCCCGAGCTCATACGCCGCAGGCAGCTGCCGCAGGGCCTCCGCCCGTCGATCCGCAAAGTCCATACCGCCCATGTTCGTCCCGCAGGCCGTCATCCGCACGAGTAGCACTCCACCCGGACGCGCGGCGATTCGAGTACGCCGCTACTCGTGACCCCCGGCGGTGCCCGGCTCGATGCTGACAGCCATGGTGGACGACTGGCATCGCTACTTCGCCGATGTGGTAGTCAGCGGGGACAGCAACGAGATCGACGTCGCGGCCCGCGCCGCGATCGCCGCCCGGGCGAGCGGCGCGACCGAGGCGCAGGCGAAGACGGCCGGCCGGGCCGCGGCGAAGAGTTACCGCGAGGGCGGCACCCCGCCGCGGGCCACGCGCACGGAGGCGCGAGCACAGGCGTGGACCGGCGCACCGGCCCAGCCGAACACGAGGACGCGGACGGCGGCCCGCGACGACTGGCCCGCGCTGTTCGCGCCACGGCTGTTCCAGCCGCCGCAGCGATGGGGCTGGCAGGCCGCGGACCTGGTCGAGGCCGTACCGTCGGCGTCGCTGGCGACCCTCGGACCCAAGCCGGTGTGGGTCGACCCGCCGCACCCCGACGCGAGTGCGCTCTACGGGCGGCGGGCCGGGGCGATGCGCAAGGTCGTGGTGCGCTCGACCCTCGCGGTGCTGATGTTCCTCGCGTTCGGCGTCTACCAGGTGACGATCGAGAGCACCGTGTCGGGCTACGGCGGCGGCGACGCGATGAAGGTGTACGGCTACGCGCTGCCCGCGGCCGGTCTCCTGCTCGCGCTGTGGGTGCTGGGCGCACTCGCCCAGGTCCGGCGCACGAACGCGGACCTCGACCGGTTCAAGCAGCCCTACGTGGCTCTGCGTAAGGCCGAGAGACAACGGCACGACCAGGCGCTGCGGGAGTGGACGGACGCCAAGCGGCGCCACGACGACGCGGCCAAGGCGTCCCGACAGGCGCAGGCACGGCAGCAGAGCGGACCGCAGTGGTACCCGGTGCGCCCGGTGTCGGAACCGGCGAGGGTCGATGTGATCGGCGGCGACCCGGCCCGCTACGGCTGGGCCTGCCTGCTCGTCCTGCTCGGTACGTCGCTGCTGTCCGCCGGGCATCGGTTGGCGGTGCTCGACCTGACCGGGCAGGAGGTGGGCGGCGAGTTGGTCCGGCTGGCGGCCGCGCGCGGGTTGGACACCCGCTGGGCCGTCCTGGACGGTGCGACCGACTTCGACCTGTTCACCGGCCTCACCAACGACGAGATCGCCGACAGTCTGGCCTACGTCCTCACCGACCGCCCGGACGCGGCCGGCCGCTCCGGCGGCGGCGAGCAGTTGCACGAGCGGGTGCTGGCCGTCGAGGTGCTGCGCACGGTGCTCGCAAGCCTGGACCGGCCGGTGACGCTCGCCCGGCTGGCCGCCGGGCTGCGCGTGCTGCGCCGTGGCGCGGAAACCGAGCTGCTGACACCGACGGAGCTCGAGCGACTGGTGGCCAGCATCGGCGACATCGACCAGAACGACTGGACTGGACGGCAGCTACGGCTGTGGGCCGCGCACCTCGACCTGCTGCACGACGTCGCGCCGGGCGGCGCGCGTCCACTGTGGGCTCGGCTTGACGTGTCGGTGCTTGCCACGCCCGGCGGCAAGGACGACCGCAAGGAGCTCATCGACCGGCTGCTGCTCCAGCTGGTACGCCACGCGATCGCGGACAACACCCTGCGCGGCCGTCAGCTCGTGGTGATCGGCGCCGACCGGCTCGGCGGCTCAGCCCTGCGGGCGCTGTCCGAGCAGGCCCGGGTGGCGGGCGTACGGCTCGTGCTCTTCCTCGATCAGCCCCAGGACGACCTGGAGAAGATCGTGGGTACCGGTGGCGCGGTGTGCATCATGAAGATGTACAACCACAAGGACGCGAACATCGCCGCCGAGTTCATCGGCAAGGGCTACAGGTTTGTCGTCAACCAGCTCAGCCACTCCGAGGGCCGGACGTTCAGCGACGGCGGCGGCGACAGTTTCTCCGCGACCACCAACGCCGGCACCAACTCGTCCAAGTCATTCCTGAAGTCCTCAAGCGGGCTCTCCGATTCCCGCGGGCACACCTGGGCCGGCAACCGCTCCTGGTCGACTGCGGAGAACCTCGGCTCCTCGACCACCACCGCCCGGGTGTACGAGTTCATCACCGAGCCACAGGCGATCCTCGGCATGGACACCACCGAGTTCATCCTCGTCGACAGTTCCACCGGCGGCCGGCAGGTCGTCATGGCCAACTGCTACCCGCCGATCTGCTTGTCGGACCGCGTCTCGGGCACGATGGCGCCGCCCCGGGTCACGCCTTGACCGGCCCGACGCCCTGGTCGGGCATCGAGTTCCGTCAGGTCACGGAGGTCCCGGCCGCCGACCGCCGCGAGCAACCGCCACAGGACGGTCAGCGGCCCGTACCACCGGACGACGCGGACGGCGCGGTGCTGGCCGCACTCGGCGGCGCCCACTCGACACTGCTCGCGGCCGGCGGCCCGGCCCCGGCACTGCTGGCGGCGTGGGCCCGTGACGAGACCGGCCAGGTGCGCTTCCTGCTCGGCGGCCGGCCTCGCCTGCCGCTGGTCGTGGAGCCCGCCGAGCCGGGCGGACGGCCCCCGGAACTGCTGTTCCCGCCCGGCGCGCGGGCGTTTCCGCTGCCCGCCGGAGCCGAGTCCGTGTTGCTGAACTTCCCGCACTGGGAGCTGGCCGCCGGGCGGCCGGACGCGCTGTGGGCGCCGGCGTCGTCGAAGTCGGTGCCCGGGCAACGCCGCCGGGGGTCGTTCCAGCAGCACGTGGCGCACCTGCGCGAGCCGTTCGCCTGGGTGGTGGTCGCCGAGCCGTTGCGCCCACCGGAGGTGCAGCCCCACCTGGACCGGTTGGTGAGCGAGATCCTGCCGCTGTCACGGGGCGAGGTCGGCGAGGCGAAGCGGGTCGAGCTGGAACGCAAGCAGGCCCGGCACCGCGAGCTGTCCCGCTCCCAGAACGGCCACGTCTGGCGGATCCGGGTGCTGGTCGGGGCGGGGACCCGGGCCGCGGCGCAGCGTACGGCGGGTGTGCTGTGTGCGGCCGCGGACCTGGCCGACCAGCCGTACACGATGTTCCCGGCCGGCCCGGCCGAGCACCCGGGGGACGGGCGCGCCGCGTTCGTGGCGAGCACGGACCTGTTGGTCGCGTTGACCCGGCCGCCACGCCGCGAGGTGAGCGGGATCCGGGTGACCGAGCCGCACCGGTTCGACGTGACGCCTGAGCGGCCGCCGACGGGCCCGGCCGCGGGTGCACTGCTGCTCGGTCACGTGCTCGACACGGCTTACGCGCGGGTCGGTGGGCTTGAGGTCAGCACGGAGTCGCTGAACCGGCACACATTCGTCTGCGGCGCGACCGGCAGCGGCAAATCCTGGACCGTCCGACACCTGCTCACCGAGGTGACCCGGCTGGGACTGCCGTGGCTGGTGATCGAGCCGGCCAAGGCCGAGTACCGGCGAATGGCGAGCCGGCTGCGCTCCCTGGGCGGCGACCACGATGTCGTGGTGATCCGCCCGGGTGACCCGTCGGTGCCGCCGGCCGGGTTCAACCCACTCGTGCCGGCGGCCGTCCACACCGCCGTGGGTACGCTGCGCCGCTTCCCGTTGCAGACCCACCTGGACCTCATGCGCGCCCTGTTTCTCACAGCGTTCGAACCGCACGAGCCTTTTCCCCAGATCCTCGCCGCTGCGCTGACTCGCTCGTATGAGGATCTCGGCTGGGACCTCGTGGTCGGCACGCCCACCCGCGACGGCGCGCGGCCACGTTATCCCACACTCGCCGACCTGCAGCGGGTCGCGACAGAGGTGGTTGCGGGCCTTGGCTACGGCAGGGAGATGGCGGCCGATGTGCACGGCTTCATCACCACCCGGCTGTCGAGCCTGCGCCTGGGCACCACCGGCCGCTTCTTCCAGGGCGGTCATCCGCTGGACTTCGAGCGGCTGTTGCGCAGCCGGGTCGTGTTCGAGATTGAGGACGTCGGCGACGACGCGGACAAGGCATTCCTCATGGGCGCGCTGCTCATCCAGCTCACCGAGCACCTTCGGCTGCTGCGCGGCGACAACACGGGCAACGAGTTGCACCACCTCACAGTCATCGAGGAGGCGCACCGCCTACTGCGCCGGCCCGAGGGCGACAAGGCGGGCGTGGCGGCCAAGGGCGTGGAGATGTTCGCGGCACTGCTCGCCGAGGTCCGCGCGTACGGCGAGGCGCTTGTCGTGGTCGAGCAGATCCCGAGCAAACTCATTCCGGACGTCATCAAGAACACCGCGGTGAAGGTCGTGCACCGCCTGCCGGCCGAGGACGACCGCCGCAGCGTCGGCGCGACGATGAATCTCGACCGGGACCAGACGCGGTCGGTGGTGTCGCTCAACAGCGGTGAGAGCGCGGTGTTCACCGACGGCATGGACCGCCCCGTGCTGGTGGCGATCCCCGACGGCCGTGCCGCCGAATCGGCGCGCGGCGCGGTCGCGCCGGTGGACGGTCTGATCGGCCGCCGCGGTGTCACCTGCGGGCGGCACTGTGTGAATCGGGCGTGCACGCTCGGCGAGATGGCCGCCGCGCGCCGTCTGCTCGCGCAGTGGCCGGTGCTCACACTGCTCACCGAGTTGACCGTGTTCGCGCATCTGGCGAACCAGCTCAACCCGACGCTGACCCCGGGTGAGCGCCGCCTCCTCGCCGACCTCGACCCTCGACTGCTCGACTGCGCGCTCGCCCACGCCGTCGACGACGCGGTCGCCGTACGGTCCGGGCAACTCCAGCCGGACACCGCTGCCGATGACCTGGCCCACCACTGCGTCTCGGTGCTGCGCGACTCGGTGGCCCACGACGGCGCCAACCACTGCCCCGACGACGACTGGGGCTTCATCGGGATGCCCTACCGCTGGGCGCCGGTCAAGCAGGAGCTGGACTGGTCGAAGGCCGGGGAGGACCGCCACCCGGACTCGGCGGTCTGGGAGCACCGCTTCGGGCGCTCGATTCCCGGCGACCACTGCTACCACCAGTTGCAGGCCGTGGCGGCCTGGGTCGCGCAGGACGACCGGGAGCAGAGGACCCGTGACGCGGTGACGTTCGGGACGCTGCGCCCGTCGGCGATCGAGGCGGTCATCGGGGGCATCGTCGCCGACGGTGAGAGCTGGGACGACCGCGCCGCCGCCGCGCTGGGCTGGTTCACCGACGCCAATTGGACGCTCCTGCATCTCGTGCCCCGAGACCGCCAGCCAGAGGAGAAATGATCGATGCCAATCGATACTCCGCGACCGCCGGACGTTCCGCAGCCGCCGCCCGCGCAGCAGCGACCCGACCCGACCGCACAGGCCCGCTGGCGCGACAGCAACGAGGCCACCATGACCCGGCGCCCGGAGAAGGCGCCCGACACCCACCAGGGCCGCCCCGACGCCGGCCGCCCCGACGCGGGCCGAGTCGACGCGGGCCGAGTCGGCCCAACCAGGCTGGAGGCGGCCAGTCCGCGGCAACCCGGGCTGGTCGGCGCCGACCGGCAGGGGGTCCCACCGAACGCCGACCACAGGGCCTGGCGCGATGCCACGCACGTCGTGCACGAGACCAGGGATGTCAACCAGTTCCGTGTCGACGGACGCGTCGACATGCAGCGTTTACAGAACGGGTTCACGCAGGAGGTGAAGCAACTCGCGGCCGAGCGCAAGGCGGCCGGCCACCATGGCGTGGTGCTCCTGGACGTGCGGTTGAAGAACGTCGCGACCGGCAAGGGCAGCGAGGCGCAGAGCATCGAGAAGACCCTCAAGTCAGTCGGCGCGAAGGAGGGAATCCTCGTCCGCGTCTCCGTGGTAACCAACCGTCAACTGACGACGACCGACGGCAAGCTGATCGCGCCGGTGCATCCCAGAGGGCCCGAACCGCCGCGACCGCCCGACACGACTCAGACCGGACCTGTCCCGAAGCCGGAGGTTCGCAAGGGCGACCAGCCGCGGCAGCAGCCAACTCGAACGGCCCCGGTGCACGTCCCACCGCCCCCGGTGCACATCCCACCGCCACCTCACCAGCCACCGTATGACCCCCGCCGCCGTTAGGAAGGTCCATGTCGCCGACCGATCGCCCGCAACCGCAGGAGGTACCGCCCAGGATTGATCCGCCGCCCGCGCGCGTGTCGCAGGACTCCTGGCAGCTCAAGCACGAGGCGACGATGACTCCGCGCCCGGGCCGCCCCGCCCACACCGCCCCGACCGCGCCGATCCCGACGGCGCCGATCCCGACGGCGCCGATCCCGGCGGCGCCGATCCCGACCGACCTGACCAGGGCGGCCCGGGAGATCCGTGGCTGGGTGGCCGCCGAGCGTAAGCCCGCCACCGAGGCCGAGCGGCTCATCCCCGCGAACCCCGCTGACCGCGAGCACAACGCCCGCGTGTCCTACACGGTCAACTGGGCGCTGCAGAAGGCGGGCGCGGCGCCCGGCCGGGACTACCCGCCGGCCCGGTGGGAGGCCCTGGCCGAGAAAGCGCTGTGGACGGTCACCGCCCTGCGGCAGTCGGACGCGAAGATCGGATCCTCCGAGAGCCTCATTCTCAGAGACGCGCAGCGCTACCTGTACGGCACTCTCGGCGACGCCTGGCTGGAACGGCACGTGATCCGGAAGTACCACGTGCCGCCCAAGGTCGGGCCCGTGATACCGGGAAAGGCCATCGACCGCGGCTACGAGTACGTCGTCAAGCCGGCCGACATCGCGTACAACTCGTTGACCGAGGAACTCACCGGCAGCAACCCCGGAGCCGGCCGCGGCAAGCCCGGGTTTCCGCACAGCCGACCCGGCGGCGAGGCATGGTACGACCGCGGCCAGGCCCGCCGGGCCCAGTCGGACCTAGCCAGCGGCCCGGCGCCCGCGCCGTTCGTCCGCACGGTCCCCGAACCGGCCCCCGCACCCGCCGACACGGCGGCGGAGCTGGCCGCGCCGCCCGGACATGTCGACCTCGGTCACGGTGAGTCGGTGAACCTCGAGACCGGTCGCTACACGCCCGGCTTCGGGCCCAAGTACTGACACCGGGATTGCGAAATCGGTACACCGGTTAGTGCCGAAAACGATCTCGCGTCGAGGTTTCACGGAAACTGTCGTTTTCCGATAGGCCTAGTTTGACCCGGGGTCCAATCAGGGTGGCCCCAAAGCCAGGGGCACCTGGATACTCAACCTCATCGACCCTAGGGGGCCAACTGATCAGTGCCGCAGCAGGCCGGTCGTGTGGATCGGCTCCAGGTGACCGGTGGGCGGCGCGCTGCGGTGCAGCTCCAGACCGACGTCGACGACGACGGAACGCTCCATCGTCACGACCTGCGCCAACGGAACCCACTGCGCCAGGTCGGTCGACCCACCCGTCTCGGGCCGAAGCTCACCGCCGACGATCCCGGCCCGGTAGAAGACCGCCACCATGTGTAGGTCGACAACGCCCGAGTCGTCGTAGGACTGCACCTGCCTGGTCCGCGAGTTCACGCCGAGCAACTGCTCGACCCGCGCCTCGTACCCCGTCTCCTCGGCGACCTCGCGCACGACGGCGTCGAACGGATCCTCGGCGTGCTCGACCCCTCCGCCCGGCAGCGTCCAGTGCCGCCGAGCCCCGTCGGGCGACACCCAACGGGCGAGCAGCAGACGATCGTCGCGCAGACACACCGCGTACGCGGCGACCCGAAGCCGTTGGGTGGTCACAGTGACCAGGGTAGGTGTCTACCTGCCGACCGGCCTGCTCGTCGCCGCCCGGGCAGGACTACCCTCGCCGGTATGCCGGATTCTCGCCTGCTGCGCATCGGTACCCGCAACTCCCCGATGGCGCTGGCCCAGGTCGAACGGGTCCGCGCGCTGCTCGCCGACCGGCACCCCGACATCTCCGTCGAGGTGCTGTCGATGTCCACAAGCGGGGACCGCTGGCACGGCGACCTGGCAGCGCTGGGCGGCAAGGGCGCGTTCACCAAGGAGGTGGACGCCGCGCTGCTCGCCGGGCACGTCGACCTGGTCGTGCACTGCGTCAAGGACGTCCCCGGGGACCGGCCGGCACCAGCCGGGACGGTGATGGCCGCCTACCTGGCCCGCGACGACGTCCGGGACTGCCTCGTGCACCCGTCCGGCCTGCCGATCGAGCACCTGCCCGCCGGCACCCGGATCGGCACCTCCGCGGTACGGCGGGTCGCGCAGTTGGCCCTGCACTGGCCGCACCTGACGCCGGTGCCCATCCGCGGCAACGCGAACAGCCGACTGGCCAAACTCGACGCCGGCGACACCTACGACGCGCTGCTGCTCGCGGTCTCCGGGCTGCGACGGATCGGCCAGGCCGCTCGGATCACCCACCCGATCGACGTCGACACGATGGTCCCCGCCGTCGGCTCCGGCACCCTGGTCCTGCAGTGCCGCGACGACGACACCCGCACCCGGGACCTGGCCGCCAGCCTCGGCGACCCACGGGCACAGCGGGAGACCGTGGCCGAACGGACCATGCTGCACATCCTGCAGGGCAACTGCCACTCCCCCATCGCCGCGCTCGCCCGCACCGAACCGGACGGCCGCCTCGGCCTGCGGGCACGGGTGATCAGCCTGGACGGCAAGACGGTGCTCGACGTGCACGAGTGGGCGGCGGACCCGATCACCCTCGGCACCTCGGTCGCCGCGGCCCTGCTCCGGCAGGGCGCCCGTGACCTCCTCGAACTACCCGCCTGACCTAACCTGGCGAGATGCTGTCGCAGCTGACGGGTCTGTCCCGACATTTCACGGAGGAGACGCTGCGCGCGTACCTCATCGATCGTTCGGTGCGACGAGACGACGGCTGCCTGATCGTGCGCGGCTACGGCAGCCAGCGGGGCGTGCACCAGAAGGTCGCCGGGAGGGCGTGGGCGCACATCACGGCCTACGTCGTCTTCGTGGGTGGTTACGACCCCGAGCTGGACGTGCGCCACCTCTGTGGCACGCCGGACTGCATCGAACCCACCCACCTGCGCCAGGTGACCCACGCCGAGACCTGCCGCGACCGCGCCCAGCAGCCGCTCTGCCGCAACGGGCACGAGCGGGAGATCGATCCCACGAGCGGTCGATACCGCAAGGTGTGCCGAGTGTGTAACAGCGAGGCCCAGAAGAGGTGGCGCGCGCGCCAGTCCGCGGAGGTCGCCGCCGCACGGGCCGCCCACGGGCGGTAGGTGGGCGGACCGCGCACCGCGCCATGTCCGAGCTGGTCCATCCCGCCGCGCGATGCCGGCGGGGCGTCGGCGATGCTGTGGGCGTGGAGTACGTGTCCAGAGTGCCGCGACCGCCGCTGGACGGGCTGATCGACGACCTCTACTACCTGGAGGGTGTGCCGCCGTACGCCCGACTGACGCTGCCGCCGCCGTCGGCGTTGCTCATCGTCAACCTCGGGGCGCCGTTCCGCATTCGTGGCGGCACCGACGTCGAGACGGGCGACTACGCCGACGGTTGCGTGGTCACCATGCCCACCCGCGCGTGGGAGTTCGGCTACCCACTCTGGACCCGGTCCGTCGGCGTGCACTTCAAGCCGTGGGGGCTGGCACCGTTCCTGCCGATGCCCGCGGCCGAGCTGTCTGACCGACCGGTGACGGTGGAGCAGGTCTGGGGCCGACCCGCCATCGCCGAGTTGCGGGACCGGCTGGCCACGGCGGCCGGGCCGGACGAGATGCTGACGCTGATCGAGGACGAGTTGATGCGACGGCTGTGCGAGACCCCCGGTCTGGGGCTGGTCCGCCACACGAGCAGCGTCATCGCGGCGACCAGCGGGGCGGTGGCGATCGGCGACGTGCGGGCGGCAGCCGGTGTCAGCAGCACTCACCTGGCGCAGCGGTTCAAGGAGCTCATCGGCGTCACACCGAAACGGTTGGCCCGCACCTACCGCTTCGCCACCACCGTGCTCTCGATCGACCCCACCGGCCCGATCGACTGGGGCGACCTCGCCGGTGGCGCGGGCTACTTCGACCAGGCCCACTTCGGCCACGAGTTTCGGGCGTTCACCGGGCTCACGCCGACCCGCTACGTCGAAGTCCGGCGGCGGTTCCTGCGCGAACATCCCGGTCACGTGCTGGACAACTGGCCGCTGCCGGCCGATTGATTTCTTACAAGAACGCCAGCTCACGACACGCTAACTTGAAGGCTCCCAGAGCAGAGGAGAGCCCCGTGGGCAAGGTGGTCATGTACGGCTCGGTGTCGGTGGACGGCTTCATCGCCGACGAGAATGACCAGCCCGGGCCGCTGTTCGACTGGTTGTCCAGCGGTGACGTCCCGTTGGACGAGAGCGGCGCGTTGACGGTGTCGCAGACGTCCTACGACTACACCCGGCCGTACTGGGACCAGATCGGAGTCACGATCGCCGGCCGCCACGTCTTCGACATGACGGACGGCTGGGACGGGAAGCCGCCGAGCGGGATCGACCACGTGGTCGTCGTGACGCACCGGCCGCAGCCCGAGGGCTGGGATCCCGAGGCGCCGTTTCACTTCGTCGACGGCGTCGAGGCAGCCGTGGCCAAGGCGCGGGAGCTCGCGGGTGACCGCATCGTCGAGGTCGCCGCTGGCGATGTCGGTGGCCAGGTGCTGGCCGCGGGCCTGGTCGACGAGGTGCGCATGGACGTCGTACCCGTCGTGTTCGGGTCTGGCAAGCGCTACTTCGGGTCGGTCGACGCGCAGCACCTGTTGGAGGATCCGGACGTGGTGATCCAGGGCAATCGGGTGCTTCACCTGCGCTATCCGGTGCGGACGGCCGCCAGCGGATGATCCAGCGATTGTCGCTCGGGTTGACGGCCTGGGATGCTGGTTCGCACGGGCAGCATGATCGCGGTCAGGTGGTGGCCTTCAGGAGAGCGGATTCGATGAAGTTTCTTCTCACGTCGTCGGGCATCTGCAACCCGAGCATCTCCAACGCGCTCGTCGACCTGCTGGGCAAGCCGATCGCCGAGGCCACGGCCCTGTTCGTCCCCACCGGTGTCTACCCCTTCCCCGGTGGAGCCGAGCGGGCGTGGAGGGCGATCCACGGCCGGGCTTCGATCCCGCTGTCCCAGCTCGGTTGGAAATCCCTGGGGATTCTGGAGCTCACCGCGCTGCCAACCATTCGACAAGAGAACTGGGTCCCGGCGGTCCGGGAGGCCGATGCCCTCCTGGTCTGGGGCGGCGACGTGCTGTACCTGACCTACTGGCTGCGCCAGTCGGGCCTGGCCGACCTCCTGCCGTCGCTGAGTGACACGGTCTACGTGGGGGTCAGCGCCGGAAGCATCGCGGTCACCCCGTACAACTGCGACGCCGACTTCGACCTCGGATTCGTCCCTGACGGCAGTGACATGGCGCAGGGTGCCGAACGGGCGTTGGGGCTTGTGGATTTCACGCTGTACCCCCACCTCAATCACCCGGACATGGAGGATACGGACCTGCCCACCATCCAGAAGTGGGCGTCCGGAATCCCGGTCCCGACCTACGCCATCGACGACAACACCGCCGTCAAGGTGGTCGATGGCACAGTTGAGGTCGTCTCCGAAGGCGACTGGAAACTGATCAATCCCTGACCGAGACGTCCCTTCAGCCGAGCCAGCCCCTACCGGGTGGGCCCATTCTCGCTCATCTCGATCCTCGTCGGCCGAGGTCAACCTTGGTGAGGACCGGTCGGGTCACGTCCTGGTTGTCGATGACGACGTGCGCGCGTTCGTGCGGCGTACAGGCGGCGAAGTACAGCCGCTGGCCGCCGACGTAGCGGCCGACGCTGGGATGGTCGGGATCCGGGTGCGAGCCGTCGCGTCCGGCCATCCGGGCCACGGTGACCGCGAACGGCGCGTCGAGAAAGACGGAGAAGTCCCAGAACTCCACCAGCTCGTCGCGGTGCAGGAACAGCCCGTCGACGATGAGTACGGTGCCGGGCGCCGCGGTCCGCCATGCAGGATCCAGAACCTCGTCGGTCCGAAGATCGTGGACAGCAGGGCGGTAACGGCGTGAGCCCCCGGGGCCGAACGGCTCCAGCACGTTGTGGATGAGGGCTTCCTGGTCGTAGCTGTCGAGCCAGAAGCCTTCCGGCGAATCCCGGCCCCGGCGATGCCGCACAGCCCGACGGTGATGAAAGTCGTCCGCCGACACGTGCACGACGTCACGGCCCCGGCCGCTCAGCGACGCGGCCCACTCGCCAGCGAACGTCGACTTACCCACCCCGTCGACCCCGTCGACGGCCACCCGTACGCACTGCGGCGCGGGGAACGTCGGAACCATGCCGGCAACATCGTCAAGCAACTGCGCCCGCACGACGCCCACGCCATTCCTCCATCCCTGACCGGAAGCTCAACACGCCCCACGGATCGAGGAAGTCATTCTGGCAGACCACGTCTGTCGGGGCAGGGCAAGCGGCGACCGACCACAATCACACCAGGCTGATCCATTACGCACAAGAACTGTCATTATGATGTAGTGATGTTTCGTCCTATTTGTACCGGGGCATTATCGAATTACTGTTACCGGCAATTTGGTAATCGGCACGAACGGCGGCTGTGAGTCGGGTGTTGGTAGGACGCGTGTCACCGGGGCCGGCGCCCAACTGGTCACCAAGCTCGACCGGCTCGGCAGGTCTTCTCTGCCGTGGTCAGCGGATGCCACCATGTGGCCATGCCCACGTCGGTCGAGGGAACCATGAGTGGCTACCTCGATGTCGTTGCCACCTGGCTGGCCGGGAAGCCGACGAGCGGCCTCTCCCTCTGGGGACACACCATGTTCTGGTGGGGACGGCTGGGCAAGGTCCTGCAGTTCGCGGCGGCGCTGGTCGCCATTGTCGATCTGTTGAGCCCCAACTGGTTACGGGCTCGCCGTGACTCCGCAGGGAGACGGGCACGCCTTGCTATAACCCGTGGCGGTCGGCGCCGACAACTCCGTCGGATCATGATCCGACGCGCCGAGATCCGCGCGGACTTCTTCATCGTTACGATCCACGCGCAGGGACGGACGCGGGCATCGGTCACATTCAGCGTGGTGCGGGTGCCGCCGGCTCGGGTACCGAGAGGCCTCAACCTGACGCTGGACGCGTACCGAGACCACCATCGCCGGATCATCGACCAGGCCGCGGACGAACACCCGTGTTCCGATCAACACGAATCGCCGTGCTCGACGCAACAGATGTATCTGAGGCGCGCTACAGATCAACTGCTGACCGAGCAGCTTCCGCCATCCCAACGCCATCTGATCGCTGACGCTGACGTGACCGAGGCCGGCGGCAGCTTCGGCTGGATTGTCATCGGGTTTGCTCTTGTGCTGATCGGCGGCGTGGCACAGGCTCCGCTGTTGGCTGTGGTCGGGATCGGCATCATCCCGCTCATGTGGCTCCCCTTCCAGGTACGGCTGTGGGGGATAACGCAGTGGCACCGCCTGCGTGGCCGGCTGGAGCAGGGCCTCAGACAGGAGATGACCGGGTCTGCCGACTCTCAGCCGTTCCGAAGGCTCAGGCTGCTGGCGTTACTACTGTTCATCGTCGGCGTTCACTTTGACCTGCTCGCATCGTGACAGCTGTGCGGGCGACGCGACTGCACCCCGCCCAGCCTGCTGCAAGCGCCCGACGACCCGTCATGGTTTGCGTACCGGTTGAGCTGGGTCAGGTGGTGGCAGGCCGCAGCCAGCGATCGAACCAGGCGCGGGTCCGGCGCAGAACGTCGAGTTGGTGCTGGCGTTCCCGGATCGAGTGGCCCTCTCTCGGGTAGACCACGAACTCGTGCTCGACGTCGAAGTGGCGCAGCGCCCGGTGCAGGTACACGGCCTGGCCGAGGGGAACGTTGGTGTCCTCGGCACCGTGCAGGATGAGCACCGGAGTACGGATGCGGCTGGCGAAGGAGATCGGGCTGACCGCGTCGTGCGGGTGGGGGCCGACGCCGGACCAGCCGGTGCTGCCACCGAGCGCGGCCTCGAACTGGCCGTTCTCCCCGGTCGCGGCGAGCATCCCCCAGTCGACGACGCCGGCGCCGACCAGCGCGGCGCGGAAGCGGTCGCTCTGCGCGATGCCCCACGCGGACAGGAAACCGCCGTGGCTCCAACCGGCGATGCCCAGCCGGTCGGGGTCGGCGATGCCCTCGGCGACGAGCAGGTCGACGCCGGTCAGGATGTCGGTCCACTCCTGCTGTCCAACCCGGCCGGCGACACCTGCGGCGAACTCGTGACCATGGCCTTGGCCGCCGCGCGGGTTGGGCAGGAACACCGCGTAGCCGGCGGCGGCCAGCCACTGCGCGCTGGGAAACCAGAACAACTGGCAACGATCGGCGTACCGCTCGTACGGGCCGCCGTGCGCGATCGTGACCAGCGGGAACGGGCCGTCCGACGCGGTTCTTCCGACCGGCAGGACGAGCAGGCCGTCCAGGTCGAGGCCGTCGGCGGCGCGGTAGGTCAGCGGTTGTTGCGTGCCGAGTACGACACCGTCCAGTTCCGGGCGGGTGTTGGTGATCCTGCGCAGCGGCCCGGTTGGCGCTCCGAGGTGGACGTTCGGGGGTTGGTAGCGGGTGCCGGTGAGTACCGCGATTTCTTCGCCGGTGGGCGTGGTGCTGAGGTTGTCGAGGCGTCCGGTGTGCCGCGACAGGGTCGTGAAGTCGGTGGGATCGAGCCGGGCCAGGGTCGTGTCCAGGCCGTCGGCGAACACCACCAGCGGGGCGGCTCCGGTCTGGCAGAGTTCGGTGGGGCACATCGCAAGACCAGCCGTACGGTTGCGCAGGACGCGGCTGTCCACGGCCAGGTCGAACGCGGCGGTGCCGGCCTGTAGCGCCGGTGGGGTGAGCGCGAGGTAACCGAGGTGCCAACCGTCCTCACTCGGCCACCAGACCAGTGAGCGCGCGTCTGCCGCGACCGGCCCGAGGGCCTGCGCAGTGCCGGTCGTGGGGTCGAACAGGTGCAGTTGGCCGGTACGCGGGCCGTAGTCGTTGTCGGCGCTGGCTGCGGTCAACACGGCGAGTGGGCCGCCGTCGGGACGTTGTCGCAGCTCCACGACGTGCCGGTCGGCGAACACGTTCGGGGTGGTGATCCGGCCGGTGCGCAGGTCGAGTAGCCGCAACCGGGCACACGGTTCGCGCTCGCCGACCACGACGGCGTCGTCACGGTCGCGGGCGCGGCGCGCGTCCTGCTCGGTGGGTTCGTCCTCGGCGAGCAGCGCGACCAGGTTGGGGTCGGTCAGCGGCAGGTAATCGATGATGCCGGCGCGCCAACTGGTCAACGTGGTCGTCCTGGCGTCGGCGAGGGTGAGCCCGTGCAGCTGCGGGGTGCCACGGTCGGCGCGGTCGGACAGGAAGAACAGCGTCGCCGAGTCGGCCGACCAGCGTGGCCGGGACTCGGTTGCGGTGTCGGCGGTCGCCCGGCGCGACGCGACGGTGCCATCGGTGTCGACGAGCCACAGTTCGGTGTCGAGGTGGTCATCGGTCCGACTGAGGGGTGCGAGAACGTAGCAGAGCAGGCGCCCGTTCGGGGCGAGCGTCGGGGCCTGCGGGGCACGACCGTCGACCACGAGCTCGGCGGTCAGACCCGTCATGCGTTCAGTCTGTCAGCATCGACAGAACATGCGAGCGCTGCGGTGCCGGTTCGAGGGCACGTGCCTCAGCGCTCCGTACGTCGACCTCGGCGGTGTTGGACGATCCGGTGGTCAGGATCCTGGGTGGGCACCCGGCCCGGGCAGCAGATCGATGTCCGTGGCCCGCATCGGCTGTTCGCACTCCGAGCACCGTAGTTCCACGTGGCTGATCTTGCCGCAGGCGTGGTGGCGGTAGAGCACCGGCGGGCCGGCGTCGCCCGCCGTCCACCGGTCACCCCACCGCACCATGACGAGCAGCAGGTCACACAGCTCCGTGCCCTTGTCGGTGAGCAGGTATTCGTGCCGGACCGGCCGGGCAGAATACTCACGTCGGGTCAGGACGCCCTGTTCGACAAGCCAGTTCAGCCGCTCGGCGAGCACCTTGCGGGACATGCCGAGGCCTCGCTGGAGTTGCTCGAAGCGGTGCGTGCCGGCGTAGACGTCCCGCAGGATCAGCGGAGACCACGGCTCACCGATGACGTCGAGGGTGCGGGCGATGGAGCATGCCATGGCGCCGAACTGCGTTCGCTGCATGGGACCACGATACGCAAGGTAGTTCCTTCAAGGAACTGACTCTGTTAGCGTCACCTCAGTCCATCCCCTCAAGGAACGGACTGCCCCTGTCCCCCACGACGAAGGAGGCCCGCATGAACCACCCGCCGATCGTGGCGACCGAGGACTGGCAAGACGCGGTGAACACCTTGCGCGTCCAGGAAAAGGCACTCACCCGCCAGCTCGACGCAGTGGCCGCGGCGCGTCGCCGACTGCCGATGACGCCGGTGGAGCAGGACTACGTGTTCGAGGGCCCGAGCGGGTCAGCCACTTTGAGTGACCTGTTCCAAGGGCGCCGCCAGCTCATCGTGTACACCTTCATGTGGCACGGCGGCGACGCCGTCTGCTCCGGCTGCTCGTTGTTCACCGACAATGTCGGACACCCGGCCCACCTCAACGCCCGCGACGTCACCCTGGCGTTGACGTCCCATGGCCCACTGGACGACCTGCTGGCGCTGCGGCGGCGGATGGGTTGGGACCTGCCCTGGTACTCGTCGCTGAACAACAGCTTCAACGCCGACATGGGAACCGGTGACGGTTTCGCGCTGAACGTCTTCCTCCGCGTCGACGACCGGATCTTCCGCACCTACACCACCACCTCCCGGGGCGTAGAGCGGCTCGGCAGTAACTGGACCTTCCTCGACCTGACACCGTACGGCCGCCAGGAGACCTGGGAGGACTCGCCGGAAGGCTGGCCGCAGACCCAGCCCTACCAGTGGTGGCGGCTGCACGACGAGTACGACACGACAAACGCTCCGTCATGACAGTCGGCACGCCAGTCGCTGAGCCCGCTGGCGGTTCAACCGCGCCTGACGTGCCGGCGGTGCCATCAGCGGACGGGCTCGGAGTGGAGCGAGAGCGTCGCCCCGAGCCCGTCCGCTGGCCTGGGATCAGTGGGCGGGCTCGCCGAACCAGCGGGAGAGGTGCTCGTCCAGATCCCGTTGATCCTCACCGACCCAGGCGACGTGACCATCGGGGCGGAGCAGGACACCCGGGACGTCCAGCTCCGCGGTGGGATCCGCCAGGTGATCGACCCGGTCCGACCAGCCGTCGAGGGTCAGGCGTTCCGTGCGGTCCAGCAGCAGGCCCCGGCCGCCGTGCAGCAGACCGTAGAGGTTGCCCTGTTTGACAGCGATGTCGCGCAGGCGGCGGCCGAGCAGGTCGGAGCCCGTCCCGAAGTCGTACCGGATGCCGATCCCGGTGATCTTCTCGATCAGATGGCGGTTCACCTCGTCGAGGTCCATCAGTTCGGTGAGCAGCCTGCGTACGGCCTGTGGGCCCGGTTCGGGGGACAGCAGTTCCACCTGCGCGCGGGTGTTGTCCAGCACGTCCTCGGCGACCGGATGACGTTCGGCCTGGTAGGTGTCCAGCAGCGTCTCCGGCGCCCAGCCCCGGACCTGTGCGGCCAGCTTCCAGCCGAGGTTGACCGCGTCCTGTACGCCCAGGTTGAGGCCCTGCCCGCCGATGGGTGGATGGATGTGTGCCGCGTCGCCGGCCAGCAGCACCCGCCCGACCCGATACCGTTCGGCCAGCCGGGTGGCATCCCCGAAGCGGGACAGCCAGCGCGGAGAGTGCACGCCGAAATCGGTCCCGGCGATGGCGCGCAACTGTTGTTGGAAGTCCTCGATGGTGGGTGGCTCCGCCCGATCGCTGATCCCTGCGGCGGGGACCACCACGCTGTAGACGCCGTTGCCGAAGGGCCGGAGCCAGAAGGGGCGACGCGTTTCGCTGACCTCGGCCACCTTCGCGGCGACCTCCTCCGGTGGCGCGCCTACTTCCATCTCGCCCATCAGCGTCTCGGTCCGAGCGGGCTCGCCGGGGAAGCCGACACCGAGCAGTTTGCGTACCGTGCTGCGCGCGCCGTCGCAGCCGACGAGGTAGCGCGACCGCAGCCGCTCCCCGTCGGCCAGTGTGGTGGTCACGCCCTCGTCGTCCTGCTCGACACCGGCGACCGCGCAACCGCGCCGGACCTGCGCACCCAGTGCGATCGCGTGTTCTTCGAGCAGGTTCACGATGACCGGCTGCGGAATACCCAGCAGATAGGCGTACGCGGAATCCAGGCCCTTGGGCTCGGGTTTGGCGATGGCGGCGAAGAAGCCGGCGGCCGGACGCCGTCGTCCGTGCGGGAGGATGCGATCCAACAGACCGCGCATCGCCATCAGCTCAAGGCTG
This sequence comes from Micromonospora sp. NPDC049101, assembly GCF_040648675.1. Lineage (NCBI taxonomy): Bacteria > Bacillati > Actinomycetota > Actinomycetes > Micromonosporales > Micromonosporaceae > Micromonospora > Micromonospora sp. NPDC049101. Next base: position 82,988 of record NZ_JBEZED010000006.1, on the reverse strand, counting down.
CGAATGTGCAGACCGACGATGCGGACGAACGACGCGGGCTCGGTGTCCTTCTCCAGAACGAGGACCCGTACGTCGTGCAGCCGTAGTTCGGCGGCGAGCATGGCACCGGTGGGCCCGCATCCGACGATGATCACGTCGAAGTCCAGGGATGCGCGGTCGGCGGGGACGTGCAGAGCAGGCATGGTGTCGCCTTTCGAGAGTGCCTTGGTGGCGAGGCGCTCCCGGCGACACCTACGTCAGTCGCTCGGCCATGACGGGAGGGGGAGCACCCACATCGATACAGCGTTCATGGGTCTCACCTCCTCGGGCGGTGTCACGGTCAGCTGCAAGCTACAAGCCGAGCGGCCTGCCCGTCGAGTCATATTCCCAGCGAGCGGTGCAGCCACTCCGTCATGAGCGCGCGTTCGGCGTCGCTGAGCCCCGGGAGCTCGGGCACCACAGTGGCGAAGGTGACCGCCACCGCCCGCACTGTCGTGTCGGGTGTCGCCGGGGTGTTCACCAGGATGCTGCCGAGCACGGCCTCGAACATGGCGTCACTCAGACCACTGTCGCGCTGCTGCGGGGGCGTCGCCAGGAGCGCGAGAATGGTGCCGTTGCCGGCGGCGTGGATCATCATGAGGGCCCGCTGCTCGTCGACCCGCAGCAGGCCGGTCGCGGCCAGTCGTCGTACGCGGATGCGCAGCACCTCGATGCCCGCGGCCGTCGCCGACGACGGACCGCCGCGCCCTCGCGTGCCGATGAGGGCGTACAGCTCAGGATTGGCCAGGCCGAACTCGACGTGCACCCGCCACCCGTGGCGCAGGTCCGCCACCGGGTCAGCCTCGGCGGCTTGGACGGCAGCCGCCTTGGCAGCGACGTAGGTGGCCATGACGTGTTCCGCGACGGCATCGATCAGGCCGTCCTTGTCACCGAAGAGGCGGTAGATGGTGGGTGCCTGCACACCCGCGGCCTCGGCCACGGCGCGCGTCGTCACCGCGTTCGCGCCCTTGTCACGCAGCAGTTGGCTGGCTGCCGTGACGATGCCGAGCCGTACGTCGTCCCGGGTTGCCGTGTCCTGCGCCGGAGTCATGAATCAATGCTAACAGCAACTTGTTATCCTCGGACTATCGCTGCTAACGTTGCGACGCTAACGCCGATAACAAGGAGTGCTCATCATGATCGTCATCACCGGCGCCACCGGTCAGCTCGGCTCCCAGATCGTCGATCGGCTCCTCGATCGGGTTCCCGCCGAGACCGTGGGCGTCAGCGTGCGCGACGTGACCAGGGCCGCGGGTCTCGCCGCGCGCGGCGTACGGGTCCGCGCCGGAGACTTCACCGAACCGGCCACGTTGCAACACGCCTTCGAGGGCGCCGAGAAGGTCCTCGTCGTGTCCGCTGCCATCCGCGGCAGCGGTGCGGTCACCGCGAACCTGGCCGCCATCGACGCCGCCCACGCCGCCGGAGCCAAGCGCATCCTCTACACCAGCCACCAGGCGGCATCCCGGGACTCGCTCTTCCCCGCCCAGCTCACGCACGCCGCGACCGAGGAGCACCTGGCCGGGCTGGGCGTCCCCTTCACCGCGCTGCGCAACGGCTTCTACGCGAGCACTCTCAGCTTCGCCATCGGTACGGCGCTGGAGACCGGTCAGCTCGTGGCGCCGGCGGACGGTCCGGTCTCCTGGACCGCACACGCCGACCTGGCCGAGGCGGCGGCCGTCGCCCTCACCGAGGACGGCGCGCTCGACGGGGTCACCGCCCCGCTGACCGCGCCGGAGATGCTCGACCTCGAAGCGGTGGCCGGCGTCCTGAGTGCCATCACGGGCCGCACCATCAGGCGCGTCGTCCCGGACGACGACCAGTGGCGGGCCGAGGCCATCGCGCGGGGCCTCCCGGCGGCGGCAGCCGACTTCACCCTCGGCATGTACCGTGCGGCGCGCCGCGGCGAGTTCGCCGTCACCGACCCGACACTGGAGACTCTCATCGGGCGCCGCCCGACGTCCGTCCGCTCGGTGCTCGACGTCATCGCCGCCCAGGCCTGAGGGGCGCGAGCTCGCCGGGGCTGACTCAGCGGATCGGGGTCGACGGCCCGGCCGCGTCCTCCGTGCGGATGGCCGGCCAGCGACCGCCCGGACGTGTCGTCACCCACGTGGGCCGGGGCCAGGCCAGCTCGTCAGCCCGCGCGACGTGTGCCCGGGCACCGGGCTGGCGCGGCTGTCGTATGGGCAGGACCACACCCTGGTGGACGGGCACCGGGGCGCTTGTCAGGTGCGGGCTGGAGAGGAGTCCGACTACCACCGCGTCGCCCTGCGGGTGTGGGCCGTCCCAGGACGACTCCGACCAGGACGAGTGCCAGCCCGCACACCTGCTGGACTGTCAGCACATCTCCGGCTACTGCCGTGCCGAGCAGCACGCCCGTGACAGGGTTGAGCAGTCCGACCAGGCCCACGGTCCCCGCGGGCAGGTGCCGTAGCCCGGTGAACCAGGCGACGAAGGCCAGCGCGGTGGCGACGAGGGTGACGTAGCCGAACGCGAGCAGTGCCGGTGCGGAGAGTGTGGGCGGCGGGCCCTCCACGGCTGCGGCGACAGGCAGCAGGAACAGCCCTCCGGCGGTGAGTTGCCAGGCGGTCGAGGCGAGCACGTCAGTACCGGTGTCGTTCCACCGTTTGGTCAGGATGTGGCCGAATGCCGACACGAGCATGGCCGCGGCCGAGGCGAGGACTCCCGGCGTGCTCACTCCTCCTGTCCCCGTGAGCAGCATGAGGCAGACCCCGCCGAGCCCGATCGCGGCGCCGGCCAGGTGCGCGATGCCTGGCCGCTCGGAGACGAGAGTCCAGGCGATGAGCATCATGGCCAGCGGGGACACCGCCATGACGGTCGAGGCGATGCTCGTCGGGAGGAGCTGTGAGGCGGCGTAGACGAGCACGAAGAACACGCTCACATTGAGCAGCCCGAGCACTGCGGAACGCCACCACCACGCACCGCGCGGTCCCTGTCTGCACATACCCAGCAGAACGAGGCCGGCGGGCAGCGCCCGCAAGGCCGCTCCGTAGAGAGGGCTGTCGGGTGGCAGGAATTCATGGGTGACGTAGTAATTCGTGCCCCAGGCCACCGGTGCGACAGCGGTCAGGGCCACCCACCGCAAATTAGCTTCCACGGAAGACAATATAGCTTCTTAGGAAGCTATATTGGTGTGCATGGACGACCCGCAACCGCCCGACCGCGTGGCCCGCATCCAGGCCGACTGGCGCCGCGAGCGGCCCGACCTCGACATCTCCCCGCAGGGCGTGATCGGCCGGCTGCACCGCCTGGCCGGTTATCTCACCGAAGAACTCTGCCTCGTCTACGGGCGCTACGGACTCAGCGAGGGAGAGTTCGACGTTCTGTGCGCACTGCGGCGCGTCGGCGAGCCCTATGAGCGCGCGCCCGGCGAACTCGCCGCACACACCATGGTCACCACCGGCGCGATGACGAAGCGAATCGACCGACTAGAACGGGCCGGACTAGTCACCCGCCGCCGTTCCGACGACGACCAGCGCGGCCGGATCGTGGCCCTCACCCAGCCCGGTCGCGAACTGATCGACCAGGCATTCACCGACCACATGCACAACGAACGCCGCCTGCTGAGCCTGCTGACGACCGCCGAGACCACGGCACTTGAGGGACTGCTCACCACCTGGATCTCACACGTGGAAAATCTGCGTCCGTCCGACAGCAGGTAACGCGACCGGCGCCGAAAGGCCGAGCGGGTACGCGAGCCGTCACGCCTACAGTCGGTGTGGCGGCTCGCACACGCAGGAGGTGCAGGGACCTGGCGATCGGCCGGTAGCGCACGATCGCGCCCCCGAGCGGGCCGCCAGGCCACCACCCTCCAGCCAAGCCCCGCTGCCTGGTCGTCGTGGCTCAGTTCGCGCCGGCGGGCCGGACCGGTGACGGCGGCAGCTCGGCCGTGGCCAACGTCTGGAAGCACGGACGAAGCAGCTCGATGATCCGGCCGGGTGAGGCGTCCGCGAGTCGGCCGAGTCGCAGCAGGTAACGCTCGATGATCACGCCGTGGACGATTGCGCTGAGCAGGCTGGCGCGTAGTTCGGCGTCCTCGGTGGGAATCGCGGTGATGATCTGGCTGAGCTGGGGCTCGGCGGCGGCTCGGTACCGCTCGGCGGCGTCGGTGTTGGTGAGCATGGAACGCAGGACCGCGAGTGAGGCGACCGGTTCGCCGTCCAGGCGGCTGGCGAGCGAGGCGAGCAGGACGTCGACGATCTCTTCACCACCGCCGCTGGGCAGCTCGTCGGCGGGCAGCTCGGCGGCGCGGGAGAAGAGGTTGTCCTTGGTGCCGTAGTAGTGCATCACCAGGCCGGCGTCGACCCCGGCCGCCCTGGCCACGGCACGGATCGTGGTGCGCTCGAAGCCGAGTTCGGCGAACATCTGCCGGGCCGCCGTCAGGATGCTGTCCTCGGTCTGGCGGCGTTGCTGGGCTCGCGTCAACCGGGGGCTCGGTTCGGTCACCCGGTCATTCTACGGTTGTTGACCGGCCTTCTCGTTCGTTCTACGCTCGTTCAATAAACGCCTGTTCAACCAACGCTGGCCACCTGGGAGGTCGCGATGACATTCTCGTCCCGCACGGTCGTCGAGAAGGTCCTGCAGGCCGGCCGCGAGGTCGACATCGAGACATTCGTGGAATTGATGGCGCCGGACGGATACATCGAATGGCCGTACCGTCCGCCAGGCGTGCCCGGCCGCGTGCGGGGGCGTGCGGAGGTGCGCCGTCACCTCACGCAGACAGCCGGCTCCTTCGTCACGTTCGACGAATACCGCAACGTGATGCTGCACGAAACCACCGACCCCGAGGTCATCATCGTGGAGTACGAGGTGTATGGCAGCGTCGTCGCCACCGGCAGGCCGTTCGAGCAGAAGGTGATCGCGGTCATTCGAGTCCGCAACGGGCAGATCATGTCCTATCGCGACTACATCAACCCCCTGCCCCTGGTCGAGGCGATGGCCAGCGTCACGGCCCCGCCGACCGGCGGGGTCGCCTAAATCAGACCGAACCGCCGCTGGGCACTCACCGTGGCGTACACGTGGCAACCAGCGTCGTCAGGGGCGGCGTAGGCGCAGGGCGACGAAGCTCGGGCGCTCGGTCAACCGCTCGTAGCGCTCCGGGTTGATGGTGCGTAGCGTCTCGACCGCCCTCGGCTCGACCAGCCGCTCGAGCACGAACCCGGCGTCGAGCACCTCGGTCACCAGGGACTCGAGGGTCATCCGCTGGAAGCGCACAACGATCCCGTCGCCCACCGGGAACTCGACCCAGCTCTCGTCGAAGTACGATCCGCCGAAGTACCGCCAGTCCGAGGTCGGATGTGTCGCCGACAGCAGGAACCAGCCGCCCGGCCGCAGCACTCGCCGCACCTCGCCGAGGAACCGGACACGGTCGGTCAGGTGATGCAGTACCAGCGCGCAGACGACCCCGTCGAACGACGCGTCGGCCGCGAACTCCAGCGGGGCGTCCAGGTCGTGCTGCTGCACGTCGGCGCGATCGCCGAGCAGAGCTCGGGCGTGCCGGACCAGCGTCGCGCTGCCGTCCACCGCCACCACCTCGGCTCCCCGGCCGACCAACTCGGCCGCGTAGTGGCCGCCGCCGCATCCGGCGTCCAGGATCCGGAGACCGGCGACGTCGCCGGCGAGTGACAGCATGGCCGGCCGGTCCGTGTAGGCGTTGTGCGGACCGTCGGCGGCGTGTGCCGCGAAGACGTCACCGGCCTGGCCGTGATACGCGTGGGCTGCGGGCATCCGGGAAGCGTGCCCGGGTGCTGGCGCGGGCCGCAACCTGAATCGGCGTCAACGCTGGCCCACGGCGGCGTGTGGCCGGCATCGCCGCCCGGGGCTGACGGGCTCGCTGGGAGATCACCGGCGCCGTCAATCCTGCGGCGGCGGACCGGATGGTCGACGGCCGCTGGCCCGGCAGAGCAAGGCCCACGCCCCGCTCTGCCGGGTCATCCGGACCGTCGACGAGATGAAACGCACCGGCCGCGCACCGATGAGAAATCCGCCGCCACGCCGTCGGTTCTGTTGGCCCTTACGCACCGGTGAAAGGATTAACGACCATGACCGACGCCAGACGGCTGGGCGCCGACGAGGCCACGTTCATCGCTGCGGTCCGCGCGGAGGATTCCGGGCGGTTCGCGCTCCTGACCGAGCGCCACCGGCGTGAGCTGCAGGTGCACTGCTACCGGATGCTCGCGAACTACGAGGACGCCCAGGACATGACGCAGGAGACGTTCCTGCGAGCGTGGCACAAGCGGGAGTCGTTCAAGGGTCACGCGGCCCTGCGGACCTGGCTGTACCGGATCGCGACGAACGCCTGCCTCGACTTCCTGGAGAAGCGCAACGACCGCACACCCGTGCCGTCCGGGCTGCCGGACCCCGACTCCGAGGTGCCGTACCTGCAGCCGTACCCCGACCGGATGCTCCCCGAGGACCCGCAGGAGTCGGTGGTGGCACGGGAGACGATCGAGCTGGCGTTCATCGTCGCCGTCCAGCACCTGCCGCCGCGGCAGCGGGCGGTGTTCATCCTGCGCGACGTCCTCGGCTGGCCGGCATCGACAGCCGCCGACGCCCTCGAGCTGACCGTCGCATCGGTGACCAGCGCAGTGCAGCGGGCTCGTGTGACGATGCGTGAGCAGCTGCCCGACCGCCGCCTCGACTGGCGCAGTCCCGCCACCCACGAGCTGTCGAATGAGGAGCGCGCCGCGGTGACGTCGTACATCAGGGCCCATGAGCGCAACGACCTCGACGGGCTGACAGCCCTCCTGCGCGACGGCCTGCGCTTCGCGATGCTGCCCGACCCGGGCACCGTGACCACCACCGCCAAGGCGGCGGTGGACGGCTGGGTCTCCGGTGGGCTCTTCCAGCGCGGCCACGACGACTGGCGCGGTATCCCCACGACGGTCAACCGCATGCCTGCCGCCGCGCTGTACCTCCGCGCCCCCGACGCCCCGGAGTACCGGCTGTTCGCCATCGCGGTCCTGCACGTCGTCGACGGGAAGATCGCCGAGCTCACCGGATTCGACGCCGCCGACAAACCATGGCTGGACCTGCCACCGACACGGTGATCACACCTGTCGTCGACCAGGGCCTGGCCCGTGCTCATCGCCTCGTCTCGTATCGGGTCAACACCACGCCACCGGGAAACGTCCGGCTCTCCACCAGGTTCAGGTTCACCCAGTTGTCCAGGGCGGTGAAGAACGGCGTGCCGCCGCCCAGCAGGACCGGCGCGGTGAGCAGCACGTACTCATCGATCAGCCCGGCCCGCATGGCCGCTGCGGCAAGTGTGGCGCCGCAGATGTCCATGGGGCCGCCGTCTTCGGCCTTGAGCCGGGTGATCTCGGTGACCGCGTCGCCGATGACCAGGCGGGTGTTCCAGTCGACGGTGCGGGCCGTCGAGGAAAACACCACCTTCGGCATGTCCCGCCAGCGGCGGGCGAACTCGATCTGTGCCGGTGTGACGCCGGGCTGCTGGTCGGCCGTGGGCCAGTGAGAGCTCATCGCCTCCCACAGTTTGCGCCCGTACAGCGCCAGGCTGGTCGCCCCCACCCGGTCGGACCACCACTGGAACAGCTCGTCACTCGGTACGCTCCAGCCGAGGTCGTCGCCCGGCGCGGCGATGTAGCCGTCCAGGCTCAGGTTCATACCGAAGATCAGTTTCCGCATCGTGTTCGCCTCTCGTCAGTCAATCTCACACGTACAGACGGGCCCGGCGCGCAAACCTCATCGGTGCGCGACCTGCGCCCGCAACGGCCGAAGCGCTGGCCGGCGTCACCACCGCTCGGTCCGGCCGACGCCGGCCCGCACGCCGGCCGGAGCCCCGACGACCCGTGGTCACCAGCAGACAGGAAAAATCCAGCCGTGTACGCCGAGGTGGTTCTGGTCCGGCACGCGGTGTCCGTCCAGCCGACCGCGGACGGCCCGCACGAGCGCACCCGGCCGCTCACCCCGACCGGCCTTGGGCAGGCACGTGACCTGGTCGACGCGCTCGTCGAGCCGTGCCCGGCCGCGGTGTGGTCCAGCCCGTACCTGCGGGCCGTCCAGACCGTCCAACCCACCGCTCACGCGCTCGGTCAAGCTGTGCACACCTGGGCGGAGCTGCGGGAGTGGGACGACGGGCTCCCGTTCACCACCGACTGGGAGCCCCACTACGAACGAAGTTGGGCCGAGCCGTCGTTCGCGCGACCCGGGGGCGAGAGCCTGGACCAGGTGACGATCCGTGCCGTCGCGGCGGTGCGGGCGCTGGCCGCGACGTACCCCGGCCGGTGTGTCGTCGCGGCCAGTCACAGCACCCTGATCGCCCGCGCGTTGGGTGGTCTCGGCGTTGCCGTGGACTGGGTTTTCGAGCGGCGCATGCCGATGCCCGCGGTCTATCGCCTCCGCTTCACCGACCGGAGCGCCAGGCCGACGATCCGCGGCCCGTACCTCGATGAGTCGGCGTAGCGCGGCTTCGTCCCCGCTGACAACCGCCGCGGCGGCTTGACCCTCGACCGGGTCGAGGCCCGACCATCGGCGACATGGACGACCAACCGACTCCCGACCCGACAATGACCCGTATCGGCGAGGCGGTGCAGCTCGGCCGATCAGGGCAGCACGGCCCCGCCCGCGACGCCCTCACCGCGTTGTGGGACGAGATCGGTCCCACCGGCGACGCCTTCCACCGCTGCACCCTCGCCCACTACCTCGCCGATCTCCAGGACACCACCGAGGCGGAGCTGAGCTGGGACGAGCGTGCCCTGGCCGCCGTGTCCGACCTGACCGACGAACGCGCCCAGCGCTACCTGTCCTCGCTCCAGGTCCAGGCGTTCCTGCCGTCGCTGCACCTGAACCTGGCCGACTGCCACCGCCGGCTGGGCAACCCCGCCCAGGCCCGGGAACACCTCGCTCGGGCCAGCGAACACCTGGTACACCTGCCGAACGACCCGTACGGCGCGGCCATCCACGCCGCCATCCGCGACTTCGCCGCGGACGACCCGACCGACGCTCGCGGGTAACGGTCGGCGAGGCGGCGCTATGCCGAACCCGACGAGCCCTCGGGGTGGCGAGAACGGGCGGCCGACTGGTGCAGGCCCGGGTGGACGCCGGCCGGGTTCCCGGTGTGCGCGGCGAGCCGTTGCAGGACAGCGACAAGCTGGGCGCGTTCGCCGGCGTCGAGCGCGGTGAGGATCTCGTCCTCATGCTGGTCGGCGACCTCGCGCGCGCGGGGTAGCAGCTGGCGCGCGGCTTCGGTCAGGTGGATGGCGTGGGCGCGACGGTCGCCGGGATGCCGCCGACGTTCGACCAGATCGCGCTGCTCGAGGTCGTCGAGCAGGCCCACCATGACCTTGCGGTGGATGCCCAGCGCGTCAGCGAGCTGTTGCTGGGTGTTGCCTTCACTTCGCTCCAGGTGCATGAGCAGCCCGAAGTGGTTCGGCGCGATGCCCAGCGGCGTCAGCCGCGCGGCGAACGTCTGCGCGATGTGGAACCCGAGCTGTGACAGCAAGAAGTTGGCCCGGCCGACCAGTGGCCGGTCCGTGCCAGGTGCGGACTCGTCGAACACCTCGTTATTGTACGTCCTCGTTATTGTCCGATACGGTAACAGTTACCGGCGATCCACACCTGGAGGATGATGATGAGAATGACCGTCTTCGGTGCGACCGGGGGTATCGGCAGCCATGTCGTGCGTCAGGCACTCGACCGCGGCTGCACCGTGACCGCGGTCGTCCGCGACCCGGTCCGCCTCGACGTGCGACACCCGGCACTGGAGGTCACGACGGTGTCGACGCTCGACGACGCCGACGCACTGGGCCCCGTGGTGCGCGGCAGCGACGTCGTCCTGTCCGGGGTGGGCCCGCGCGGACGCCACGACGGGCCGGTCGCCTCCACCGCCACGCGCGCCATTCTGAGCGCGATGCACGCCGAAGGTGTCCGCCGACTCGTCGTGGTCAGTGCCGCTCCGGTCGGCCCGACACCGGACGAGGACAGTTTCCTCAACCGCCGCGTTGTCCTGCCAGTCATCAGTGCCCTGCTCAAAGACCTGTACGCGGACCTGCGTGCCATGGAGCACGCGATGGCGAACAGCCAGGCGCAATGGACGGTGCTACGGCCGCCGAAGCTGGTGAACAAGACGATGACCGGCCGGTACCGCACCACCATCGGCGGCAATGTCGTTCGCGGCTACACGATCTCGCGGGCCGACGTGGCCCACGCCATGCTCGCCGCCGTGGACGACCCCGCGACAATCCACCGGGCGATCGGCATCGCGTACTGACCGAGCACCGTCATCCTGATCCGTCGTGCGCCCACGCGTTCCGGCATGCCGACCCGTCGCTCAGCGCAGCATCGCCCGGGTCATTCGGCGGGTGGCGACGGCCATCGCGATCGAGCCGAAGGCGAGCAGGTAGGCCACCGGAATGAGCAGGCCCCAGCCGAGTCGGCCCAGCATCGGTTCGCGCACCAGCTCGATGCCGTGGTAGAGCGGCAGCGCCTGGATCAGGGGCCGCACCGCCTCCGGATAGACCGACAGGGGATAGAACGTCGTCGCGAACAGGAACATCGGCAGCATGAAGAGCTGGATGTACTGGAAGTCGGAGTAGTCGCGCAGGTACGTCGTGACGGCCAGCCCGCCGGCGGCGAACGCGTAGGAGATCAGCACCGACACCGGCAGGGCCAGCAGTGCCCAGGCCGAGGTGACCAGCCCGCTGACCGCCATGAGGGTGAGGAAACCGATCGACGTCACCAGCGCGTTGATCATCGCGCTGGTGACCTCGCCGACGGCGATGTCGGTGACCGACAGTGGTGTCGGCAGGATCGCCTCGTAGGTCTTCTCGACCCGCATCCTGGCGAAGACGCCGAAGCTGGTCTGGTTGAACGCGGTGTTCATCGCGGTCGTGGCCAGGATCGCCGGCGCCACGTAGGCGGCGTACGGGACATCGACCCCGGGGACCGTGCCGACGAGCAGCCCGACGCCGACACCTATCGACAACAGGTACAGGACCGGTTCGACGAGCGCGTTGAGCAGCGGGGTGAGCGACCGGCGGTAGATCATGGCGTTGCGTTCGACGAGCGCGAGGGCTCGGCGGGCCGTCCAGGCCGGCACGACGACGGTGCTCATGCTGTCTCCCCGAGGCTCGGTGGGTGGGCCGTCACGGGTGCAGCCGTCGGCGGTAGGTGACCCGGGCGACCAGGAAGCCGCCGACCGCGAGTGTCAGCAGGTAGGCGATGTGGACGCAACTGCCGGTGATCGTGGCCGTGCCGAGGCTGAGGGTGCGGCACAGCTCCACCCCGTGCCACAGCGGCAGCACATAGGACAGCGGCCGGATCCACTCCGGTAGCTGCGAGACGGCGAAGAACGTACCGGAGAACATGTAGAGCGGCATGATGACGAAGCGGAACACGGTGTCGATGTGGCGCAGCTTGCGGACGCCGACTGCCCACGCCGCGGCCGGCGTCGCGAACGCGGCTCCGGTCAGCGTCGCGCCGAGCAGGGCGCCGAGTGCCCACCAGCCGCCGATCAACCCGAACGCGGCCATCACCGCGACGAAGGCGCCGCTGGCGATGAGCACCCGGACGGTGATGAAGAGCAGGTGTCCGGCGGCGAGTTGCTCCGGTCGCAGGGGCGTCGGGGTGGCGCTGCGGTAGGCCCCGAAACCCGCGGCCCGGGCGACTCCCGCCGCCCCTTCCAGGAACGCGTTCTGCATCGCGGCGGCGGCCAGCATGCCCGGGGCGAAGAACGCCGCGTAGGAGACGCCGGCGATCTGGGGTGGCGCGTTGTCGTCGACGAGGGCGCCCAGGCCGGCGCCGATGCCGATGAGGAACAGCAACGGATTCAGTACGTTGAGCACGATCGAGCCACGCCAGGTGCGCCGGTAGCGCGTGACCCAGTATCCGAAGGCGTGCAGCACCGGTGGTCCTCCCTGCTACTCGATCAGCGATCGGCCGGTGAGGGTGAGGAACACGTCCTCCAACGTCGCGCGGCGGACCAGGGCGGTGAGCGGCGTGAGCGACATGGCGTGCACCGCGCCGAGGGCGGCCTCACCGTCTGCGGTGTAGACGAGCACCCGGTCGGGGAGCAACTCGACGCGCCCGTCGGTGTCGTTGCCGCCGGTGGCCAGGGCCGACGTGCGCAGTTTCTCCGCGACGTTGTCGCGTTCGTCGAGGCGGAAGCGCAGTTCCAGAACCTCGCGCGTGGCGTACCTGCCGATCAGGTCCCGGGGCGAGCCCTGCGCGACGATCCGGCCGTGGTCGACGACGATGAGCCGGTCACAGAGTTGCTCGGCCTCGTCCATGTAGTGGGTGGTGAGGATGAGCGTGACGCCCTCCTGCTTGAGCTGGAAGAGCCGGTCCCACAGCACGTGGCGGGCCTGCGGGTCGAGGCCGGTGGTGGGCTCGTCGAGGAGCAGGATGTCGGGTTCGTTGATCAGGGAACGGGCGATGGTCAGCCGTCGGCGCATACCCCCGGAGAGCGTCTCGACCTGGTCGCCGGCCTTCTCCTGAAGCTGGGCGAAGTCCAGCAGTCGGGTCGCGCGGTCCCGGATGACGGCCCGCGGCAGACTGAAGTACCGCCCGTAGATGTGCAGGTTCTCCCGGACGGTCAGCTCGTTGTCCAGGTAGTCGTCCTGCGTCACGACGCCCAGCCGGGCACGGATCTGCGGCCCCTGGCGCATCGGGTCCATGCCGAGCACGCGCAGGCTGCCGCCACTGATCGGCGACGTCGCGGCGATCATCCGCATGGTGGTGGACTTGCCGGCGCCGTTGGGGCCGAGCAGCCCGAACGATTCGCCCCGCTGGACCTCGAAGTCGATGCCGGCGACGGCGTGGAACTCCGCTGTGGACCCGCGCGGCGGATAGACCTTCGTCAGCTGGGTCGCCTGGACCAGCGGGTGTTCGCTCACCACGGCAGCGTACGGAAAATCAACAGGCTTCTGCAAGATCTGGGCAGGGCACTGAAAAATCCCGGTGCCGCGGCAGATCCCGGTTGCGGCATCCGACCGGCAGTGCGAGGCTCGACGAATGTCCGCGCTGACCGGTGCCGACCTGCTCCAGGCGGCCGACGAGATGACGCGGGTGCTGCACCCGCACCGCGAGCGCGACTGGTCCGTGCCCGCCGGCACCCTGACCTGGAGCTGCTGGACCACCGCCGCGCACGTCGCACACGACCTGCTCGCGTACGCCGGCCAGGTCACCGCCAGCCCCACAGACAGCTACCTGCCGTACGACCTGCGGGTCTCCCCCGACGCGAGCCCGGCGCAGACCCTCACTGTGGTGCGGGCCAGCGCCGGGTTGCTCGCCACCGCCGTCGACGCCGCCCCGGCGCACGCGCGGGCCTGGCACTTCGGGCCCTGCGACCCGGCTGGCTTCGCCGCCATGGGGGCGGCCGAGACCCTGCTGCACACCCACGACATCACCCTCGGTCTCGGCGTGCCCTGGCAGCCACCACGGCGGTTGAGCGCGGCGGTGCTGCGGCGGCTCTTCCCGGACGCCCCGGACGGCGCCGCGCCCGAGGTTCTGCTGTGGATGACCGGCCGCGGCGAGCTGCCCGGCCGGGCACGACGCACCTCGTGGGTGTGGCGAGCGGCGGTGGACTGACCCTAGCCGGCGGTCAGCGAGTGCCGGTGACCGTCCAACGGGAACGGAGGCCGGGCCGGCAGCACCTCCTGGAACAGGTAGCCGCTCTTCTGCGCCACCCGGCAGGACGCCACGTTGTCCACCTGGTGCAGCAGGTCGAGGCGCTTCATCGCGGGAAACTCGTCGAACGCCCACCGGCTCAGCGCGGTGACCGCCCGCGGGGCGACGCCACGACCGCGCGCCCACGCCGCCGTCCAGTAGCCCACCTCGGGCTCCGGCCAGTGCGCGCTGACCGTCTTGAGCACCACGTTCGCCACCAGCCGTGGGCCGTCCGCGTCGTCCTCGACGACCGCGAAGCTGTACCGCCGACCGGCGTCCCAGTCCTGTCGCACCCGCTCCAACCACTGCCGACCCTCGGTCAGGTTGGTCACCGGCATCCGGGTCCACCGGCGCAACACCGGGTCCCGGTACACGTCCAGCAGGGCGTCCAGGTCGTCGTCGAGCCAGGGTCGCAGGGCGAGGCCCGGCATCGAGGAGGTACCGGACGCCCGCAACTCGATCACCATCCGCCCAGTCTGGCGGTGCCGTGCGAGGCCGACCACCCGGGTCAGCGCGAACGGCGACGCCAGGGCAACCACCAGGTACGGCGGGACCGGCGCGGCGCGGCGACGGCGCTCGCCCGCTCGGTCGGGGGCGTCGGAACGCGAAGCGGGGCATGCTCGGCGCGCCAACGGCGCACCACCTCGTCGACGTTCACCGGACGCACCGCGACGCGCGGACCGTCGGGGTTGCGCAGCCAGGCCACGATCTGCGTGTTCAGCTGGCCGACGAAGTCGCGTACGGACTGTTCGGTGGGCAGGTCGCGGACCTCGTCGGGGACCTGCTCGATGCGCCGACGCAGTTGCAGCGGGGTGGGCAGGAGCAGGTCGCTGGGCAGTGCCTCCCGCTCCAGGAAACTCTTGATCCACCACGACTCGTCGTACGGTGCTCCTCGACCGGGGATCGGCTTGCCCATGCCGGGCAGGTCGTCGAACTCGCCGCGTTGCACGGCTCCCCGGATCTGCGCCTCCACTGCCGCTTCCCACGCCTCGGTCACCCTGCGGCACCTCCCCCGGCCACCGTAACGCGCCGCCTCCGGACGGCGACACGCACCTGACGCGGATCAGCGCGTGCGCGGCCGTGACCATTCCCGGCGGCACCGGCCGGGGGTGGTTTCGGCCCAGGTGTCCGAATCGAGGGCCACGATCTGCCAGGTGGCCCTCGGTCCACACTGTCACCCGGCCTACCGTCGGTGCGAAGACGCCGAACGGGGGAAACGTCATGGTCGGTACGGGTGCACTGCTGGGTACCACACTTGTCGCGTTAGGGGTGGTCCTCACGCCCGGCCCGAACATGGTCTACCTGGTGTCCCGCTCGGTGGCACAGGGCCGCCGGGCCGGGCTGGTGTCACTGCTCGGGGTGGCCGCCGGTTTCGGCGTCTACCTGATGGCGGCGGTCGCCGGCCTGGCCGCCGTGTTCGTCCTGGTGCCGACGCTGTACGCGGTGGTGAAGTTCGCCGGGGCCGGTTACCTGCTCTGGCTGGCGTGGCAGACGCTGCGTCCGGGTGGGCACTCACCGTTCACCCCCACGCCGCTGCCACCGGACCGGCCCCGACGGCTGTTCACCATGGGCCTGGTCACCAACCTGCTGAACCCGAAGATCGCGATCCTCTACGTGTCGGTGCTGCCCCAGTTCATCGACCCGGCGCGCGGGCACGTGGCGACGCAGAGTCTGCTGCTCGGCCTGACCCAGATCACCGTCGCGCTGATCGTGAACACGTTGATCGTGCTCAGCGCCGGCTCGTTGGCCGGGTTCTTCGCCCGCCGACCCGGGTGGCTGCGGGTGCAGCGCTGGGTGACCGGGACGGCCCTGGCCGCACTGGCCGTCCGGATCGCCGCCGACCGCTCCCGCGCGGCGGTCGCCACACCCTGACCGGAGCCTCGCCCCCCGGTGGCGGCGGACCATCACGCGCCACGCCCGGTCCTGAGCCTTACTGCCCCCGGTCGCGGCGGAGCATTGCGCGCCACGCCGGGCCGGGGCCTTACTGCCCCCGGTGGCGGCGCAGCATCGCGGCGGCCAGGGGCGCGGCGTCCAGGTCACCGGCGGCGAGCCGAGCCGCGAGGGTACGGCGTACCAGTCGGTCGGCCAGCGCGGGCGCGTGCCGCCCGACGGCCAGCTCCAGCCGTCCACGCCGGGTGGTCGCCACGTCCCGAGGTGCCCGGCGGGCGGTTGCGGCGCGCAGGATCGCCGCCACCACCCCCTCGACCGGCTCGGGACGGGACACTCCCCGCAGCGACAGCCCGGCCTCGGCGGTGCTGTGGTGGATGGGTGAGGCGACCATGCTCGGGTAGACCACGCTGACCCCGACGTGCGTACCGACCTCGTGGCGCAGCGCGTCGGCGTACGCGACCAGGGCCCGCTTGCTGACCCCGTACGCGGCGGCGAGCGGCAGTGGCAGGACCGCCATCCGGCTCGCCACGAAGATCACCCGGCCGCGTGCGGTGAGCAGCGGCGGCAGCGCCGCGGCGGTGGTCCGCCAGGCGGCCAGCAGGTTGACCTCCAGCTGTCGCCGGACCACCTCATCGGGTGCCAGCTCGGCCGGGGCGGGGCCACCCACACCGGCGTTGTTGATCAGCAGGTCGAGCCCGCCGAGCCGGTCGGTAGCGGCCCGCACCGCCGCCGGCACGGCGTCCGGGTCGGTCAGGTCGCAACCGAGCACCGGCAGGCGGGCGTCGGGGCGGGCGTGCAGGTCGAGCCCCACCACCTGAGCCCCGGCGGCGGTGAACGCCGCGCCGAGGTGCCGGCCGAAGGTTCCGCTCGCGCCGGTCACCAACACCCGACGGCCAGCCAGCCCACCGGCCACCCGACCCTTCACTGCTCCACCCCGACCGACGAGGCAGCACCAGCCGCGTCGCCCGCACTGCCTGCGTCGCGCGCACTGGCCGCGCCACCCGCACTGCCTGCGCCGGCCGCGGCGGTTGAGTCGGGCGCACCGGCGGTGCCGGAACGGGCGCGGCGGGTTCCGGCGGTCAACTCGCGGGTCAACTCGGCCAGGTAGACGTCGAAGTCCACGCGCATCGCCGGACGGCGTTGCCCCCAGCGGGCGGTCGCGGCCCGCAACTCGGCCCGGCAGACGGCCCGCTGGCGGTCCGGGTCGGGCAGCGCGTACCGGCCGGCGAGGTGCGCGGCGATCAGCTTCGCCTGCGCCTCCACCAGGGGGAAGGCCGAGCCGGTGGACTGCATCAGCCCCACGAACGTCAGGCCCGGGACGTCGGGGTGGAACACGTGCCGGTACAGCGGCAGGCTGTCACCGTTCCCGCCGAGCAGCGCCGGATCGAGGAACGGGATCTCCACCCGGTAGCCGGTGCACCAGATGATCAGATCCACGGAGTCGCTGCGACCGTCGGTGAACTCGACCCGGTCCCCGTCCAGGGCGGCGACGCCGGGTCGGGCCTCGACGTCGCCGTGGGTCAACCGGGACAGCAGACCGTCGGAGAGCGTCGGATGATCCTGCAGGAAGCCGTGCGTCGGGGCGGGCAGCCCGTACCGGGCGGGGCTGCCGACGGTGGCGCTCAGCGTGGCCTGGCTGATGCGTTGGCGCAGTCGCCACGGCAGTCGGCGGGCCAGCGCCCCGTTCAGGGTGTCCGAGGGGCGGCCCAGCAGGTACTTCGGCACCACCCAGACGCCTCGGCGCAGCGACAGCAGGGTGCGGGTGGCGGCGTACGAGGCGTCCACCGCGATGTCCATCGCGGAGTTGCCGCCGCCGACGACCAGGACCCGCTTGCCGGTCAACTGCTCCGGGCCCCGGTAGTCGTGGCTGTGCAGCTGCTCGGCCGTGCTCGTGCCGGGGTACGACGGGTCGGGCAGTCGGGGCACCCGGTTGTGCCCGTTGGCGACGACCACGGCGTCCACGGTGACCGAGACCGGCCCGTGCGGCCCGTTCGCGGCCACCGTCCACGTGCCGGCGGGATCGCGGGTGACCCGCTCGACGGTGTGCCGCAGTCGGATGGTGTCGCCCAACCCGAAGTGCTCGGCGTAGTCGGCGAGGTAGCCGGCGACCCGGCGGTGATCGGGGTAGTCGGGCCAGTCGGTCGGCATCGGGTGGTCGGCGAACTGGGTGCGCCCACGGCTGGTGTTCAGGTGCAGCGTGCGGTACGCGGGCGAGTCGGGTGCCCCGTACACCCAGAGGCCGCCGACCTGGTCGGCGGCCTCGAAGCCGATCGTCGGCACCGCGGCGTCGCGCAGTGCCTTGACGGCGGCGAGCCCGGCCGCGCCGGCGCCGATCACCGCCACCCGAGGTGGTACGCCCATCGCCGCCCCCCACTTAATCCAACGTCCGATGGATAATCGTCGTGCGGCGGCGACGCGTCAAGGGGCCGACGACCCGTACAACCCGTCGAGCAGGCGATGCACGAACGCCCGGAACTCGCGCCGTTCCCGGGCCCCGGGCGCGCCGGCGGCCAACGCCACCACGTGCCCGTGCGTCGCCCAGACCAGGCTGCGAACGGTGATGTGCGGGGTCGGCTCGGCCAGCGCGCCGGTCGCCGCGGCGGCGGTGAGCAACTCCGCGACCAGCCGGTACAACGGTTCGGCGTAGCGCTTGTCGAGCTCGGCGTGTCGCTGCGGTTCCAGCCAGCGGCGCAGCCACAGCGCGGTGGTCTCCGGGCGGTCTTCGAGGAAGTCGACGAAGACGTCGACCAGCTCGTGCAGGGCGCGTCGCGCCGCGTCCGGCCCCGCGTCGAGAGCGGCGCGGGCCTGCTCGGCGGCCTCGGTGAGCACCTCCCGCTCGGCGGCGAAGACCCGGGCGAAGCAGGCGTCGTAGAGCGCCGCCTTCGTACCCGTGTGGTGGGCGACGGTGGCGACGTCGACCCCGGCGGCGGCGGCGACCTCCCGCAGCCCGACGGCGTCGAAGCCGCGCTCGGCGAACAGCGCGGTCGCCGCGGTGAGCACCACCTCGCGGGTCGGTCGGGTCTCCTCGCGCCGCGGTCGACCGGGACGGCGTCGGGGCATGGTCATGGCCGCCATTCTGCCCCTAGAATCCAGCAACCGTTGGATTACCGAGGGGATGCGGCGATGACCGGGCTGGACCGGCGGCCCGTGGCCGCCACCGACGCGACGCTATCCCGTGGCCCCCTGGCCGGCTTCGCCGTCGGGTCGCTCGGCATGGGGATCTGGGTGACAGTGCCCGGCCTGCTGCTGCTGTACTTCCTCACCGACGTGCTGGCGGTCGGGCCGTGGTTGGCCGGTCTCGCGCTGCTGCTGCCGAAGATCGCCGACGTGCTGCTGCACCCGTGGGTGGGGCACCGCGCCGACGTCGAGCAGACCCGACGCGGCGACCGCCGTCGCCTGCTGCTGCTCGGCTGCGCCCTGCCTGTCGCGTTCGCCGCGCTCTTCGCGGTGCCCGGCGGGCTGACCGGCGCGCCGGCGGCCGCCTGGGTGGCCGTGTTCTTCGTCGCCGGCAACCTCCTCTTCGCCGCCTACCAGGTCCCCTACCTGGCCACCCCGGCCGACCTGCGGATCGGTTACCACGAACGCACCCGGCTGATGGCGTTCCGGATGGTCGTGCTGACCCTGGGCATCCTGGTCTCCGGGCTGCTGGCCCCGCTGCTCACCGGCGGCGACGCCGCCACCCGGGGCGGCTACCAGCGCATGGGCGTGGTCCTCGCCGGGGGGATGCTGGTGGCCATGCTGGTCGGTGTCGCCGGCATCGCCCGGCTGCGCGGGTCCGCGGCGGGCGGCGTCGGGTCCGGGCACGGCGGGTGGCGGGCGTTGCGCACCGCCCTGCGCGACCGGCAGTTCCGGTGGCTGGTCGCCGCGTACCTGGCCATGTCCACGACCACCCACCTGGTGCTCGCCGGGGTGCCCTACTACGCCGAGTACGAGCTGCGCGCGCCCGGTCTGACCACGGTGCTGGTGGCCGCGTTCGTGGCGCCGGCGCTGCTGGTCACGCCGGCCTGGCTGGTGGTGGCCCGGCGCGTCGGCAAGCAGCGGGCGTTGCTCGGTGCGCAGGGCGCGTTCGCCCTCGGTTCGCTGGTGCTGGCGGTGGGTCGCCCGGCCGGCCTGCCGGTGCTCATCGGCGCGGTGGCGGTGCTCGGTGTGGCGTTCGCCGGCATGCAACTGCTGCCGTTCTCGATGCTGCCCGACGTGATCCGCGCCGCCACCGACACCAGCGGTGCCGGCACCACCACCGCGAGCGGTGCCGGCACCTACACCGGGGTGTGGACGGCCACCGAGGCCACCGGTGCGGCGCTGGGCCCGTACGCGTACGCGCTGTGCCTGGCCGTTGGTGGTTTCGTGGCCTCGACGGCCGGTGAGTCCCCGACGCAGCCCGACACGGCGCTGGCGGCGGTCCGCTACGGCTTCGGGTTGCTGCCGGCGGTGGCGATGCTCGCGGCGCTGCTGCTGCAACGCCGCTACACCCTCGACGCGAGCGCCCGCGCGGCGAGCTGACCCTGGCGCGGTGTGGGCGGCCAGCGCCGCGGCACTAGACTGCCACCTCGATGGATGCCCAGCCCACCACCGAGACCCGCCCCTGCGCCCACTGTGGAGCACCGGTGCCGCAGCGTGTCGGCGCGGGCCGACCGTTTCGCTACTGCCGGGACAACGACGGCGCCTGCCAGCGGGCCTCGCGTAACAGCCGGATGCGGCACCGCAACGCTCCCGGCCTGCCGGGGCAGGTGGCCCGCACCTGGGAGGCGGTGGACCGCCTCGACCAGATCGTCGAGACGTTGACCGAGTCGCTGCACGCCGAGTTGTCGCCGGTGGGGGTGCAGCGGCAGATCGCGCAGGCTCGTGCGGAGGCCGCCACCGAGGTCGCGGCGGCGCAGACCGAACGTGACGAGGCCCGCGACGACGCCGAGACCGCCGCCGCCGACGCGGCGCGCGCCCGCGAGCAGGCCCGCGTGGCTCTCGCCGAGGCCGACGACGCCCGCCAGCGCGCCGAGCGGGCACACCAGCAGGCCACCGCCGCCGACGAGCGCACCCAGCGCGCCGAGGCCGCCCGCGACCAGGCCCGGCACGACGTCAGCGCCGCGCAGGCGCTGCGCGACCAGGCCGAACGGGACCGCGACCAGGCCCGCGTCGAGGTGCGGGACCTGCGCGCGCAACGTGACACCGAGCGGCAGCGGGTGGCCGACCTGACCGCCGAACGCGACGCGGTGCGCGCCGACGCCGAGCGGGCCACCCGGGTCGCCGCCGACGCGACCGAGCGGGCCGGGCGGTGGCAGGCCGAGGTGCAGGACGTGCGGCGTCAGATCGAGCAGGCCCGCGCCGACGCGGCGCGCGCCCGCGCGGAGGCCGCCGACGCCACCCGCGCGCGGGAGCAGGCCGACCGGGCCCGCGACCGGGCCCAGGTCGCCGCCCGGGAGCTCGACGACGCCCGGCAGGAGGCCGCGGAGTTGGCGGCGCGGCTGCGCGCGGAGCTGGCCGCCACCGCGGCGCAGCGCGACGCGCTCACCGGCGAGGTGACCGCGGCCCGGCAGGCGGCGGCCACCGCCGAGAGCCAGGTCACCGCCCTGACGGTACGACTCGACGCCGCCGAGACCGACCGGGACCTGGCCCAGCGGCGGGTGGCGCAGCTCGGTGACCAGGTCAGCGACCTGGCGGTGGCGCTGGCCCGGCTCGGGTCGGTGCCGCAACCGGCCGAGTCGGGCACGGCGCAACCTTCGCGACCTCCGGGCGGTTAACCTCCCCGGTGGCAGCGGATACACCCCGTTGCGGCCCGGCTGGGGATCACCTGGTCGGGTGCGCGTCCCGGCCGGCTACCCTTGGGTCGCGGCCCACCCCCGTGGACGCCTCACGCCCTCGGGCGGGAATGGCTCGACGGGAACGCACCGTTACACCCAGAAGACCAGCACCACGAACGAGGGGAAGTCGATCATGGGCGAGCGTATGCTGCGCGGAAGCCGCCTTGGCGCGGTGAGCTACGAATCCGACCGCAACACGGAGCTCGCGCCGCGTCAGACCCGCGAGTACCTCTGCGCCAAGGGCCATCAGTTCGAGGTGCCGTTCGCCGTCGACGCCGAGGTCCCGACGACCTGGGAATGCAAGTTCGACGGCAGCGTCGCCCGACTCGTCGACGGCAGCGAGCCGGAGCAGAAGAAGGCCAAGCCGCCGCGTACCCACTGGGACATGCTGCTGGAGCGGCGCTCGATCGCCGAGCTTGAGGACATCCTCGAGGAGCGCCTGCAGGAGGTTCGGACCCGCCGCGGCCGCGCCTGAGCCGCACGACGACCGACGCCCCCGGGTTCTCCCCGGGGGCGTCGTCGTGTCCGTGCAGGTGTCAGTGGCGACCGGGCTCGACGATCTCGCCCTCGATGGCCCGACCACCGTCGACGACCACCGGCTGTTCCGGTTGCGGGGTCGGTTGGGGCGCACCCTGGCGCACCCGCACCGTGCGGGGGCCGAACAGGTCACCGGCGACCATCGACGACACCCGCCGCTCGGTGGCCCGCCGCACACCGGCGCGGGCCAGACGACGCACCGGTGGCACCAGCAGCAGCAACCCGACCAGGCCGCTGACCAGCCCGGGCACCGCCAGCAGCAGGGCGCCGGCCAACCCGACGAGCCCGTCGGTGACCTGCCCGCCGGGTGGCTGCCCGGCCGCCGCGGCGGCGCGGAAACCCCGCCAGGCGCGCATCCCCTCCCGGCGCAGCAGCACCAGCCCCAGCAGGGACGCGGCGAACACCAGCAGCACCGCCGCGCCGAACCCCAGCGCCCGCCCGACACCGACGAACACCGCCAACTCCAGCACCACCGCCAGCAACAGGGCCAACGGTACGAACCTCAGTCCTCGGCGCACTTCACCTCATCGCCATTCTGTGCGGGCACCGTGGGCGTGCCCCGCCCATCCAGCATGACACGGCCGCGCTCACGGCCACCGCACCTGACCGGAGGGGGTGCCGTGCAGGCCACGACGCACCGCCTGGCGGCGGTCCTGCACACCCCAGGTGGTGATCCGCCACAGCGCCTCGGCCACGATCCGCGGGCTCATCTTGCTGTCTCCGCGTTCCCGTTCGGCGAAGGTGATCGGCACCTCCACGATCCGCACCCCGGCCCGGTGCGCCAGCCGGGACAACTCCACCTGGAACGAGTAACCCTGTGACGTCACCGACCCCAGGTCGAGGGCGTCCAACGCGCTGATCCGGTAGACCCGGTAACCGCCGGTAGCGTCCGAGACGGGCATACCCAGGGCCAGGCGCGCGTACAGGTTGCCGCCGCGCGACAGCAGCAGCCGCCGCAACGGCCAGTTGACCACCCGCGCGCCGCTGGTCCACCGTGACCCGATCACCACGTCGGCGTCGCGGGCGGCGTCCAGCAACGCCGGCAGGTCCTCCGGCGCGTGCGACCCGTCGGCGTCCATCTCCACGACCGCCTGGTAGCCGCGCTCCCGCGCCCACCCGAACCCGGCCAGGTACGCCGCCCCCAGGCCCTGCTTGCCCTGGCGGTGCAGCACCTGCACGTGCGCGTCGCCGTCGGCGAGGGCGTCGGCGATCGCGCCGGTGCCGTCGGGGCTGTTGTCGTCGGCGATGAGGATCCGCACCGCCGGGACGGCACGCCGCAGGCGGCCCACGATCACGGCGATGTTGTCGGCCTCGTTGTAGGTGGGGATCACCACCAGCACCCGGCCCACACCCGGCACCTCGTCCGGGCGTCGGATCGTATCGGTCGCCTGGATCACGGTTCCTCCGCTCCCGCCGGCGAACCGGCTGTTGCTATCCGGGCCTGACCCGCTGCCGCCGGCGCAGCACCGCCGCGCCGATGAGGGCCGCCACGGCCAGCGCGGCGAGCGTCACCTCCGGCCACCAGCCCAGGCGGGTGGCGAGGGTACGTCCGTCGTCGAGCCGCAACTGCCGCACCACGACCTCCCGGGTGTTGAACCCGGTGGCATCGCTTACCCGCCCGTCGGGTGCGACGAACCCGGACACGCCGACCGTGGAGGCCATCAACGCCGGCCGGCCGTGCTCCACCGCCCGCAACCGGACCATGGCCATCTGCTGGCGGGCCTCGGCCACGTTGAAGGTGGCGTTGTTGGTCTGCACCACCAGCAGTTGCGCGCCGCCGGTGACGGTGTCGCGGACGACCTCGTCGTAGGCGACCTCGAAGCAGATGACGTCACCGAGGACGGCCGGGCCGACGCGTACCACGCCCGGGGTGCTTCCGGGCACGAAGTCGGCGCGGATCAGGTCGACCTGCTTGCTGACCATCCGGGCCACGTCGCGCAGCGGCACGTACTCGGCGAACGGCACCGGGTGGCGTTTGGTGTACAGCTGGCTCAGGTCGGCGCCGGTGCCGGGCCGCCACAGGATGCCCGCGTTGCGGACCTGCCCGGGGCCGGGGCCCAGCAGCACCGCGCCGACCAGGATCGGCGCGCGGACCGTGTCGGCGGCCTGGGAGATCCGGGCCCCGGCTGCGGGGTTGCGCAGCGGGTCGATGTCGCTGGAGTTCTCCGGCCACACCACCAGGTCGGGTTGCCGCTCCTGCCCGGCGGCGACCCGCGCGGCCAGGTCGATGGTGGCGTCGGCGTGGTTGTTGAGCACCGCCTGCCGTTGGGCGTTGAAGTCCAGGCCCAGGCGCGGCACGTTGCCCTGCACGATCGCGACGGTGACCGTGGCGCCGGAACCGGCGGTGGCCACCGGCACGAGCAGACCCCCGACGACCACCGCGACCGCCACAACGGCCGGTACGCCCACCGGCGCCCACCGCCGCCCCCGGGTGACCCGTTCGTCCTGCGGGCCGTCAGCGGCCGGTGTGGCGTCCCGCGGGGTGTGTCGGGCGGTGACCCAGCCCCGCCAGGCGGCGGTGACCAGCAACCCGCCGACGAGCGCCGTCGCGAAGGTCACCAGCGGGGCACCGCCCCACGCGGCCAGGCGCAGCAGCGGCGAGGTGTCCTGGCTGAACGCCAACCGCCCCCACGGAAACCCGCCGAACGGGGTGCGGTCGCGCAGCGCCTCCTGCCCCACCCACAGCAGCCCGGTCAGCACCGGCCACGCCCACCGGACACGGTCGGCCAGCGGCGACACCCAGGCGGTGGCCACGCCCAGCAGGGCCAGGTAACCGGCCTGCAGCAGCGACAGCAGCACCCACGGCAGGTAACCGGTGTGCAGGTTCGTCCAGGCCAACATCGGGGCGAACAGCGCCACCCCGGTGAGGAAGCCCAGGCCGGCGCCAGCCCGCAACCGCCGCCGGTGTGCGGCGGCGGCCAGCAACGCCACCCCGACCGGCGCGAGCGGCCACACCCCGTACGGGGGGAACGCCACCAGCAGGGCCAGCCCGGCGGCCAGGGCCAGGAGCACGGCGACCGTGAGCGGCAGCGGCCCACCGGTGATCACCGGCGGGGGCAGCACCACTGCCGGGGTGGGGGTCTCATCCCGGTCCAGAATCGTCACCGCTTCACCTCGATCACAGGGCGAAGGCTACCTGGCTGGCCTGCGTACCGGCCGCGTCGGGCCGCCGGACACAGACCGCCCAGCGGACATGAAATCGGGGCGCGGCTGACGCCGCGCCCCGATGCTCCCAGGCCCTTCCCGGCCGGTGTGGCGAGGATGGGGCACGACGACCTTCGGACCGACCAGGCGTGGACTGGCTGCCCCCGCCGGGCCGTTGTCTACTGGCCGTGCACCTCACCCTGCCCGTACACCGGTAACCGCGGCCGGTTCGCGCCGCCCCGCCGACCCCCGCCCGCTGGACCTGGCCGCCGCGACGATGACGCTCAAAAATGTCGCTCGGCCAGCGGACGAGAGGACGAAGCGAACAACAGCCGCTTCCCGTGGTAGGACTCAAAGACGGTACGTGCCGACCCCCGCCGGTTGTCAACCCACCCGGGCCTGTCGTGTGTTGCGCCACGGCGTGTCGGGTCGGCGAGTCTCAATGCGTGCGCAGATGGTGACGCAGCAGCGCCTGCGCGGCCGCCCGGTGTTCCTCGGCGAGCAACCCCCCGGCGGCCAGCACGTAGTCGGCGTCGACGACCGCGGCGGCGGCACGGGGCAACGCCCACCCGCCGGCGTGGTCGGCGAGGACCGCCGCCAACACCTGCCCGGACGTGCCGGTCGGCGCGTGCCGCAGCACCCCACCGGAACCCACCACCAGCCGCACGTCGCGCAGGTCCCGCCCGGCCCGCTCGCCGGTGGCGGCACCCCGGGCGTGCCGGCGCAACGCCACAGTCGCCGCGAGGGTGGCGATGCGGGCGTCGACGGCCCACTCGACGTCGTCGGCGGCCAGCAACGCCGGGTCGGCCGCCCGGCACGCCGCGGCGGCGCCCAGGTCGTCGGACTCGTCGGCGGTGAGCAGCCGCTCCTCGGCGGCGGCCCGCACCACCCCCGGGGCGCTCCACCGCATGCCCAGGTCACCCTCCACGGTGCGGGCCCGCCACAGGCTGCCGGCGACCTCCCGACCCGGCCCGGTGGCCCGCTCGTCCGGGGTGAGCACCGAGTACACGTCGGTGGTGGCGCCACCCACGTCGACCACGGCCAGGTCACCGCCGAGGGTGTCGGCGAGCACCTCCACACCGGTGAGCACCGCGTCGGGGGTGGCCGCGCGCACCAGCCGCGCGAACCGGGTGCCCCTCGACAGCCGCTTCCCACCGATGACGTGGCGCAGGAACACCGCGCGGATCGCCGCCCGCGCCGACACCGGGGCGAGCACCCCGATGCGCGGCAGGACGTTGTCGGCGTCGGTGACCGGCACCCCGGCGTCGCGCAGCAGCCCGGTCAACTGCTCGCGGACGTCGGCGTTGCCCGCGTACACCACCGGTCGGCGCCACCGGGCCCGGGCCAGGCGGGTCGCGTTGTGGGTGACCGTCTCGGCGTCACCGCCGTCGGTGCCCCCCACGAGCAGCACCACGTCCGGGCGGGACGCCCGCAACGCCGTCAGGTCCGCCGCACCGAGCCGACCGGCCGCGACGTGCACCACGTGCGCGCCAGCGGACAACCCGACCCGCCGGCCCGCCTGCGCGGTGACCAGCGGCTCGTAGCCGACCACGGCCAGCCGCAGCCCACCACCGGCCGACGAGCACACGTACCACGGCACGTCGCGCACCCCGAGCCCGACGGTGGCCGCCGCGACCGCGGTGTCCAGGCCGTGCAGCACGTCGGTGCCCACCGTGGTCGGCGCGGCCGCCGCGCCGACCAGGACACCGGCGGCCAGGTCCACCACCGCCACCTTGGTGTACGTGGACCCGACGTCCGCGCAGACCGCCAGGCTCACGAGGCGGGCGGAACGACCACGGTGCCGGTCGCGGTGACCGCCACGATCGGCGGGTCCAGGACCTCGGCGGCGGACGCGGAGCGGTCCGGACGGCCCCGGCACACCACCGCGCAGGACAACTCCAGGGTGCGGCTGCGGGTGCCCACCCGCGACACCCGCGCGGTCACCTCCACCACGTCACCGGCTCGGATCGGGGCACCGAACCGCACGTCGGAGTACCCGGCGAACAGACCCTCGTCGCCGTCGGTGCGGATGCACACCTCCGTCGCGACGTCCCCGAACAGGGCCAGGGCGTACGCCCCGTCGACGAGGTTGCCCGCGTAGTGGGCGTGCGAGTACGGCACATACCGCCGGTGCGTCACCGTCAACCCGAGCCGTTCGTCAGTCATGCCATCGCCTTCCGCTGCGTGATCAGGGCGTGCACGAGGTAGCTGGCCACCTCGCCGGGCGTGGTGCCCCGACCGAAGATCCGGTCCACGCCCAACTCGTCGGTCATCGACTCGTCGAACCGGGGACCACCGACGATCAGCAGCGGCCGCCGACCCGCCGGCATCGCCTCCCGGAACGCCGCCGACATCTCCCGGGTGTTGTGCAGGTGCGCGTCGCGTTGGGTGACCACCTGCGACACCAGCACCGCGTCGGCCTTCTCCACCCGGGCGGTCTCCACCAACTCCGGCACACTGACCTGCGCACCCATGTTGGTGACCTTCAACTCCCGGTAGTACTCCAGGCCCTTCTCCCCCGCGATGCCCTTGACGTTGAGGATCGCGTCGATGCCCACGGTGTGCGCGTCGGTGCCGATGCACGCCCCGACCACGGACAACTTGCGCCGTAACCGCTGCTTGATCACCGTGTTGATGTCCTTGGCCGACAACAACGCGAAGTCGCGTTCCGCCACCTGCACGGCGGTCAGGTCGACCAGGTGGTTGACCCGCCCGTACACCACGAAGAACGTGAACCCGTCACCCATCGGCTTGGCGTGCACCACCATCGCCGGGTCGATGCCCATCCTGTTGGCCAACTGCACCGCCGCGCCCTCGGCCCGCTTGTCGTGGGTCACCGGCAGGGTGAACGACACCTGCACCATCCCGTCACCGGTGGTGTCCCCGTACGGCCGCACGATCTGCTTGCTCACGCCGCCGCCTCCAGGATGTCGGTGGCCGGGTTGCAGTAGTCGGCCTCGTGCGCGGCGACCCCACCCAGGCCCTTGCCCCGGTCGGCGGGCCGCTTCATGATCCCGAACGTGCCCTCGGCGATCGCCGTGAGCAACGTCTGCTCCCCGATGCGCTCCAGCAGGTCCAGTGCCTCACCGAGGACCTGGTTGGCGCGGCGGCGGATGAACCCGCCCGGCGCCGGCACGAAGTCCTCGTGCAGCCCACCGGCCGCACCCAGCACGTAGCGCACGTTCTGCAGGGCGATGTCCCGATCCGACAACCACGGCGTCACCACCGCCTCGGTCATCATCCCCACCAGCAGGATGCCCTGACCGGTCAGCGCCCCGGCCAGGTTGAAGAACCCGTCGAGCAGGTTGCCCCGGAACACGTCACCGGTCATGTGCTTCGTCGGCGGCATCCACTTCAACGGCGCGTCCGGGAACAACTCCCGCGCCAGCAGGGCGTGCGCCAACTCCAACCGGAACGACTCCGGCACCTCCGGGTTGATCTCGAACGCGTGCCCCAACCCCAACTGCCAGTCCGCCAACCCCGCCTCGTGTGCGAAGAACTCGTTGAGCAGCTGCGACACCGTCACCGTGTGCGCCTCGTCCACCGCGTCGGCGGTGGTCAGGTAGTTGTCCTCACCGGTGTTGATGATGATCCCGGCACGGGCGTGCACCTGCCGGGAGAACCGCTGGTCGACGAACGTGCGCACCGGGTTGATGTCGCGGAACAGGATCCCGTACATCGAGTCGTTGAGCATCATGTCGAGGCGTTCCAACCCGGCCAGGGTCGCCATCTCCGGCATGCACAACCCGGACGCGTAGTTGGTCAACCGTACGTAGCGGCCCACCTCCCTCGACGACTCGTCCAACGCCGCCCGCATCAACCGGAAGTTCTCCTGCGTGGCGTACGTGCCGGCGAACCCCTCCCGGGTCGCACCCTCCGGCACGTAGTCCAACAACGACTGCCCCGTGGAACGGATCACCGCGATCACGTCCGCACCGGCACGCGCCGCCGCCTGCGCCTGCGGAATGTCCTCGTAGATGTCACCCGTGGCGACGATCAGGTAGATCCACGGCCGCTGCTGCGGATCACCGTGCCGCTTGACCAGCCGGTCCCGCTCGGCGCGCCGCCGGTCGATGCGCCGGATGCCCGCACCGACCGCCTTCCGCGCCGCCGACCGGGCGACCGTGGCGGCCCGACCGGACGGCACGGCGAACCGCACCGACCCGGCGGCGGCCTTCTGCGCCAGCAACGTCACATCCGTCATGCCGTCCCGGGCCAGGGCGTCGAACACCGGCACCGCCACCCCGTGCCCCAACCCCACCTCCGCGGCGACCGCGTCGACGAGCCGGTTGACCCACGGGATGCCGTCCGGGTCCGCGCCGGTCACCCCGGCCAGGCGCAGCACCGCCCGCTCCACCGACACCGTCGTGTGGCTACGCGCCAGGTCCACCACCGGCTGCCCGGCCCGCCGCGCCAACTCCCGCGCCCGCGCCACCAACACCGGATCAAGATCAAGCTTCCCGGTCATGATGACCCTTCCTCATAGATGACCTCACCGCGCAGCACCAACCGCCGGCACACCGGCAACGGCGTCGGGTCGTCCGGACCCCGCAGGTCCGGGTCCTCGGCCAGCAGCACCGGCAGACCCCGCTCCACCCCCGCCGGCGTCGACCACACCGCGAACGTCGCCGGCGCACCCAGCGCGAGAACCCCCTCGGCGTCCAGGTGCACCGCCCGCCACCCACCACGAGTGTGCGCGGCGAACGCCGCCCGCACACTCATCCGCTGCGCCCGGTTGTGGTGCGCCGCCGCCGCCCGCACCGACCCCCACGGGTCCAGCGGCGTCACCGGCGAATCCGACCCGAACGCCAACGCCACACCCACACCGTGCATGGCACCCATCGGATTCGACTCCAACGCCCGGTCCAGACCCAGCCGCGACTCGTACATCCGACCCGCACCACCCCACAACCTGTCGAACGCCGGCTGCATGCTCGCCACCACCCCGTACTCCACGAACCCGGCGATCAACCGCTTGTTCATGATCTCCGCGTGCTCGATGCGGTGCCGGGCGGCCCGCAACCGCTCCACACCCAGCGTCCGCGCCGCCTGCCCGAACCCGTCGAGGACCGTGCCGATCGCCGCGTCACCGATCGCGTGGAACCCGCCCTGCAAGCCGTGCGCCGCGCAGTCCAGCAGGTGATCACGCACCTGCTCGGCGCTCAGGTAGGCGTGCCCACAACCGTCACCGTCGCCGTACGCCTGCGACACGTGCGCCGTACGCGCACCCAACGCACCATCGGCGAACAGGTCACCACCGGCACCCACCGCCCCCAACTCCCGGGCCCGCGCCGCACCACCCAACTCACCCCAGTACCCGTACACCTCCGGCAACCCCGCACCCGAGATGCCCAGCAGGCCGGTGAAGTCCTCCTCGTCGGAGATCTCCGGCCCACCGCACTCGTGCACGGCCGCGATGCCCAGCGACGCCGCGTGGGCGAGGGCCACCCGCTGCGCGGCGACCCGCTGCGCCCGACTCACCGACCCCTGCGCCGCCGCCCGCACCACGTGATGCGCGTCGCGACGCAACCACCCCGACGCGTCGTACCCGGTCGCCCTCACCACCTGCGGACACGCCGCCAGCAACGCCGACGACACCAACGCCGAATGCAGCGACGCCTGCGACACGTACACCTGCCGCCCACCGGCCGCCCGACCCAACGCCGCCGCGTCCGGCACCGTCGCATCCGACCAGGCCGACTCGTCCCAGCCGTGCCCGAGCACCACCGCGTCCGCCGGCAGACCCGCCGCGAACCCGGCCACCGCGTCCAGCAGCTGCCCCGCCGAGCGCACCCCGGCCAGATCCAGCCCGGACAACGCCAGCCCGGTGTCGGTGGCGTGCACGTGCGCGTCGACGAACGCCGGCGTCACCAACGCACCACCCAGGTCCACCACCTTCTCGGCCGGCGGCGCGTCACCGTCGGTCCCCAACCAGGTGATCCGCCCACCGGACACCAGCAGCGCGGTGGCGCTCGGGTCGGCGGGGCAGTGCAGCACGCCGCCGCGGTACAACGTCGAGGGGTTCGTCATGACCTCAGTCTGCCGCGATCCGCGCCGTGAACAGCTGACGCACCCCCGGCTCGGAGCGCAGCAGCCCCAACGCCAACTCCGCGTGCCCCGGCACGTACCCGTTGCCCACCAGCATCGTCACGTCCGCCGCCAGCCCCTCCGCGCCCAACGCCGCCGCGGAGAAGCTCGTCGCCATCGAGAAAAAGATCACCGTGCCGCCGTCCGCGGTAGCCAGGACCGCCCCGTGCTCACACCCCGGCACGTCCACGCACACCACAGTCACGTCCGCCGGCGCCCCCAACGCGGTGGTCACCGCCGTGGACAACCCCACCGGGTCCCGCGCGTCGGCCACCGCCACCACCGACGCCAGGCCAGCGGCCGTCAGCGCGTCGCGCTCCGCCGCCACCGGCACCACCCCGACGGTACGCGCGGCACCGGCCCGCCGCGCGGCGGCCAGCGACAGCGACCCGCTCTTGCCCGCCCCGCCGATCACCGCGACCCGCACCGGTGTGGGATCACCAGCCCGTTGGCGGTCCTCGACGTAGCGCGACACCACCCGCGCGGTCAGCGCGGGCGCCCCGCACACGTCCAGCACCGCCAGGGACAACTGCGGGTCCTCGTCCTCAGGCAACACCGCGGCGATGGACCGCGCGAACAGGATCGCCCACCCGTCACAGGGCACCTGCTCACTGCGCCCGTCCCAACGAGCCAGCCCGTCGGTAATCACCAACGGCGTCAGGGTCAACGACACCAGAGTGGCCACCCGCTCCCCCACCCGGAGCCCCAGCGGGGACCGCCGACCGGCCTCCTCGACCGTGCCGATCAGCATCCCACCCGACCCGGTCACCGGGTTCTGCATCTTGCCCCGCGTCGAGATGATCTCCAGCACCTCGGCCCGGACCGCGGCACCGTTCCCGCCGTGCTTCTCCGACAACTGTCGGAAACTCGCCGCGTCCAGGTTGAGCCGCCGCACCCGGATCCGCACCTCGTTCGGCGCGATCGCCGCCGACGCGTCCAGGCGCCAAGCCGCCTGCGGCAGCACCCCCGCCGGTTGCACGACGCGGTGCAGTCCCACCGGTGACGTCACGCCAACCTCCCCTGCCAAGCCGCTCGAAGCCCCGGTCAAGGCTCGCGTAACGGGAAAACTTACGGCAGACTAATTTCTTCACCGAATATTTTCCAGTAGCGTTCGGGCTCCGATGATCAGCCGCACCACCGAGGAGGGGCCGTGACCCACACCATCCCGCACCCGAGTCACGCCCCGGTCGCCACACCGACCGCCGGGCAACCCTACGAATACGTCCGCCGTCCCCTCGTCGAACCCGACTGGACCCGCTTCCCCGGCTGGCGCCACGTCACCCGCGACCAGTGGGAATCCGCCCAGTGGCAACGCGTCAACTGCGTCAAGAACACCAAGCAGCTCCGCGCCGTCCTCGGCGACCTCGTCGACGACAGCTTCTACGCCAACCTCGAGGCCGACCAGAAGACCCTGGCCACCATGTCCATGCTGGTGCCACCACAAATGATCAACACGATGGTGCCGTTCGCGACCCCCACCACCGAGGCACTGCTCGCCGACCCCATCCGCCGCTACATGATCCCCGTCGCCTCCGACCGCCGCACCGACTGGCCCTCACACCCCTACGCCAGCCGCGACAGCCTGCACGAGCACGACATGTGGGTCGCCGAAGGCCTCACCCACCGCTACCCCACCAAGGTCCTCGCCGAACTGCTCTCCACCTGCCCCCAGTACTGCGGGCACTGCACCCGGATGGACCTCGTCGGCAACTCCACCCCCGCCGTCGACAAACTCAAACTCACCCTCAAACCCGTCGACCGCTACGACGCCCACATCGCCTACCTCAAGGCCCACCCCGGCGTCCGCGACGTGGTCGTCTCCGGCGGCGACGTCGCCAACGTCCCCTGGCGCAACCTCGAGTCGTACCTCATGCGCCTGCTGGAACTGGAGACCGTCCGCGACATCCGGCTCGCCACCAAGGCCCTCATGGGCCTGCCCCAACACTGGCTGCAACCCGACGTCGTCGAAGGCCTCGAACGCGTCGCCCGCACCGCCGCCCGCCGCGGCGTCAACCTCGCCATCCACACCCACGTCAACCACGCCCAGTCACTCACCCCACTGGTCGCCAAGGCCGCCCAGACCGCCCTCGACGTCGGCGTCCGCGACGTCCGCAACCAGGGCGTCCTCATGCGCGGCGTCAACGCCACCACACCCGAACTGCTCGACCTCTGCTTCGCACTCCAGGGTGAAGCCGGGATCCTGCCGTACTACTTCTACATGTGCGACATGATCCCCAACGCCGAACACTGGCGCGTCCCCGTCTGGCACGCCCAGCAACTCCAGCACGACATCATGGGCTACCTCCCCGGCTACGCCACCCCCCGCATCGTCTGCGACGTGCCCTTCGTCGGCAAACGCTGGGTGCACATGCTCACCGACTACGACCGCGAACGCGGCATCTCCTACTGGACCAAGAACTACCGCACCTCCATCGAATCCGCCGACCTGGAGGCGCTCAACAAGCGCTACGCCTACTACGACCCGATCGACACCCTCCTCGCCGACGGCCAGCAGTGGTGGCACGACCACCGCGACGACTGACCCACCAACGGCGGCACCCCCGGATTCCCCCGGGGGCGCCGCCGTTCCCCGTCACCGGCAGCCCAGGGCCTGCACATACCCGGCCCGCACCGTCCCCGCCGCGACCTCGTCGGCGTACTCCCAGAACACCTCCGCCCAGTCACCGGCCCCGTCCAGGTCCCGCAGCACCCGCCACCCGTGACTGCCCCGCAACGCGTCCGCGGCCCGCCGCACCGCGGCCTCGTCCCCGCTCGCCCGCGCCCGCTGCCACTCCGCGATCCACCCGCACCCGACCCGGGACGTCACACCCACGCCGAACTGGTACGAGTCACTCACACCGATGCCGTCCAGCGAGGCGCCATCGAACCCGGGCGGCAGCGGCACGCCAACGAGCACCCGCACCGCCCGCTCCCGCACCGGCATCACCATCTCCGCCGGCAGCGCAGCCAACCACGTCCGCACGTCCACCCGCACGATGTCCGCGAGAATCCGGTCCAGGTCCGCACGCGACCAGCTCCCGGAGGTACTCATCTCCACGAACACGTCGTCGCGGGGACGCAACAGCACCGTGAAATCACCGTTGAGGTTCTGGAACAGCTCACCCGGCCACCCATCGACCCGCACCGACTTCGCGGGACCGTCGGCAAGCCGATCGGAATAGCGGTACGCGTACACGGACGCCGAATACCAGTTCATCTCCAACTCCCGCCCACCCCGGCGAAAACGGATCATGCCCTGCTCCTCGGCAAACCCGGACAGATCAGTCACCTTCCAGCCAGCCCGATCGATCAGCA
The DNA here is from genome assembly GCF_040648675.1 of Micromonospora sp. NPDC049101. NCBI lineage: Bacteria > Bacillati > Actinomycetota > Actinomycetes > Micromonosporales > Micromonosporaceae > Micromonospora > Micromonospora sp. NPDC049101. The sequence goes on along the minus strand of NZ_JBEZED010000006.1, from coordinate 48,558 downwards.
GCCGTGGGTTCCGCTCCGCCGCCGCCATCGCCAACGGCGCATAGACCACGCCCGCGTCGACGGTGGGAATCGGCGAGACCCCACCACCCTCGGCCTGCCCCCGCAACACCATGGAGGCCGGCACGACGCTCATGAGCACGGCTGCCGCCGTCACGACGCCCGCGAAACGACGCACCCGCAACCGCCGCCGCGGCACCTCGACGACACGATCAGGCTCCGACCCGGACATGATCCCCTCCAGCAGGTCCCGCTTCACCCCGCCGAGATCCCCCAGCCCACCGAGCCCACCCGGGTCGGCAACCCGAACCAGCCGGTCGACACCCTCATCCGCGCTCACCAGTCCTCCTTCCGAGTCGATGCGCTCAGCACGTCGAGTACATGTCCGGGCGGCCCCGGGTCGTCACCGACCAGCCCCCGCAACCGCGCCCGCGCCCGCGACAGCCGGGTCCGCACCGCGGCAGGAGCCACCCCCAACACCGCAGCCACCTCATGCGGCCGCAGACCCTCCCACACGGTGAGCATCAACACCTCCCGATCCACCTCAGCCAGACCCGCCAACGCCGCCCGCACGGCAAGCCGCTCCGGCACCTCACTCCCCGGATCCGTGACCGAAGCAGAGATCTGCTGGCGCAACCGCTCACCGAGACGCTGCCGGCGAACACCACCACGGTGCTGGTTGGCCAACACCCGCCGGGCCACCCCGTACAACCACAGCCGCGCCTCCCCGCCGACCGGAATGTCCTGCCGGCGACGCCACGCCACCAGGAAGGTCTCCGCGACGACGTCAGCCGCGTCCTCCGGATGCGCGACACGGCGCAGCGCGTACGCCAACAACGACTCGAAGTCCTCGGCATACGCCCGCCGGAAGCGGTCCTCGTCCTGCGCTGTCCCTGAGCTCACGTCCAGTCCATGTCCGGTGCGACCACAACCGTGACAGCCCGCACCAGTCAGGCGCGGATACCGGCGAGCACGAGACCGGCGACCCTACCGATCACCTCGGCACTCGTCGTCGCCGGCAACCGCCGTAGCGACGCAATGGCCAGCAGGCCGGCCCGGACATCGCCCGCGTCGACGCCGTCGCGCAGCACACCCGCGGCCCGCGCCCGTACGACGAGCACATTCAACGCCTGCGCATGCTCCCGCCGCTCCGCCTGGAACGCCGCACCCACCTCACCCGGCCCCAACAACGCCTCGTTGAGCGCCCGGTCATGGATCTGCCGCTCAGCGAACTCGCGCACCACCCCCGACAGCGCCCGCCACGGGTCCGGGTCGTCGAGCGCGCGGCGCATCCGCACACCGCAGTCCTCGACACGCTCGGCCAAGACCGTCGCGACCAACTCCGTACGCGTCGGAAAGTGCCGGTACAGGGTCGCCACCCCCACCCCAGCCCGTCGCGCCACCTCCCGCATGGGCACCTCGAGCCCCGCCGACGCGAACGCCGCCCGCGCCGCCGCCACCACCCGATCACGGTTGAACCGGGCATCGGCACGCTGCATCTGAGACATCCTCGGCCGGCCTCCCTCTCACTTGACCCCACAACGGAACAGCTGCTCCGTTTCCCGCCTACGGTACGACCAACGCCCCGTCACCCCAGGCAGAGGAGCCCTTCATGTTCGCCGTCCAGTACGACGGGTTCGGTGGCCCCGAGGTACTCCACCTTGGCACCACCGACGCGCCGCACCCCCGGGCCGGCCAGATCCGCATCCGCCTCCAGGCCGCCGGGGTCTCCCCCGTCGACGTCGGCCTCCGCTCCGGCCGCACCCCGATGAGCGCCCAACTACCGCTGCCCCACATTCCCGGGGTCGACGCGGCCGGCATCGTCGACGAGATCGGCGACGACGTCGACGATGTGACAGTCGGCGACCACGTCTTCGGCATCGTCGAGCTGGCCAGACTCGGCGGCGCGAGCGCACAGTTCGCGGTACTACAGCTCTGGGCGCACAAGCCCAGCACCATGCCGTGGGCCCAGGCGGGCGCGGCGGGCACCAGCATCGAGACCGCCACCCGAGCCCTCGACCTGCTGGACCTACGGCCCGGCCTGACGCTCCTCGTCGACGGCGCCGCTGGTGGCGTCGGCAGCATCGCCATCCAACTCGCCGCCGCCCGAGGCATCAACGTCATCGGCACCGCCCGCGCCGACAACCACGACCTCCTCCGCCAGCTCGGGGCGACACCGCTCACCTACGGCCCCGACCTCACGAACCGCCTCGACGCCCTCGGCGTGACCCGGGTCGACCGCGCCCTCGACGTCGCCGGCGCCGGGTCCCTGCCCGAACTGCTCCACCTCACCGGCGACCCGACAGCGGTCGTCACCCTCGCCGACTTCACCGCCCCCACGCACGGCGTCCGCCTGTCGATGGGGCAACTGGCGGGCCAACCCGACGGCCGCCACGGCCTGCCCGCAGCAGCCGAACTGTTCACCGAGGGCCGGTTCAGGGTGCCGATCGACGCCGCCTTTCCCCTGGAGAAGGCGGCCGACGCGCACCAGGCGGCCGAACGCGGCTCCCGCCGCGGCAAGATCGTCCTGACTGTCGACGACGTACGGGAAAGCTGATCCTCAGCCGCCGGCCAGCACCTCCGACAACGGCGCCGGCGCCAAGCCTCGCTCCCGCAACCCGGCCAGGATGTGCGGCAACGCCTCGTCGGTCATCGCCGCGTTCGCCTCGGTCACGTGCATGATCACCACCGAGCCGGGGCGGACGTGATCCAACACCGCCCGCACCAGCGGCTTCCACGCGGTCGCGAAGGGATCACCACTGACCACGTCCCCGTCGACGACAGTCACACCCAGCGGGGCCAGGGCATCCAGCGTCGCCGCGTTGTGGCACAGCCCCGGAAAGCGGAAGTACCGGGTCTGCCGACCCCCGTACGGCTTGATGACCTCGAACGTCTTCGCCACGTCCCCGGCCAACTTGTCCACCGGCAGTGAAGGCAGGTCATAGCAGTCAGCGGTGAACGCCGCGTGCCCGTAGGTGTGGTTGGCCAGCTCGAAGCGCGGGTTGCCCGCGATCCGCCGGGTCACGTCCGGGTACCGCTGCACCCACTTGCCGGTCAGGAAGAACGTGGCCGGCACCTCGTCGCGCTCCAGCAGGTCGAGGATGCGCAGGTTGGCGTACGACGTCACCCGACCGGCACGCAGACTGGCCAACATCGCGTCGGTCATGTCCGCGTCGAAGGTCAACGCGACCCGGTTGCCCCGACGTGGCCCGTGGTCCACCACCGGCGCCCGGGTCCCCACCCGCGTCGCCCCCGGGACGGCCGACGCCCCCTGCGGTGCGGTGGCGCTGACCGACGGGGCGGCCGTGGTCTCGGATGAGCCGACGAAGGCCGGTCGCTCCGTCGGCGGCACCCGGGACGCCGAGCACGCGGCGCTGCCGAGAACAGCCGCCGCCACCAGGACGCCCAACCGGAAACGAAGCCGAGGTCGATTCACGCCGCCGATCATCGCAGAAGCGAGGAACGCTCACCGTCCCCGAAGCTCAGGGCAGCAAGGACCTCAGGCGCCCCGGGGGGCGTACATGATGACCGCGACGCCGAGCAGACAGAACGCCGCGCCGGTCAGGTCCCACCGGTCCGGGCGGAAGCCGTCCACCACCATCGCCCAGCCCAACGAACCCGCCACGAACACCCCGCCGTACGCGGCCAGGATCCGGCCGAAGTGCGCGTCCGGCTGGAACGTGGCGACGAACCCGTAACAGCCCAACGCGACCACCCCGGCGGCGATCCACCACAGGCCCCGCTGTTCGCGCCAGCCCTGCCACACCAGCCAGGCGCCACCGATCTCGGCCAACGCCGCCAACGCGAACAACACCAGGGAACGCAGCACCGTCACCGGCCGACCCTAGCCGCGGACAGCGACGGGTCCCCGGGCGGCAGTGCCACCCGGGGACCCGGGGACCGCTCAGGTCACTTCGTGAAGGAGTCCTTCACGTTGCGACCGGCGTCCTTCATGTTCTGACCGGCCTGCTTGGCGCGCGCGTCACTCTCCTGGCTGGCGCCCTCGCCACGCATCCGCTCGTTGTCGGTCATGTCGCCGACGCGCTCCCGTGCGGCGCCGGCCATCTGCTCGACCTTGTTTCGTGCCTTCTCGGTGAAGCTCATCGCGCCTCCTCGGTCTGGCGGTTGTCCTGGCTCGCTTGCCCGCTGTCCGGGTGCCGAAACCGGCGGTGTCGGTCGGCACATCCGCCAAGGCATCCTAGGAAGATAGGTTGAGGGAGGGTCGCCTGCCGGGGTCGATCCCGATGGTTAACTTGCCGCATGGGAGAGCTCCTGCTGATCCGGCACGGCGAGACCACCTGGAGTGCCAGCCTGCGGCACACCTCGTACACCGACCTGGAGCTGACCCCCGACGGCGAGCGACAGGCGCGCACGCTCGCCGCGTTCCTGGCCGGACGGCGGTTCGCGACGGTGCTGTCCAGCCCCCGCTCCCGGGCGCTGCGCACCGCACAGCTCGCCGGCCTCACCGTCGACGCCGTCGACGAGGACCTCAGCGAGTGGAACTACGGCGAGTACGAGGGCCGCACCACCGTCGACATCCACGCCGACCAGCCGCACTGGAACATCTGGACCGACGGCTGCCCCGGCGGCGAGTCACCCGCGCAGGTGGGCGAACGACTCGACCGGGTGCTGGCACGGGTCACCCCGCTGCTCGACCGGGGCACCGTCGCACTTGTCGGGCACGCGCACAGCCTGCGGGTCCTCGGCGCCCGCTGGATCGGCCTGCCCCCGTCCGCCGGCGGACGGCTGCGCCTGGAGACCGCCACGGTCAGCGCGCTCGGTCACGAGCACGGCCGGCAGGTCATCCTGCGCTGGAACCAGCCGGCTCCTCCGGCACCCGGGACCGCGACCGACTCGGTGCCGCCGCGTTGAGCTGACCCGGTGCCGCCGCGCCGATCTTCGGCGGCCGATTCTCGTACGGGGTGGACAGCACCACCGTGGTCCGGGTCGTCACGTTCGCCGAGGTGCGGATCTCCTGGAGCACCCGCTCCAGGTCGGTCGGGCTCGCCACCCGCACCAACAACAGGTAGAAGTCCTCCCCCGCCACCGAGTAGCACGAGTCGATCTCGGGCAGGTGGGCCAGCCGCTCCGGCGCGTCGTCCGGCTGCGACGGGTCGAACGGGCGGATCGCCACGAACGCGGTGAGCGGCAGGTCCAGCGCCTCGAACGACACCCGGGCGGCGTACCCCTTGATCACCCCGCGCTGCTCCAGCCGACGCACCCGCTGGTGCACCGCGGACACCGACAACCCCACCTTCTCGGCCAGGTCGGTGTACGACAGTCGGCCGTCGGCGGTCAGCGCGGCGACGATAGCGCGGTCGATCTCCTCCACGGCGTGCAACCTACCGGGAAAACGGCCCGACGGCGACGAGGTACCCGCCGGGGCGGCCGCGGTGGGTCCCGCCGCGGCCGCCCCGGCACTGCTCAGCCCTTCGCCAACGCCCGGGAAATCACCATCCGCTGGATCTGGTTGGTGCCCTCCACGATCTGCAACACCTTGGCCTCGCGCATGTACCGCTCCACCGGGTGATCGGCCACGTAGCCGGCGCCGCCGAGCACCTGCACCGCGTCGGTGGTCACCCGCATCGCCATGTCGGTGGCGAAGAGCTTCGCCTTGGCCGCCTCGATCGCGTACGGGCGGCCGGCGTCGCGCAGCCGGGCCGCGGCGAGGGTCAGCGCGCGGGCGGCGGAGATCTGGGTGGCCGCGTCGGCGAGGAGGAAGCCGAGGCCCTGGAAGTCGATGATGGAGCGGCCGAACTGCTGCCGCTCCCGGGCGTAGGAGACCGCGTAGTCCAGGGCCGCCTGGGCCAGACCGACCGCGCACGCGGCGATGCCCAGGCGACCGGAGTCGAGCGCGGACATGGCGATGGTGAAGCCCGCGCCCTCGCCGCCGATCAGCCGGTCGGCCGGCACCCGCGCCTCGTCGAAGGCGATCTGCGCCACCGGGGAGGCGCGCAGCCCCATCGTCCGTTCCGCGGCCTGCGGGTTGATGCCGGCGGTGCCCGCGTCGGCGAGCAGGCAGGAGATCCCCTTCGGCCCGGGCCCGCCGGTGCGGCAGAAGACGTTGTAGAAGTCGGCCGTGCGCGCATGGGTGATCCATGCCTTGGTGCCGGACACCAGGTACGCGTCGCCGTCGCGAACCGCCCGGGTGCTCAGCGCCGCCGCGTCCGAGCCACCCTGCGGCTCGGAGAGGCAGTACGCGCCCAGCAGCTCCCCGCCGATCATGTCCGGCAGCAGCTTGCGCTGCTCGTCACTGCCGAACGCGAACACCGGGTAGCAGGACAGGGTGTGCACGCTGACCGCCTCGGCGACCGCGAGCCAGCGGCTGGCCAGGATCTCCAGCACCTGCAGGTACACCTCGTAGGGCTGGGCCGCGCCGCCGTACTCCTCGGGGTAGGGCAGGCCGAGCAGACCGGCACGGCCGAGGGTCCGGAGCACCTCGCGGGGGAATTCGGCGCGCTCCTCGAAGGCGGCGGCCTTCGGCGCGAGCTCGCGGTCGGCGAGCTCGGTGGCGAGACCCAGCAGGTCGTGGGCCTCGTCGGTGGGCAGGATCCGGTCGACAGTCATAGCGCGATGAGCTCCGTGGGGGTGGTGTTGAGCCGTTGCACGCCGTCCGTGGTGCAGACGACGATGTCCTCGATGCGGGCGCCGTGCCGGCCCGCCAGGTAGACGCCCGGTTCGATGGAGAACGCCATCCCGGCCTCGATCGGGCGGTCGTTGCCGGCCACCAGGTAGGGCTCCTCGTGACCGTCGAGACCGATGCCGTGGCCGGTGCGGTGCAGGAAGGCGGGGCCGTAGCCGGCGGCGGCGATCGGGTCGCGGGCCGCGGCGTCGGCCGCCGCGGCGGTTACTCCGGGCCGCACCGCGGCGACCGCGGCGCGCTGGGCGTCGTGCAGCACCGCGTAGTAGTCCAGGAAGTCCGCCGGCGCCGGCGCACCCATCAGGTAGGTGCGGGTGCAGTCCGAGCGGTACCCCGACGCCATCGTGCCGCCGATGTCGACCACCACCGGCTCGCCGGCGCCGATCGGCCGGTCCGAGGTGCCGTGGTGTGGGCTGGCCCCGTTGGGTCCGGCCGCCACGATGACGAAGTCGACGGTGACGTGCCCGGCGGCCCGGATCGCCGCGGCGATGTCGGTGGCGACCTCCGCCTCGGTGCGACCGGGGCGCAGCCACTGCCCCATCCGCAGGTGCACCTCGTCGATCGCCGCGCCGGCCTCGGCGAGGGCCGCGACCTCCGCCGGGGACTTGCGGATCCGCAGCTCGCGCAGCACCTCCCCGGCGAGGCGTTGCGCGGCGCCGGGCAGGGCGGCGCGCAACGCGAGGACCTGCTCGGCCCACATCCGGTCGGCCAGCCCGACCGCCGCGACCGGCCCGCCGAGGGCGGCGACCACCAGGGGGTACGGGTCGGAGCCGTCGACGTGGTCGACGATGCGCACACCGGTGGCCGGTGCCGCCTCCGCCGCCGGACGTTCCAGCCGGGGCACGACGAGGGTCGGCTCACCCACGGCGGGCAGCACCAGGCAGGTCAGCCGCTCCCCCGCGTGGGCGTCGTACCCGGTCAGGTACCGCAGGTCGGAGCCGGGGGTGAGCAGCAGGGCATCCAGACCGGCGGCGGCGGTGGCGCGCTGCGCGGCGATCAGCCGATCGGGCGGGTACAGCTCGTCGATTCCCACCCCAGCAGCTTAACGGTCGTTTGGGTAAACCCCCATATCGGTTCCGGCTCGCGGAAATCCACAGGCGTTGATTGACGCGGACAGTTAACACTCTTTAAGATTTGGCTGCCTCGAGGCCCACCCGTTCCTGCGTCCCGCACTCCCGCCCGCGACAACCCTGCGCGGGTGGCGTCGTTCCCCGCCCACGGGAAGGCCCCCGATGTCCTCACCACTGCGCCGCGCCCTCGCCGCCGGCCTGCTCGCGCTGGCCACCGCCGGCGCCACCCTCACCGTCACCTCCACCGCCGCGCAGGCCGTGGTGCTGCCCAACAACTTCAAGAGCGTCGGCTACATGCCCTCCTGGGCCGGCAACATCAACACGATCCAGTACAACAAGCTCACCCACATCAACTACGCCTTCATCCTGCCCAACAGCGACGGCAGCCTGCAGGGGGTCGACGGGGCGCGACTGTCCTCGCTGGTCTCGCAGGGACACGCCAACAACGTCAAGGTGTCGATCGCCGTCGGCGGCTGGAACGACGGCAACGACTCGGCGTTCGAAGCCCTGGCCGCCAACTCCGGCAGCCGGACCAACTTCGTCAACAACCTGGTCAACTTCGTCAACCAGTACAACCTCGACGGCGTCGACATGGACTGGGAGTACCCCGACGCGGGCGCCTCGGCCAACAACTACACGGCGCTCATGACGCAGCTCGGCAGCGCCCTGCACAGCCGGGGCAAGCTGCTCACCGCCGCCGTGGTCTCCGAGGGCCCCAGCGTGCAGGGTGTGCAGACGGCCGTGTTCAACCAGGTCGACTGGCTCAACATCATGGCGTACGACGGCGGCAACCCCCACGCCAACTACGACTGGTCGATCAACAGCATCAACCTGTGGAAGGCGCGTGGCCTGCCGGCCAGCAAGGCGGTGCTCGGCATCCCGTTCTACAGCCGCCCGGTCTACTACAACTACTCGTACATCGTCGGCCTGGACCCGGCGAACGCCAACCGGGACTGCGCCACCATCGGCGGGTCGCAGCAGTGCTGGAACGGCATCCCGACGGTCAAGCGCAAGACGCAGTGGGCGTTGGCCAACGCCGGCGGCGTGATGAACTGGGAGCTGAGCCAGGACACCAGCGGCTCGACCTCACTGCTCAGCGCCATGTACGACACCATCATGGGCGGCACCACCCCGCCGCCGACCGGTCGCACCGGCCAGATCACCGGCCTCGGCGGCAAGTGCGTCGACGTGGCGGCGGCCAGCACCGCCAACGGCGCCGCCATCCAGCTCTACGGCTGCAACGGCACCAACGCCCAGACCTGGACGGTGGCCGGCGACAGCACGCTGCGCGCCCTCGGCAAGTGCGCCGACATCGCCAGCGGCTCCACCGCCAACGGCGCGAAGGTGCAGCTCTGGGAGTGCAACGGCAGCGGCGCCCAGGTGTGGCAGGCCCAGTCCAACGGCACGTTGCGCAACCCGCAGTCGAACAAGTGCCTGGACGTCACGGACAACAGCTCCGCCGACGGCACCCGGCTGCAGATCTGGGACTGCTTCGCCGGCGCCAACCAGCGCTGGACGCTCCCCGCCTGACCGTACGGCCCGCCCGGTCCCCGGTCGACGCCAGGCGTCAGCCGGGGACCCGCGCGTGTGCGCGGGCCAGGGCGAGCATCTCCTGCACCGAGCCGGCCGGGTCGGTGACCGGGAACTGCACGGCACGCACCACCGCCGCCGGGTCGACAAGCAGCGTCAGCCGCTTGAACCGGGTCACCCCGCCGGCCCGGAAGACCGGCAGCAGCAGCCCCGCCGCCAACCGGCCGTCCTGGTCGGACAGCAGCGGAAACGGCAGCCCGGCGTACGCGGCGAAGTCGGCGAGCTGGTCCGGACGCTGGGTGCTGATCCCGTGCACCCGCACCCCGGCGGCCTCGAAGTCCGAGTGACGCTTGGCGTACGTGCTCGACTCCAGGGTGCAGCCCCGGGCGCCGGGGATCTCCGCCCAGCCCGGCGGATAGCCGGGCGTTCCCGGCGCGTACGCCCCAGGGAAGAGGTAGAGGACCGCCCAGGTGTCCATCGTTGCCAACGCGACCGGCCGACCGTCGGGACCGGGCAGGACGACCTCGGGCAGTCGCCGCCCGACCAGGTGGTGGGCCCGGCGCGCCTCGGCGGAGTCGGCGTCGGCCGTCGCGGTCAGCTCACCGTCACCCATGAGATGCCTCGTTCCCCAGTCCTGTAGGGCGATCAGAACCGGCAGCAGCCCCTCGCCCCGAGCGGTGAGCAGGTAGTCGTAGCGCGGTGGGTGTCGCGAGTAGGACCGGCGCTCCAACACCCCGTGCTCGACCAGGGCGGCGAGGCGTTCGGTAAGCGCCCGCCGGCTGACGCCCAGTTCACGTTGCAGCGCGTCGAAGCGGGTCGTCCCCCCGGCGACGTCGCGCACGATGAGGAACGTCCACCAGTCCCCCAGTACGCCGAGCGCCTGCGCGATGCCGCAGTCCGCGTCGGCGAGATCCTCTCGCCGCACCCGCTACCTCCGTCGGTCCTCATCCGACTATAGTGCGTTCCAGATTGGAACTCATTGGTCCGACGAAACGGGGGCCGACGACACGCGCGTCGACGATCGGGCCGGGATCGTCTGGCGTTGGTGGGCCGCCGGCACGACCAGCATGGTCGGGTCGGCGGTCGGCTCGGTGGCCCGGCCGCCGACACCCGTCGGGGCGGTGCGATCACCCGGCGCGCGACGACGCCATCCGTAGCGCGGTGGCGGCGTCCGGCGGACCGAGCACGATCCACGAGCCGTCGGCGAAGAGCAGGGCGAGACGCCCGATCGTGCCGCCGGGCAGCGCGTCGAGGCGGACCAGCGACTCCACGCCCAGCTGCCAGGCCACCTCCAGTGGCCCGTCCCGGTCCACCGGGCCGGGCCCCTGCCAGGCCGCCCGCACCTGGTTGGCCGCCGCCGCGAGGCGATCCCGCAGACCGCCGCCGGCGGGTGGCGGCGTCGGGGCCGGTCGACCGCCCGGGCGGCGCAGCACCAGCACACGACGGTTGGTCAGCGCCAGCACCTGGGCGACCGTGGGCTCGGGCAGCCGCTCGTCCAGCCCGACGCCCACCGAACCGGGCGGGCCGCCGAGCACCCCGTTGCGGGCCGCCTGATACCACTCCACGCCGGGCCCGGTGGAGGCAGTCACCCCGACGGCATCCCAGGCCAGCCCCTCCGCCACCCGCAGCGGATTCAACTCGGCACGGAACACCTCCCCCGCCGATCGCCGGCCCGGGACGCGGGTGAACCAGCACGCCTCCCGCAGGGTCTCGCCCGGGGCCAACCCGGCCCCCACCTGAGCGAGCAGCTCCGCTCGGCGCGCCGCCTGCTCGTCCATCGATCCTCCCCGCGTCACGGCGCCCGGTCGGCTGCCGGGTCCGTCCAGGAACTCACGGTACGCCGCCAGCGACTGCCGTCGCCGTCGTCACCGCCGCGGCGATCCTCGTACTCGTCGGCGGAGGAGTTGATGACCATGTCACCGACCGACTGCAACCCCTCGCCGACGATCGACCCGTCCAGTGGGGTGGCGAGCTTGATGCCCATCTTCAGCATGGCCTTCGGGCCGTACAGCTTGTTGATGGTCCACGCGGCGATCTTGCCGACGGTGCCCAGCGCCTTGAGGGCCTCCATCATGGCCTTGTACGCCTCCAGCGCCCGGTGCAGCTGCGCCATGATCCGGGTGGTCCGGCTGACCGCGATGCCGGTCTCCGCCGCCGAGGCGACGGCGGCCGCCGCCTCGGACGCACCGGCGGTGATGATCGCCAACGCCTGCGCGGCGAGCCAGGTGATCACCAGCCACTCGACCAGCTCCCGGATGATGGTCCGGATGATCTCCTCACAGTCGCGCAGGTCCATCGCGGTGTCGCCGAGGCTGTCGGCGGTCCGGGCCATCTCCCCGGCCGCCGCGTCCAACCCCTGCACCAGCGCGTCAATCCGCTTGGCGTACGCCTCGGCCGCCTGACCGGTCCATTCCGGACGCAGCGCGTCCAGGCCCTGCCGCTCCTGCTCGGCGACCTGCCGCAGCTGGGTGGCGGCGTTGCGCCAGGCACCCGCGTGCGCGTCGAGCTGGTCGGGGTCGCCGACGCACAGCTCCAGCAACTGCAGCAGCGGCCAGACGAACGGGTAGAGCAGCGCGTCCAACCCGGTGTTGAGCGCCTCGGAGGCGGGGCTGGTGACCTGGTCCCAGGTGTCGCGGACCTGCTGGTAGCCCTTGGCGACGTCGACGGCGCCCGGCTGGCTCATGACCGCTCCGGGTACTGGCTGGCCAGGTGGTCGGCGTTGCCCGAGTCGGTGTGCTCGTACGCCTCGGCGTTGGCGTGCAGCCCGTCGGCCAGGTCGTGCAGGTACTGGACGAGCGCCTCCAGCGAGGTCACCTCGTCGGCCACCCAGCCGCGGTAGCCGGCGTCCAGGCCGGCCATCTGCCCGATCACGCCGAAGAGGTTGCCCTGGGCGGTGGCCGACTCGACGGTGCGGGCGGTCGACTCGACGGCCCCGGCCACGGCCTCCTGAGCAGCGGCAGCCGCGCGCAGCGCCGCCGGCTGGACGGTGAAGCCGTCGCCGCTCACCGACGCCTGCCGAACTGGTCGTCGGCGGAGTCGAGCTGCTCCGCGGCCGCACGGAACCGGCCCTTGTCGACCGCCCGGTCGACCATCGATCGCACGTCGACGGCCCCGCCGGTGGCCGGGCCGATGAGCTCCTGGACCACCTCGGCCTGCCGCCGCCCGGCCTCGGCCGCGGCCTCCCGCTGGGTCGCCACGATGCGCTCCGCCAGCTCCTGCGGCCCCAGCCGCAACGCCGAGGCGCTCAGCGTGAGCCGGACCGGCATCCCCCCGGGCGCCACCACCGCGACGACGCCCTCCGGGGACCGCGCCTCGCCGTACAGCCGCTCGGGGTCGTCACCGAGCTCGGCCAGCCCCGCGAACCGCTCCCGCGTGTCGGCCACCAACCGCCCGAACCAGGCCCGGGTCTCGTCACTCACACTCACCGTCACCCCCGTCAGAACCGTACGAGCGACGAGCGTACCGATGCCGGTCCAACCTGGCTGTCCCGTGCCGTCGGCTCGGCGTGCGCGCGGATCCGCCAGCGCCGGGGTTTTCCCCTTCGCACGGCGGGTGGGGCCATAGCCTGGATCCGGGAACGCCCGCGCGGGCGCCCGGCCGGGAGGATCACGTGGCAACGAACGAGGCGAACCGGACGGCCACCCGCCGACGCCGTCAGCTGTGGGCCGGGGTCCTCGCGCTCGTCGGCCTGGTCCTGCTGATCATCGGCGTCACCGTGGCCGACGGTGTCGCGGCCTGGGTGGAGGTGCTTGTCGCGATCCTGCTGCTGGTGACCAGTTACGTCGTGCAGCACCTGGCCCGGCGGGCGACCGTCTACCGGCACGACGAGCGGCGCTGACACCGCCGACGGCCGGGCGTACCCCGGATCGTCGGGGGCTTGTGCCAGGCTGTCCGGCGTGGCACACCGACCCCCGATCCTGCTGATCGACGCAGCCAGCCTCTACTTCCGGGCCTACTTCGGCATTCCGGAGTCCGCCGCGCGCACCGCGGACGGCACCCCGGTCAACGCGGTGCGCGGCTTCCTCGACATGCTCGCCACCCTCATCCGCGGGCGCGGCGCCGACCGGATGGTCTGCGCACTGGACCACGACTGGCGGCCCGCGTGGCGGGTCGACCTGTTGCCGTCGTACAAGGCGCACCGGGTCGCCCCACAGGGCGGCGAGATCGTTCCGGACACCCTCTCCCCGCAGGTGCCGATGATCCTGGAGGTGCTGGCGGCGGTCGGCATCACCGCCGTCGGCGCGACCGGCTACGAGGCCGACGACGTGCTCGGCACGCTGTCGGTCACCCAGCCGGGGCCGGTCGAGGTGGTCTCCGGCGACCGGGACCTGTTCCAGCTCATCGACGACACCCGGCCGGTCCGGCTGCTCTACGTCGGGCGCGGCGTGGCCAAGCTCGACGACTGCGACGACGCCGCGGTGCGGGCCCGCTACGGCGTGCCGGCCGACCGCTACGCCGACTTCGCCGCGCTGCGCGGTGACCCCAGCGACGGGCTGCCCGGCGTGACGGGCGTCGGCGAGAAGACCGCCGCCCGGCTCATCGAGCGCTACGGCAGCATCGCCGGCATCCTGGCCGCGCTCGACGACTCCGACTCGTCCTTCGCACCGGGCCTACGCACCAAGCTGGCCGCGGCACGCGACTACCTGGCCGTCGCGCCGACGGTGGTCCGGGTCGCGCTGGACGTGCCGCTGCCGGAGCTGGCCACCGAGCTGCCGACCGCGCCGGTCGACCCGGACCGGCTGGTCGAGCTTGCCGGCCAGTGGAACCTGGCCGGCTCGACCCGCCGCCTGGTGGACGCCCTCGCGGCCCGCACCGACGCCGCCTGAGCGCCGGGTTCGCAGCGCCCCGATGTCGCAGCGCGCCTGCTTCGCAGCGCCCGGCCCGCGGGCGTGGTCGCCGCCGTTGGCGGCGGCGCGGGCGGGCGAGGCCGGGCTTCAGGGGCGCAGCCTCGCCGCGAGGTCGCCGATCGCGCCCATCGCGTACCGCTGCATCCCCGGGCCGAAGGTGATGCGCGTGGCGCCGTGGCGGCCCAGCTCGGTCACGGACTCCCGGTCCGGGTCGGCGGCCATGTTGAGCGGCCCCGCGATGCCCTCCCGCAAGCGCGGGAGCACCGCCAACGGGGCCAGGATCGGGTAGACGCAGTCGGCGCCGGCCGCCACGTAGAGACGGGCACGACGCACCGCGTCGGCCGGGTCACCCTGCCCGACCAGGAAGGTGTCGACGCGCGCGTTGACGAAGAGCGCGTCACCCGCCTGCGCCCGCACCTCGGCCAGCCAGTCGGCGTGCCGCTGCGCATCCTTGAGCGTGCCGTGACCGTCCGAGTCCTCCAGGTTGCAGCCGACGACACCGGCGTCCAGGAGCCGCCCGACCAACTCGCGAGGGGCGAGCCCGTAACCGCCCTCGACGTCGGCGGACACGGGCACGGACACGGCCCGGACGATCCGCGCCACCGCCGCGAACATCTCATCGGCCGGGGTCGCGCCGTCCTCGTACCCGAGCGAGGCGGCGACCCCGGCGCTCGGGGTCGCGAGCGCCGGGAAGCCGGCGTCGGCGAACACCCGCGCACTGCCGGCGTCCCAGGGCCCGGGCAGGACGAGCGGGTCGCCGTCGGGGCGGTCGTGGTGCAGGGCGCGGAAGGTGGAGGCTGTCATCGTTCAGGGCTCCCGGGGGTTGCGCAGGGGCGGGATCAGGCGGTGTACCCGCCGTTGGAGTCAAGCACGGCGCCGGTGATGTACGAGGCCGCGGGGCTGGCCAGGAACGCGATGGTGGCGGCGGTCTCGGCGGCGTCGCTGACGCGTTGGAGCGCGACGTCCGCGCCGGCGTCGGCCAGAGCGCGGGCCGTGGCCGTGCCGAGACCGCGTGATCCGCCGGTGACGAGCGCGACCTTGCCCGCAAGAGGCTGTGCGATGAGTCGTTCCTCTCCGTGACCGAATTCTTGACCGTTCGGTCCACCATAGGCTTGATGGACTGAGCGGTCAAGAATCGCTAAGCTGGTCACATGGCCAGGCCACGGCAGTTCGACGAGGAGCAGGTGCTACGCGCCGTCCGGGACCAGTTCTGGGATGCCGGTTACGCGGCGACCTCGCTGGAGGACCTGGTCCGCGTCAGCGGGTTGGGAAAGGGCAGCCTCTACGGCGCCTTCGGCGACAAGCACCGGCTGTTCCTGCGCGCGCTGCGGGAATACACCGACACCAGCGGCGGCTACCTGCGCGACATGCTCACGTCCACCCCGCGTGCCGTGGACGCGCTGCGCGCGTTCGTCATGGCACCGGTGCACGACCCGGGCGGGGCCGCCGCCCGGCGCGGTTGCCTGATGGCCAACAGCACGTACGAACTCGCCACCAGCGACCCGGACGTCCTCGCCGAGGCCCGCCGCACCTACGAGGCGACGACCGACCTGGTCGCGCAGTGCGTCGGACGCGCCCAGGACGAGGGTGACCTGCCGCGCGACGTCGATCCGGTCGAAACGGCGCGCGCCCTGCTCGCCGCGCAGCAGGGACTCGTGTTCATGGGGCGGACCGGGCTGGACATCGACACGCTGACCGCCACCGCCCGCACCATCGCCGCCAGGTTCCTCCCGGACGCCTGACCGGGGCGCGTTTACTTGATCTTGCGGGTGGACCGGACCACGATGCCCTCGTACTCCGGGTGCTTCACCAGCCAGTCGGCGAGGAACGGACAGATGGGCACGACGGTCCGCTTCCTGGCCCGCGCGTCGTCCATCACCGCGCGCGCCAGCGTCGACCCGACACCCCTGCCCTCGAAGGCCGGATCGACCTCGGTGTGGGTGTAGGCGATGATGCTGCCGGTCAGCTGATAGGTGACAAACCCGGCGAGCGCCCCCGCCTCGTCACGCGCCTCGAAACGCTCCCGCTCCGGCGCGTCTGCCACGGTGATCTGCATCCGACCATCCAACCACCCACCCCGCGTCACCCACCGTGCGGCCGGGCTGGAGGTGACGCCGCGCGCATTGTCCCGGCGGTAACGGGAAACGCAGCGCCGCCGGCCGGGACGTGGGCCGCCGGCCGGGACGTGGGCCGCCGGCCGGGACGTGGGAGGAGACGCGCCACATGACGTACCCGTCGAGGGACCTCGGCTTCGCCGTGGTGGAGATGTTCACCTCGCAGGGCTGTTCGAGCTGCCCTCCGGCGGAGGAGGTGCTGACCGAGATCGAGCGCGACGCCCGGGATCGGGGGCAACCCGTCTTCGCCCTCGGCTTCCACGTCGACTACTGGGACGATCTGGGCTGGCCCGACCGCTTCGCGGACGCGGCGTACACCGCGCGGCAGGAGGCGTACGCCCGCGCCTTCGGCACCGGACGGCTGTACACACCGCAGATGGTCGTCAACGGCACCGTCGAGTTCGTCGGCTCCGACCGTCGGCGTGCGGCCGGCGCGATCGCGTCCGCCCTGACGTCGACCGCCACCACGCCGGTCACGCTCACCGCACCGGACCTCGGCGGGCAGCGGGTGGCGGTGGACTACCAGATCGCGCAGCCGCCGCAGGGGGCGGTGCTGCACGTGGCGATCGTGGAACGCGGCCTGGACAGCGAGATCGCCCGGGGGGAGAACGCCGGACGGACGCTCCGACAGGACAACGTGGTCCGCGCCTTCACGTCCGTGGATCCGCACGCCGAGCGGGGACGGGTGGAGCTGGCGGCACCACCGGATCTCGATCCGCGCGGCGCCACCGTCGTCGGCTACGTGCAGGAGAGCGGCAACCGGGCCGTCCTCGGTGCCGCCGCCGTCGACCTGTCCACCGCGTAATCTCGGCACATGCTGATCGTGCACGGTGCGGGGGGCCTCGGTGGCTGACGCCGATGACGTACGCCGGATGGCGCTGGCCCTGCCGCACGTGGTGGAGAATCCCAGTGACGGCTTCGACTTCCGGGTGGCCGACAAGGGCTTCGTCTGGTCCTATCCGGAGCGCGTCCCCGGAAAGCCCCGGGTGATCCGACTCGACATCGCCGTGCTGTTCGTCGGTGACGAGGCCGAGAAGCAGGCGCTCCTGCTCGGCGAGCCCGACCTCTTCTTCACCACGCCCGGCTACCACGGCCTGCCCCTGGTGCTGCTGCGGCTGGCGGTGGTGGACCTCGAGCGTCTGCGCGAGCTGGTGACCGACGCGTGGCGGATGCGGGCACCGGAGGCGCTCCTGGGCGACGTCGACGACGGCGTGTCGGTCGACGCGACGGAAGCGGGCACCGGCAGCTAGGGTCTGCGTCAAAGCCCCTGGCCGGCCTGCGGCGGGCCCAGGCGACGACCGGCCGCGTTGGAGATTCGTCCGGATACAACACCGGTACCCGGACGAATCTCCGCCTCGCCGGATCGCCGCCTGGACTCCGCCTCGGCTCGACCGAGGGCTTTGACACAGACCCTGGCGACATCGGCACGCAACGGGTTGGACACATTGACGGGGATCTCGGTGCTCCACTACCGTGACCTGTGAGAGCGCTCTCTCACTCGACCTTCCCCCCAATTCAGACGCACCGCGTCGGGCCCGGCTAGGGCCGCATCCCGGCGCGCGATGGAGGCACCATGAAACCTCCCGTCCCCCGCCGCCGCTGGGCCCTGGCCACGGCCACCGCTCTGGCCCTGGTCGTCGGCGGTCTCGCGATCCCCGTCACCCGCGCCGCGGAGGCCGCACCCGTGGGCGCCGGCAGCTACACCACCACCGGAGTCGGCCCGCTCCCCACCGGATGCGGCGCGATGTCCAGTAACCCCCGGCAGTTCGCCACCGCCAACGCGCCGGCCGGGCCGATACCCACCAACGACTGGTGGTCCTCGCTGCTGTGGAAGCGCACCGACTGCTCCTTCAGCGAACCGCTGCACGCCCACCCGATCTCGTACGACACCTTCACCGACGGCCTGGGCTTCTCCGCCAACTCCACGCCCGCCATCAGCGGCACCGCGACCGGCGTCGGCGAATACCACTACCCCTACGTCCAGGACATCCGGGTCGGCGTGGCCGGGCTCGGCGCACCCCAGGTCAGGGTGGACGGCTGGACCGACTGGACGGTCAGCCCACACTGGAGCGACGGCACCCGCACCATGCGCGCCACCATCGGCCACGGGCTGCCCTTCGCGTACTTCCAGACCACCGGCGGCGACGCGGTGATCGGCACCGCCGGCACCCCCGAGGTGTGGTCCGCAGGCGGCGCCACCATCGGCTTCCGGGTCAACGGTCACGACTACGTCGGGTACGCGCCCAGCGGCGCCACCTGGACTGTCGCCGGGGGCCGGCTCTCGTCCACCCTCGCCGGTCGGGGCTACTTCTCCGTCGCCCTGCTGCCGCCCACGTCCAGCGCCACGGAACGCGCCGACCTGGCCGCCACCTACGGCCGGTACGCGCACGCCCACGTGACCGGCACCCAGGTCTCGTACGCGTACAACCCGGCCACCAGCGGCGTGACCACCACGTACGCGTTCACCACCACCGCCCGGGAGGGCACCGCCACGCAGACCGTGGTCAGCCTCTACCCGCACCAGTGGAAGTCGCTGAGCGGATCCACCGCGATCACGCCGACCTACCCGTCGGCGCGCGGACGGATGAAGGTGCTCACCGGCGTCAACCAGTTCCGTACCGCCATGAAGTTCCAGGGCATCCTGCCGGAACTGCCGGCCGTCGGCGACGGCAGCGGCAGCGACCTGGCGACGCTCACCGGTCAGTTGGCCGCCGCCCGCGCCAACCCGATGGACCAGCGCGGCAACGACACCTACTGGACCGGCAAGGGGCTCGGCCGGGCCGCCCGCATCGCCGAGATCGCCGACCTGGTCAACGACACCGCGACCCGCGACAGCGCGCTGAACGCCATCCGCAGCACGCTCACCGACTGGTTCACCGCGTCCAGCGGCAAGGCCAGCCGGGTCTTCTACTACGACAACAACTGGGGCACCCTGATCGGCTACCCGGCGTCGTACGGCTCCGACCAGGAACTCAACGACCACCACTTCCACTACGGCTACTACATCGCCGCCGCCGCCACGCTTGCCAAGTTCGACCCGACCTGGGCCACCACCAGCCGCTACGGCGGCATGGTGGACCTGCTGATCCGCGACGCCAACAACTACCGCCGCGACGACACCCGCTTTCCCTACCTGCGGGACTTCGACATCTACGCCGGCCACGACTGGGCGTCCGGGCACGGCTCGTTCGGCTCCGGCAACAACCAGGAGTCCTCGTCGGAGGGGATGAACTTCGCCAGCGCCCTCATCCAGTGGGGGCAGGTCACCGGCGACACCGCCGTCCGTGACGCCGGCGTGTTCCTCTACACCACCCAGGCCGCCGCCATCGCGGAGTACTGGTTCGACGTCAGCGACCAGAACTTCCCCGCCGCCTTCGGGCACTCGACGGTCGGCATGGTCTGGGGCGACGGCGGCGCGTACGCCACCTGGTTCAGCGGCGAGCCGGAGATGATCCAGGGCATCAACCTGCTGCCGATCACCGGCGGGCACCTCTACCTGGGCAACAACCCGGCGTACGTGCGGACCAACTACGCCGAACTGGTCCGCAACAACGGCGGACCGCCGACGGTGTGGCAGGACATCCACTGGCAGTTCCAGGCCCTCGGCGACCCGGACGCGGCGCTGGCGAACCTCCGCGCGAACCCCGGCTACACCCCGGAGGAGGGCGAGAGCCGGGCACACACCTTCCACTGGATCCGCAACCTCGCGGCGCTGGGCACCGTCGACACCACGGTGACCGGCAACCACCCGCTGTCGGCGGTGTTCTCGCGCAACGGCGCGCGCACCTACGTGGCGTCGAACCCGACCGCCGCCCCGATCACCGTGACGTTCTCCAACGGCACTACCCTCACCGTGGGAGCCGGGAAGACGGCGACCACCGGGGCGTACACGTGGAGTGGGGGCAACGCCTCCGGCGGCGTACCTCCGACGACCACCCCACCGACGACCACGCCGCCACCGACGACGGCGCCGCCGACGACCCCGCCGCCGACGACCGGCGGTCCCACCCGGTACCTGCTGCCCGGGGGTGGGTTGGGCGCCGCCGGCAGCGCGGCCACGGCGACTGTCGCGGCCGCCAACGGCAACCACGACGGTACGCCCACCAACCCGCAGGTCTTCACGGCGACCGGCCTCAACCTCGCCTACTCCGGCGGGCAGACCGCTGTCGACCTGTTCGTGGATGCCGGGATGGCGGTCGGCAACGGTGTGCAGGTGCGGGTCTCCTACGACCTCACCGGCAACGGCAGTTGGGAGCGGGTGGAGACGCTGCGCTACTTCGCCACCGACCCGGTGCCCGGCTACGAGCACTACACCCAGAGCGCCGGCCTGGCCTCGGCCACCGGCACGTTGGGCACGTTGAGCAACGGCACGGTCCGGGTGGAGATCTGGTCGGCGATCGGCAACAACCCCAGCACCGTGGGCATCGGCAACCAGTCGGTGGTGCGGCTGCCGTACTCCTGATCGGCTCGTGCACGGCGAACGGCCGGTGTGCGGGACCAGGAACGGTCCCGCACACCGGCCGACGGGGACGGGTCGATCAGTCGTGCTCGGTCAGTCGTGCTCGGTCAGGAGGCGGTGCAGGTGGGCGTGATGCCAGCCCCGCTGCCGGTGCCCTGGAAGCCGAACTCGGCGACCTGGCCGGCGGCGAGCCGGCCGTTGTAGTTGACGTTGGCGAACCGGACCGTGCCGGTGGAGCCACTGGCCGTCGCACTCCAGGTGTTGGTGACACTCGCGCCACTGGGCAGCGTGACGCTGACGTTCCACCCGTTCGTGCCGGCCGAGCCGGCGGTGACCTTCACGCTGGCCACGAAACCACCGGTCCACGAGTTGACCGACACCGACGCCGTGCAACCCTCCGGGCCCGGCGGGGGCGTCGTGGGCGGCGGGGTGGTGGGCGGAGGAGTCGTGGGCGGCGGGGTGGTGGGGCCGGGCGTCGTCGGCCCCGGCGTCGTCGGCGACGGGGTGATCGCCGGGCCGGCGTTGAGGGCGTTCAGAACGCTGGTGTACGCGGCCTTCTTGTTACCGCTGCACTCGAAGAGCAGGGCGTTGTCCGACCCACGCCACGAGTCACAGTCGCGCACACCCCACGTGGTGATGCCGGTGCAACGCGAGACGTTCATGCACGCGCGGGTGACCCCGGCGAAGACGTTCGCCTGGTTGCCGCCGCTCATCACGTCCAGCTCGGTGATCTGCACGTCCACGCCGAGATCGGCGAAACGCTGCAGATTGGCCTGGTAGTCACTGGACAACGACGTGCCCAGGTGCGACTGGAAACCCACGCAGTCGATCGGCACACCACGGGACTTGAAGTCCCGCACCATGTTGTAGATCCCGGTCGACT
Organism: Micromonospora sp. NPDC049101; assembly: GCF_040648675.1. NCBI lineage: Bacteria > Bacillati > Actinomycetota > Actinomycetes > Micromonosporales > Micromonosporaceae > Micromonospora > Micromonospora sp. NPDC049101. The sequence goes on along the minus strand of NZ_JBEZED010000006.1, from coordinate 27,018 downwards.
TCGCGTTGATCCCGTCGGTGTTGTAGTCGTTGTAACACAACTTCGCACCCGGATCCGCCGCCCGCGCCGCCCGGAACGCCGCCTCGATCCAGTCGTTACCGGTGCGCTGCAGGTTCGAGTCACGCCGCCCACCACTGTTGCCGTCGGCGAACGCCTCGTTCACCACGTCCCACGCGTAGATCTTGCCCTTGAAGTGGGTCGCGACCTGCGTGACGTGGTTCATCATCGCGCTGCGCAACGCGCTGCCAGACATGTTCTGCGCCCAGCCGGGCTCCTGCTGATACCACAGCAGCGCGTGGCCCCGCACACTCATACCGTTGGCCTGCGCGTGCGCGACCAGCCGGTCACCACCTGTGTAGTTGAACCGACCCTGCTGCGGCTCGGTCGCGTCCCACTTCATGTCGTTCTCGGCCACGACACTGTTGAACTCGCGGTTCAGGATCGTCACATACGTGTTGTCGGAGAGCTTCTGCCCCGCGACGGCCGCGCCGAAGTAGCGGCCCTTCTCGGCCGCCGACGCCTTCAGGGTCGTGCCGGCACTGGCCGTGGAGGTCAGCGTCATCGTCATGCCGGCGGCGAGTGCGCCGGTGGCAGCGACGGTCACCGCCAATCGCAGGACTCTCTTGTGATTCATGCGAATTCCTTGTCTGTGGTGGTTCGGTGATGGAGGTGCAGCGCCCGAATCTGCTCCTGCGAAGTCGGTGACATCGGCGCTGTCGACGCCAGCCCGCCGTGGGGTCGGCTCACCAGCGCGAAACCAGGAAGCCCAGTCGCCAGCACGGCACCGGTGGTGGGAGACCCGACACGACGTCCGGCATGCCCTGGGCGGACGTCGCGCTCCGAGGTGCGGCCGACAGGCTCGCCCGGTGAACCACAGGTGCGGCCGCCCTCAACCATCGACTGTGAGCGATAACATGCCGTTCGTCAAGTCGTAACGATCCGCCGCCGGGACGCGTGTCGCTCCGGTCGTCACGCCGGGGCACGGCGCTGCCGGAGCCGCCCACGGACGGCTCCGGCAGCAGGCGTCACTGGAACGAGGCGTCGTCGACGAGGAGGCCGTCGGTGCCCGCCGCCGTCTCGACGTAGAAGGTCGCGTTGGACAGCGTGCCGCTCCACGACACGGTCGTCGTGCCGGTGAGCAGGGTCCAGCCGTTGACGTTCACCCCCACGGCCGGGGTGAGCTGGACGTAGTTCGTCGTGCCGTTCGCGGTCAGCGACAGGGTCGCCTTGGCCGACGGTGTGCCGCTCTGCGCCCGTACCCAGACGTTCGTGGTGTAGGTCTTGCCGTTGGTGAGCTTCGAGGTCACGTCCTGGCCGGGGCCGTTCCACGCCCCGGTCCGGCCGGTGATCGACAGCGACCCGCCGCCGCCGTGGGCGACCGACGTGTTCCGGGAGAGCGTCCCGCTGCCGTGCACACTCCAGCCCGTCGTGCCGTTCTCCACGTCACCGTTGGTGAGCACGGTGCCGCTGCCGCCGGTGCCGGTGAACTGCCACCAGTTGATGTTGAACAGGTTGCCGCTACCGCCGGCGAAGCGCAGGTACAGGTCGTGGGTGCCGGTGGCGCCGTTGACCGCGCAGGTGGTGCTGGTCCAGGTCTGCCAGCCGCCGGTGCCGCCCACGGTGCAGGTGCCGACGACCGGACCGGTGGCACTGTCGAGGCGGACCTCGATGCGCCCACCGCTGGTGGCCGAGGCGACCCGGGCGGTGAACGACGTCGCGCCCGCGCCGAACGCGACGCCCTTGACCTTGACGTAGTCGCCGTTCTCGATCCACCCGACGTTCATACCGCCCTCGCTGGCGACCTCGGTCTCGATCCCGGAGCCCCACGCGATCGTCTCGGCCTCCTGGCGCACGTACGGGTTCAGGGTGCCCACCTGCGGCGCCCCGGTCGTGCTCATCGTGATCGTCGGGAACGTGCCATTGGAGTTGTAGGAGAACTTCTCCACCGCCACCGACCTGGTGTAACCACTACCGCCGGGCAACGCACCGTTGTGGTAGAAGAAGTACGATCCGCCGTTGAAGTCGACGACCCCGGCGTGATTGGTGAAACTCGCACCCTGCCGCGGCATGATCGTCCCGCGGTACGTCCACGGGCCCGTCGGACCGGTAGCCGTCGAGTACGCGATGAACTCCGAACAACACTCCGCCGCGAACACGTTGTAGTACAACCCGTTGCGCTTGAACACCCACGGCCCCTCCTCGTACAGCGTCGGCCGGGAGGCGTTCCCCGTCCGAGTGCCGAAGCCCGCGGTCGTCAACGGAATCCGCGTCGCGCTGCCCGAGTAGGAGATCATGTCCGCGTTCAGCCGCACGTACCACAGACCGGGATTACCCCAGTACAGGTAGGCCTGCCCGTCATCGTCGATGAACACGTTCGGATCGATCTCGTTGTTGCCCACCAGGGGCCGACCGAGCGCGTCACGGAACGGCCCGGTCGGGCTGTCCGCCACGCCGACGCCGATGACCATCTGCCCGTTCGACCGCTGCCGCACCGGCACGTACCAGTAGAACTTCCCGTTGCGGGCGACCACGTGACCGGCCCACGCGTTGGCGTCCGCCCACGCGAACGTCGCCAGACTCATCGGCGACCCGTGATCGGTCCAGTTCACCATGTCCGCCGACGAGAACACCCGCCAGTCGCGCATGGTGAAGTACGTCGAACCGTCCTCGTCGTGCCCGGTGTACAGATACACCCGACCGTCGTGCACCAACGGTGCCGGATCAGCGGTGTAGACGTGCTGGACGATCGGATTGTCCGCCTTCGAGGCGGTGGCGGGGGCCAGTGCGAGGACGCAGACGAAACTCGCCAGCCAGGCGACGGCGCGCCTGAGCCCGCGGGTGGTCCGGGTGGTGGTGGTTCGGGTTCTCACCTTCACGATTACTCCCAGAGAGAGCGCGCTGTGCGCGAGGCCCGCGTCGAGTCGACGAGTCACCGCTACCCGGGTTGCCGGTCGAACGGGCCGCACCGTGCGCGTGCGAAGGAGCACGGGCACCCGTGTTAGCGCTAACAGATCTTCGTCAATGCTTTCCTCGGCGCCTGACCTGGACTTTTGAGCGATGCGGAATGGCCGCCGTAACGACATCGCCGCACGGATGTAGCGACGACGACATCCAAGATTTACGATGCAACGTACTGAGCTGTGCCGCCGACGTCAACGGGGCGGCCGCCGCCGGCCGGCAGCGACTGCCCGTTACGCGCTGTTATCTTGTGGTGGCCAGAAGCCCCATCCGCGTCCATTCCGGACCAACGGCCACCCCCTCGACGGCCGCCGACCAGGGGCCACGGGGTGCCGCCACCCGACCGACGCGCAAGGGCGATCAGCGAGGCGCACTCGGGGGTTGCGGGCGTGTTAACGACCAACTATGTTAGCGATCACATCGATGTGCCGCGATAGGCCTCCGGGCAGCCCGTCGCGACCACGGCGGCAACCGCTCCACCACGCCGCGCCGACGACCGCCAGCACCGACGCGCACCGTGGCAGTTCGAGCACCGCCGACCGCCAGAACCCCACCGTGCGTAGCACCCCCCATAGCGCACCCGTCCCCGTACCAAAGTCCCTGGAGGTTTCCATGCCACCCCTGCCCCTCAGCCGTCGCCACCTCCTTCAGGCCGCCGGAGCCACCGCGGTGGTGTCCGCCACCGGCACCACCCTCGTCGCCGGCAGCGCCGCGGCCGCCGTGGTTCCCCCGGCCCGGGCGGACATCGGCGTCTCGGCGTACGCGTTCGACCTCGGCCAGGTGCGGCTGACCTCCGGCCGTTGGATGGACAACCAGTCGCGGACGCTCAACTACCTGCGGTTCGTCGACGTCGACCGGATGCTCTACAACTTCCGGGCCAACCACCGGCTGTCCACGAACGGCGCCGCCACCAACGGGGGCTGGGACGCGCCGAACTTCCCGTTCCGCACCCACATGCAGGGCCACTTCCTGAGCGCGTGGGCGTACGCGTACGCGGTGCTGGGCGACACCACCTGCCGGGACAAGGCGAACTACATGGTCGCCGAGCTGGCCAAGTGCCAGGCGAACAACGGCGCCGCCGGATTCGGCGCGGGTTACCTCTCCGGCTTCCCGGAGTCCGACTTCAACGCGCTCGAGGCACGGACGCTGTCCAACGGCAACGTGCCCTACTACTGCATTCACAAGACCCTCGCCGGCCTGCTCGACGTCTGGCGCTACATCGGCAACACGCAGGCCCGCACCGTGCTGCTGTCCCTCGCCGGCTGGGTCGACAACCGGACGAGCCGACTGAGCTCCAGCCAGATGCAGTCGATGCTGGGCACCGAGTTCGGGGGCATGAACGACGTGCTCGCCGACATCTACCAGCAGACCGGCGACAGCCGGTGGCTCGCCACCGCGCAGCGGTTCGACCACGCCGGCGTGTTCGACCCGCTGGCCAACAACCAGGACCAGCTCAACGGCAAGCACGCCAACACGCAGGTGCCCAAGTGGATCGGCGCGGCCCGGGAGTACAAGGCCACCGGGACCACCCGTTACCGGAACATCGCCAGCAACGCGTGGAACATCACCGTCGGCGCGCACACCTACGTCATCGGCGGCAACAGCCAGGCGGAGCACTTCCGGCCGCCCAACGCGATCGCCGGCTACCTCACCAATGACACCTGCGAGCAGTGCAACACGTACAACATGCTCAAACTGACCCGGGAGCTGTGGCTGATCGACCCGAACCGGGCCGACTACTTCGACTACTACGAGCGCGCGCTGATGAACCACCTGATCGGCGGACAGAACTCGGCCGACAGCCGCGGCCACATCACCTACTTCACCCCGCTGCGGCCAGGTGGCCGTCGGGGCGTGGGCCCGGCGTGGGGTGGCGGCACCTGGAGCACCGACTACAACTCGTTCTGGTGCTGCCAGGGCACCGGCCTGGAGATCAACACGAGGTTGATGGACTCCATCTACTTCTACAACGGCACCACGCTGAGCGTGAACCTCTTCACGCCGTCGGTGCTGGACTGGACGCAGCGCGGCATCACCGTCACCCAGACCACCAGCTTCCCGGTCAGTGACACCACCACCCTGACCCTGGGCGGCTCGATGAGCGGCTCGTGGAGCATCCGGGTGCGGATCCCGTCCTGGACCAGCGGTGCGACGATCTCCGTCAACGGCACGGTGGAGAACGTCACCACCACGCCGGGCAGCTACGCCACCGTCACGCGCACCTGGGCCGCGGGCGACACCATCACCGTGCGGCTGCCCATGCAGGTCGCCGTCAAGGCCACCAACGACAACGCCAACGTCGGCGCGGTCACCTACGGCCCCACGGTGCTGGCCGGCAACTACGGCAACACGGCGCTGAGCACCCTGCCCACCCTGACCGTCTCCTCGATCACCCGGACCAGCACCAGCTCGCTCGCGTTCACCGCCACCGCCAACGGGTCCACGGTGAACCTCGCCCCCTTCTACGACGCCCACGGCTACAACTACACGGTCTACTGGAACACCAGCGGCAGCGGCGGCGGCCCCACCGGCAGCTACCGCCTGGTCAACGTCGGCACCGGCCTGGTCCTCGGCGTCCAGAACATGTCCACCGCCGACGGTGGTCTGGCCGTGCAGTGGAGCGACAGCGGCACCGCCGACCACAACTGGGTGGTCGTGACCGACGGCAACGCGGTCCGCTTCCGCAACGCCCACAGCAACAAGGTGCTCGGCGTGGAGAACATGTCCACCGCCGACAACGCCCGGGTCCTGCAGTGGGCGGACAACGGCACCGCCGACCACCGGTGGATCCTCGTCGACAACGGCGACGGCACCTACAAGATCCGCAACGTCAACAGCAACAAGCTGCTCGGCATCCTGAACGCCTCGACCGCCCTGGGCGCCCAGGCCGTGCAGGACTCGGACAACGGCAGCGCGGACAACCGCTGGCGGCTGGTCCGCAACGCCTGACGATCCGCCCAGGGCCTGTGTCAAAGTCCTCGGTCGAGCCGAGGCGGAGTCCAGGCGGCGATCCGGCAAGGCGGAGATTGGTCCGGATACCGGTGTTGTATCCGGACCAATCTGCAACGCGGCCGGTCGTCGTCTGGGGCCGTCGCAGGCCGGCCAGGGGCTTTGACACAGGCCCTAGGCCGGCGCGGTCACCCCGAGGACCGCGCCGGCGACGCCGGGCGGGCGGTCGGCAGCGGTCGTACAGTGGCAGGGTCCTGGCCCCAGTGATCGTGGCGGATCTGTCGGCGCGTGCCGCCCTCCGCCCGGAAGGAGCACAGTGAACCGACCCATTCGGGCCGCGCTCGGCGGTGCCCTGACCGCCGTCCTGCTGACCTCCGTCGCCGTCGCGCCCGCACAGGCGCACCCCGCGGGACGGCTGCCCACCGTCCTCGCCCTGCCCGACGGGTTCCCACCCGAGGGCATCGCCACCGCCGGCCGGTACGCCTACATCGGCTCCCGCGCCACCGGCGCGATCCAGCGCCTCGACCTGGTCACCGGCCGGGGCACGACGATCGGCGCACCCACCGGCACCCCGTCCCTCGGCCTCAAGATCGACCCACGCGGCCGGCTCTTCGTCGCCGGGGGCACCGCCGGCGACGCCCGCGTGCTCGACACCCGCACCGGCGAGGTGCTGGCGAGCTACCAGTTCGCCACCACCCCCACGTTCGTCAACGACGTCATCCTGACCCGCGACGCCGCGTACTTCACCGACTCGAACCGGCCGGTGCTCTACCGGCTGCCGCTCGGTCGCGGTGGGGCGTTGCCGTCCGCCGACGGCTTCACCACCATCGCCCTGACCGGGGCGTACGCGCAGGTCGGCACCGGCGTGAACCTCAACGGCATCACCACCACACCGGACGGCAGTGCGCTGATCGTGGTGCAGTCCAACACCGGGACGCTGTACCGGGTCGACCCGGCGACCGGCGCGACCACCGTCGTGGACGTGCCCGGCTACACCTTCACCAACGGCGACGGGCTGCTGCTGCGCGGGCGCACCCTCTACGTCGTACAGAACAGCCTCAACCAGATCGCGGTGGCCACGCTGAACCACGCCGGCACCAGGGGCACGGTCACCGGCACCATCACCGACCCGAGCTTCGACGTGCCCACCACCGTCGCCGAGGCGCTGGGCCGGCTCTACCTGCCCAACGGCCGCTTCACCACACCCCCGACGCCGACCACGCCGTACACGGTCGTCGCGGTCCGCGCCGGCTGAGCGCCCGAGGGGGTACGCGCACCGCGGGTGCCCCCTCGGCAGCCCAGGCCAGGGCCGGTCGTCAGTAGGATCACGGGCACCTCGGCGAAGACTGTCGCCCTCTGCACCCGGAGCCCGCGTGGCCGACCGCCGTTCGCACCGCCCTCTGCGTCGCGCCCTGGCCGTCGGCTGCCTGCTCGCCGCCGCCGCACTACCCGCCGGGCCGCCGGTGACCAGCTCGACCGACAGCACCGGGCCCACGATCGTGCGGGTGCTGCAGATGAACCTCTGCAACAGCGGTCGCGCCGGCTGTTTCACCGGCCGAGCGGTGCACCGGGCCGCCGAAGTGATCAGCGCCGAGGCACCCGACCTGGTCACCCTGAACGAGATCTGCCGGGACGACGTCACCACCCTGGAGGGGGTGTTCGCGACGGTCCACACCGGCCGGCGGGTCGTGTCCGCGTTCCAGGCCGCCGGTGACCGCCCCAGCGGGGACGACACCCGGTGCCGCAACGGCCAACCGTACGGCGTGGGACTGTTGACGCGGGTGCGGACAACCGACACCCCGCCCGCCGTGTATCGCGGGATCCACCCGACGCAGGACCTCGCGGACCCCGAGGAACGCGCCTGGCTCTGCGTCGACGTCGACGGGGTCCTGCTCGCCTGCACCACGCATCTCGCGAACACCGGTGACGGTGTCGCGCTCACCCAGTGCCGGCACCTGCTCGACACGATCCTGCCGACCGTCCGCCGGCGGACCGGGCACGCGCCGGTCCTGCTCGGCGGCGACCTCAACCTCCGCGACGGCGGCGACCCGGACGTACGGTCCTGCACGCCGCCGGGTCACCAGCGCATCGACGACGGCGCGCGGCAACACATCGTGGCGACGACCGACATCGGTCTCTGTTGTCGCAGGTCCGTGGCGATGGGTGGGGCGACCGACCATCCCGGGCTGCTGGCCACCCTCCGCATCGTCGGCAGTCGGCCCGGCCGGCCGCCGACCTGACCCCGCACCCGCCCGGTCGCCGCTCAGCGCGGCGGGTTGTCCCGGCGGGACGGGAACGGGGTGCCCGGCTGACCGAGGGTGGATCGGGCCCGCAACCCGACCGGGTCCGGGGCGACGGCGGGCGTCGCGGGCGCCGGCTCCGGGGCCCGCCGCCCATCGAGGTACGCGGCGGCGGCCCGGTCGTCGTCGGTCGGGGCGGCGAGCAGGGCGTAGAGCAGACCGACCACGCCGAAGATCACCGCCACCATGATCGGGACCAGCAGCGTGCTCACCTGGGCGCCGGTCACCCCGCCCACCCGTTCGTGCCGGTGCACCGACAGGGCAGTCATGCCGGTGAAGTGCATCCCGTTCACGGCGACGCCCATGACCAGCGCGGAGGCGAAGATCGCCAACCCTCGGCGGACGGTCATCGCGAGCCACAGCGCGACGGTGGACGCCACGACGGCGATGACCACCGAGAGCACAACCCGGGTGGTGTCGTAGCCGAGGCTGCCGTTGAGGCGCATCGCCGCCATCCCGGTGTAGTGCATGGAGGCCACCCCGGCACCGGTGAAGACGCCACCGGCGACAAGTCGTAGCGGATTCAGCCGGCCGGTGCCCACGATGGCCAGGCCGATGCCGACGGCCACCACGGCGATGGCCGTGCTCGCCGCGGTCAGCGGCACGTCGTAGCGGATCCGGGTGCCCTGCACGGCGAAGCCCAGCATGGCCATGAAGTGCATCGCCCAGATGGCGGTGCCGCCCAGCGCCCAGGCCGCCAGCAGACCCCACCAGGCCCGCTGGCCGGTGGTGCGCGCGGTGCGGATACGTCCGGCGCACACCAGCCCGAGGACCGAACCGAGCACGGACAACGCGTAACTCAACGCGGGCGTGATCCACCCGTACTCAAAGTGATTGATGTCCGCCACAGCGGTCTTCCCCCGTTCGTTACCGGCGCGTTAACAGGCGCGCTCGGCAATGATCAGGGGTGGCGTGAACAGGCGCAACAGTGCCCCCCAAGCTATTCGGGGGGTGCTGTCGCGGTGACTGTCCGAAGCGCCGACTCGTCGGCGCCCGTAACTGAGTGTGACGATCAGGCGGAGGTGTGGTAGGCCAGCACGCCCCGGTTGACGGCCGCGATCGCCTGGCGGGCGGTGGACCGCAGCTCTGGCGAGGCACCGCCGGAGTCGGCGAGCTGACCCAGCAGGTCGACCACCTGTCGCGCCCACCGGACGAAGTCACCGGCGGGCATCTCACCGTCGATCTCGTGACCGCTGCCGAGCACCTTGGCCAGCGCCTCGCCCCGCGCCCAGCGGTAGACGGGCCAGGCGAAACCCAGATCCGGCTCCCGGGTCGCGGTCAGCCCGCGTGCCGCCTCGTCGGCCTCGATCTCGCCCCACAGTTTCAGCGTCTCCTCCACCGCGTCGGCCACCGGCCCGCGCGGCAACGACGCCCGCTCGTCGACGTCGCGGCGCGCCTCGAAGACCACCACCGACACCGCGGCGGCCAACTCCGACGGCGACAGCCCGTTCCACACCCCCCGGCGCAGACACTCGGCGACCAGCAGGTCCGCCTCGGTCCAGATCCGACCGAGCATCCGACCGGCGTCGGTGACCGCGCCGTCGCGGCCCAGGTAACCGCGGTCGGTCAACAACGCCACGATCCGGTCGAAGGTCCGCGCGAGCGACCCGGTCCGCCCAGAGACCCGCTCCCGCAGCTCCTCGGTGTCGCGCTCCAGCCGCCGACGCCGCTCCGCCCACCGGGCATGGTCGTCGCGCTCCGGGCAGGCGTGGCAGGGGTGGTTGCGCAGCTCCGTGCGGAGCTGGGTGAGCCGATGGTCCTCGCCGGTCGCCTGCCGGGAACGGCCACCCCGTCGGCCGCCGTGCCGGTCCAGGCCGGTGCCGCTGACCTCGGCGGCCAGATCCCGGCGGGCGGCCGGTGAACGGTGGTTGAAGTGCTTGGGCACCCGGATCCGGGCCAACACCTCGGCGGGGGTGGTGAAGTCGCCGAGGCTGACCCGACCGGCCCAGCGGTCCTGGGTCAACACCATCGGCCGGGGCTCCCCGAACCCGCCGGTCGCCGGGTCCAGCACGACGGCCAGCCCGGCCCGCCGACCCGACGGCACCCGGATCACGTCGCCGACCCGCAGCCGCTCCAGCGCCGCCACCGCGGCGGCCCTGCGCTGGGTCTGCCCCTGCCGGGCGATCGCCTTCTCCCGGTCGGCGATCGCCACCCGCAGCGCGAAGTACTCGTCGAAGTCGCCGTGGTGGCAGGCGGCCTCCGCGCCGTACGCGTCGATGGTCTCGGTGTTGCGCTGCACCTGCCGGGCCAGGCCGACCACCGACCGGTCGGCCTGGAACTGGGCGAACGAGGACTCCAGCAGCGCCCGGGCCGGCTCCGCGCCGACCGTGCCGACCAGGTTGACCGCCATGTTGTACGACGGTCGGAAGCTGGAGCGCAGCGGGTAGGTGCGGGTGGACGCCAGACCGGCCACCTGCCGTGGGTCGGTCTCCGGGGACCACACCACGACGGCGTGCCCCTCCACGTCGATGCCCCGGCGGCCGGCCCGGCCGGTGAGCTGGGTGTACTCCCCCGGGGTCAGGTCGACGTGCGCCTCGCCGTTGTACTTCACGAGGCGTTCCAGGACCACGCACCGGGCCGGCATGTTGATGCCCAGCGCCAGGGTCTCGGTGGCGAAGACCGCCTTGACCAGACCGCGGACGAACAACTCCTCCACGATCTCCTTGAACACCGGCAGCATGCCGGCGTGGTGGGCGGCCAGGCCGCGCTCCAGGCCGTCGAGCCACTCCCAGTAACCCAGCACCGACAGGTCCTCGCCGGGGATGGCGGTGACCCGCGACTCGACGACCCGGCGGATCTCGGCGCGCTCGTCGGGCGAGGTGAGCCGCAGCCCGGCGGCGAGACACTGCTGCACGGCGGCGGCGCACCCGGCGCGGCTGAAGATGAACAGGATCGCCGGGAGCAGGCCCTCGCGGTCCAGTCGGTCGACGATGTCCGGTCGCATCGGGCCACGCCAGCGCGGGCCACGGCGGCCCGCACCGGGCCCCGCGCTGCGCCCCTCGCCCAACTCCAGTCGCCGCGCGGTCTCCCGGGTGTAGCGCAGCAACTCCGGGTGCACGTCGTGCTTGCGCGCCGCGTCGGCGTCGTGGAACAGGTCGAACATCCGCTTGCCGACGAGCATGTGCTGCCACAACGGCACCGGCCGGTGCTCGCTGACCACCACGGCGGTCTCGCCGCGCACGGTGACCAGCCAGTCGGCGAACTCCTCGGCGTTGGACACGGTCGCCGACAACGAGACCAGGGTGACCGAGGCCGGCAGATGGATGATCACCTCTTCCCACACCCCGCCCCGGAACCGGTCGGCCAGGTAGTGCACCTCGTCCATCACCACGTACGCCAGCCCCTGCAACGTGCTGGAGCCCGCGTAGAGCATGTTGCGCAGCACCTCGGTGGTCATCACCACCACCGGCGCGTCACCGTTGATGGCGTTGTCGCCGGTCAGCAGGCCGACCTGGTCGACGCCGTACCGGGCGACCAGGTCGTGGTACTTCTGGTTGGACAACGCCTTGATCGGCGTGGTGTAGAAGCACTTGCGCCGGGCCGGCGGGGTCGCCGCGTCGTCGGCCGCCGCCGGGTCGCCGGGCCGCCCCCGCAGAGCCAGGTGTACGGCGAACTCCCCCACCACCGTCTTGCCGGCGCCGGTGGGGGCGCAGACCAGCACACCGCTGCCCCGCTCCAACGACTGACACGCCTCCCGCTGGAAGTCGTCGAGGTCGAACCCCAGGTCAAGGGCGAACTCGTCCAGCGCCGGAAACTCTGCGGCCTGCGCGGCCCGGCGGCGCGCCGCTGCGTACCGCTCGGCGGGGCTCGACATGACACCAAGATTAGTGCGTGCCGGCACGGGACACCCCACAAGGCCGTCCGGTTGGGCCATCGGGGGCGATCGGTAGGGTGCACGGCGTGCCGGACCATGCCGAACCGCCCCAGACCCGTCCGCCAGGCAGCGCCGAGGCGGCCGCCCCCCGGGCGTCCCGACGGCCTGTCAAGGCGGTGCTCTTCGACTTCCACGGCACCCTGGCCCAGGTGGAGGAGCCCCGGCAGTGGGTGCTGGAGGCCGCGGCGGCGTGCGGGGTCACCCTGGACCGCGTCAAGGCCACCTCGCTGGCCGACCGGCTGCTGACCGCCGGGCGCGCCGGCGGGCCACTGCCGGCACGGGTGCCGCCCCGGCTGGCCGAGCTGTGGGCCGACCGGGATCTCTACCAACACGCCCACCGGGGCGCGTACGTCGGGCTCGCCGAGACCGTCGACGCGGGAATCGAGGGCTTCGCCGACGCGCTCTACGAGCGGCTGCTGACCGCCGAGGGCTGGCAGCCGTACGCCGACGCCGCGCCCACGCTGACCGCGCTGCGGGACGCCGGGGTGCCGGTGGCGGTGGTCAGCAACATCGGCTTCGACCTCCGGCCGCACTTCGACACCTGGGGGTTGACCGACCTGGTCTCCGCGTTCGCCCTGTCGTACGAGGTGGGACGCTGCAAACCCGACCCGGCGATCTTCTGGCGGGCCTGCGGGATGCTCGGCGTCGACCCGGAGCAGACGCTGATGGTCGGTGACACCCCGTCCGACGCGGGCGCGGTGGCCGCCGGCTGCTCGGTGCTGGTGCTCCCGGCCGCCGAGCCGGGCCGGCAGAACGGGCTGGGCGCGGTGCTCGACCTCACCCTGCCGGCCTGAACCCGCCGTGCTGTGCCGTCAGCCGGGGAGGTGAATCACCGGTAGCTCGTCACCGTACCGGGCCTCCCCGGTGAGGATCGAGGCGTCGTGTTCGAGGACGGCCAGCGCCGTGGTGGCCAGGTCGGCACGGCCCGTCAGCGTGCGCCAGAAGCTGAGCTCGTGCCAGGAGTGCCCCTCGGTCGAGAGCACCGCACAGGCGTCCAGATTCAGCAGCCGATGCAGAGTCGCTCGTTCCTTCGGGTCGTCGACGATCGCCAGGGCCTCCGCCGCGGTCACGGCGGTGACGCCGAACCTGTTGCGGTCCTGGATGACCTCGTGCAGCGGCTCCCCGACATGCACCGACCCCGCCAGGTACGCCAGCAGTGCCGACCGGTCCAGCACGAGCCGGACCGGTCGGTCGTCCTCGGGGCTCACGCGGCCGGTTGTGCGGGCGTTCCGGCGGCGGCGTCCAGCGCGTGCTGGCGGGCCCGTTCGCGAAGGGCGCTGCGGCGCTCCGGCGACCAGTCGGCCTCCACGGCGGCCCGGCGGGCGCGCGCCTCGGCCACGCCCTGCTCGGTGATCGGGATGCCCTGGTGGGCCAGCTCCGCGTCCAGGGCGTCCAGCCGCATCCGGTCGCGGACGGCCTGGGTGATGTAGGCGCTGGCGTTGGACTCCCGCTCCAGGCGCTCAGCCACGTCGGGTGGCACGGAGATCGATAGTTTCCGCATCGCACTCGTCACACCAGGAACCGTACGCCGGTAGCACCGTGGGTGGCGAACATCTACCGCCGTGTCGACTTTGCGGTCTCGCGGCGCACGGCCAGAGCGGTCGGAACCTCGGAGCGCCACCCCGGATACCTCGGTGGCGAGCGGCGAGACACCGCCGCTCGACACCGAGGCCAGGGCGGTCAGGCGGCTCCAGCTTCGCGCAGGGGACGCCAGGCGAGGACGGTGATCGTCACCATCACGGCGGCGGCGATCCAGAACGGTGTGGTGATCTCCCAGACGCTGGCGAACAGGCCGCCCAGGAGCGACCCCAGCGCGGCTCCGCCGAGATCCAGCAACGCGTACACGCTGCCGACGCGGCCGCGTAGCGGTGGCGGCACGACCCGCTGCCGGGCCGAGGTGACGACGATGCCCCACACCATGGCATGGATGCTGAACACGACCAGGGCGATGGCGGCCAGCCAGGGTGTCGTCGTGATCGCAAGGGACACGTGGGTGACGATCTCGACGACGAGGCCGGCGCGCAACACGGTGGCGTTGCCGAGCGCTCGCGTGAGTCTCGCGGCGATGGTCGTGCCGACGAGGCCGCCGACCGCGAACGCGGTCAGCAGGAAGCCGTAGCCGACGCCAGACACACCCAGACGCTCCCGGCAGTAAAGTACGAACACGGCGAACGCGGCACCGAACGCGATGTTGCTCAGGCCCATGCTGACAGCGAGGAGCCGCAGCAGGCGGTGTCGCCACAACCACTTCAGACCTGCGGCGACCTCGGCACGCAGTGAGGTCTGCAGACGGGGTTTCGCGGAGACCGGCTGAGGTCGGATACCCGCTATCAGCGCCGCGGAGATCGCGAAGGTGAGCGCGTCGACGCCGAAGGGTACGGCGGCGGAGATGACGAACAACCATGCGCCGAGCGGCTTGGCGACGAACTGGTTGCCGACGGTGAAACTCGCGTAGAGCCGGGCGTTGGCGCTCGCCAGTTCGTCGGGGGCGACCACCGCCGGGAGTAGGGCGCCCATGGCGGTGTCCGCGAGGGTTTCTCCGACACCCAGGATGAAGAGCACCAGGTAGATGATGATCACGCTGACGGTCTCGGTCGCGATGGCAGCCGCCAACCCCGCCAGGGCTCCTGCCCGCGCCAGGTTGACAACCATGACCATGCGGCGCCGGTCGAGTCGGTCGACATAGGCGCCGCTGATCAGGGCGAACAGCAGCCAGGGCAGTTGCTGCGCGAAGACGGCGCCGGCGATGAGGGCCGGTTTGTCGGTGACGGAAGCGACCAACAAGGGGCCGGCAGCCATGGTCACGCCGTCGCCGACGTTGGACACCGCGGCGGCGGTCCACAGTCTGGTGAAGTCCGCGCCAAGACGCGCGGATACAAGGGCACGCAAAAGAGCTCCTCGAGCCAGGGAAGGAAACGGTCGTCGTCAGACCGCTCCGCGGCGAGGAGCACCAGAGCACCGGCGGGAATCCGCGGTGCTGCCCGATCAGTACCGGGCGGGCTCTCGCGGCGAAGCGGAGACCGTGACCAGGTCGAGGCGCATCCCTGCTCCCAACTGTGGATCGATATCGTTCCGAACAGGGTAGCCGCCCATCGAGGCTCCTGTATCCCCGCAGACGCTCGCCAGACGGACGAGCAGCAGACGCGGGCTTCGCCACGAACCGACTGGGAGGGCACGCATTTCGGCAGGTGGACACCGCCGCCTGACGGCCGGAGCCGAGCGCCTACCGTCGTGCCCGTGACCGAGACCCTGCTGCCCACGCCATCGCCGGCCGAGACGCCACCGGCCCAGCGGGGTGGCGTCGTCGCCGTGGGGCTGGTGCTCGGCGGGGCGCTGTCGGTGCAGTTCGGCTCCG
Source organism: Micromonospora sp. NPDC049101 (assembly GCF_040648675.1). Taxonomy (NCBI): domain Bacteria; kingdom Bacillati; phylum Actinomycetota; class Actinomycetes; order Micromonosporales; family Micromonosporaceae; genus Micromonospora; species Micromonospora sp. NPDC049101. The sequence goes on along the minus strand of NZ_JBEZED010000006.1, from coordinate 11,582 downwards.
CCATGGCCGCGCTGCTGTTCCCGCGTACCGGCGTGGCCGGCGCGGTGACCCTGCGGCTGACCATCGCGGCGGTGCTGCTGCTCATCGTGTGCCGGCCCCGACTGCGCGGCCACGACCGGTCGGCCTGGCTCGCGGCGGGCGCGTTCGGGCTGGCGCTGGCCGGCATGAACTCGCTGTTCTACCAGGCCATCGAACGCATCCCGCTCGGCCCCACGGTGACGCTGGAGGTGCTCGGGCCGTTGGCGCTGTCGGTGGTCAGCGCCCGACGACTCGCCAGCTGGGGCTGGGCCGGACTGGCGTTGGCCGGGGTGGCGCTGCTCGGGCAGGGCGGCTTCGACCGGCTGAACCCGGCCGGGGTGGCATTCGCGTTCGGCGCGGGCGCCATGTGGGCCGCGTACATCGTGCTGAGCGCCCGGGTCGGCGGACGGTTCCCGGGCGCGGACGGGCTGGCCCTGGCGCTGACCCTCGCCGCGCTCGTCACCCTGCCGCTGGGCATCGTCGACGGCGGCGCGGTGCTGCTCGACCCGCAGGTGCTGGCGCTCGGCACCGGGCTCGCGGTGCTCGCCTCCGGGCTGCCCTACACCCTGGAGTTGCTCGCGCTGCGGCGGATGCCGACCGCCACGTTCGCGGTGCTGATGAGTCTCGGCCCGGCCATCGCCACCCTCGCCGGGTGGCTGGTCCTGCGGCAGGCCCTGACCCTGCTGGAGTGCGCCGCCGTCGTGCTGGTCATCGCGGCCAGCATCGGGGCGGTGCGGTCATCGCAGCAGCCGCAGGGCGCCCGGGACGGCGCTGATCGTGACCGGCAGCTCCAGGGAGCGTTCCCCGTCGGCGTAGGTGACGATGCCGTCGGCGGCCAACTCCACGGTCCGGGCCCGATAGCTGGTCACCAGGGGGTGGCTGACGTGGGTGCCCTGGTAGATGCGCGGCTTCACCCGGATCAGGGTCCGGCGGTTGACGCGACCCGCGACCACCACGTCGAGCAGCCCGTCGGTCGGGTCGGCGGCGGGACAGATCCGCATGCCGCCGCCGTACGTCGGGCAGTTGCCCACCGCCACCAACACCGCGTCGAGGTCGAGCGGCACCCCGTCGAGGCGCAGCGTGTAGTGGCGGGGCCGCAGCCGGGCCAGCTCGACCAGGATCGCCAGGTCGTACCGGCGGGGGCCGCGCGGCCAGCGCATCCGGTTGGCCCGCTCGTTGACGATCGCGTCGAACCCCGCCGCGAGGACCGCCCCGAACCAGCGCTCGGCGCCGTCGACCCCGGTCATCCGGGCCAGATCGACGACGTGGGTCCGGTCGGCCCGCAGCGCTGACGCGATCACGTCCACCGCCGCCACCGGGTCGGCGGGGAAACCGGTGTCCAGGGCGAAGTCGTTGCCGGTCCCCGCCGGCACCGGACCGAACGGCACGGCGGTGCCGGCGACCGCCTGCATCGCCCGGTGCACGGTGCCGTCCCCGCCGATCGCGACCAGCGCGCCGACGCCCTCGGCGACCGCGGCCCGGCAGGCCGCCTCCGCCTCGCCCGGACCGGATGCGGCCAGCAGCCGGACCGGTCGGCCGGCGCCGGCCAGCCCGTCCAGCAGCCGCGGCAGCAGGGTGCGGTGGCGTCCCCGACCGGCGGTCGGGTTGGCGAGCACGGCCACCGGGCCATCAGCGACCGGGAAGCGGTCGGCCGGGCCATCGGCGGGCGGGCCGGGCAGGTGATCGTCTGCGGTCACGGGCAGCACCGTACCGGTCGGGCGCCCGACGTTCACCGGGGGCACGTGCCGTCACCGACGCCGCGGGTAACGCGACGACGCCGCCCCCGGGAAACGGGGACGGCGTCGGCTGACCGGGTGGTGCGGGGCCGTCAGGTCATGTCGTCGTAGCGGCGCTCGATCGGTGCCGGTGGGGCGACCGGCTCGGGTACGCCGATCGGGGCGGTCGCGTCGACCCGCTGCCCGGCCACGACCGGGTCCGCGTCGAACTCCAACGGCGACACCTCGTCGTCGTCGATGCCGGCGTAGATCTCCTTGCCCCGCCCTCGCCGCCTGTCGTTGAGGAAGGCGATGCCCACCGCACCGAAGTAGAGCGCGGAGAGGCAGATCGCCAACGCGGTCATCCCAAACGGGTCCGGGGTCGGGGTGACCACTGCGGAGAACGCGAAGAACACGAAGATCGCCACGCGCCACCAGCTGAGCAACCGCTTCGCGCTGGCGATGCCCACGAAGTTGAGCATCAGCACGACAAGCGGGAACTCGAAGGCCACACCGAACAACAGGATCAGGTTGGTGACGAAGGAGATGTACTTGGTGATCTCCAGGGTCGTGCTGATCTCGCTGTCCGAGATGCTGAGCAGGAACTCCAGGCCCTTGGCCGTGACGAAGTACGCCAGCACCGCGCCGGCCGCGAACAGCGGCGCGGCGAGGGCGGTGAAGAAGTACGCGTAGCGCCGCTCGTGCCGGTGCAGGCCGGGCGCGATGAACGCCCAGAGCTGGTAGAGCCAGATCGGCGCGGCCACGATCAACCCGACCCAGAGCGCGACCTTCAGGTTGAGCAGGAACAGGTCGGCCGGGCCGAGCTGCACGAACTCGCACTTGCCGTCGACATATCGGGCCTGCGGCAGGTCACAGTAGGGCTGCTGGAGCAGGTGCAGCACCGGCTTGGCCAACCAGAAACCGAAGCCGAAGCCGATCAGGATCGCCACGGACGCGCGGAAAAGACGGTTGCGCAACTCGCGGACATGCTCGATGAGCGTCATCGACCCGTCGGCGGCCCGCTCGAACGCCTTGGGGCCGCGTTTACGCAGTGCGAAGGCCACGGTGGTGGGGCCCTTCGGTCAGTTGTCGCGGACGCGGTGCACCGGGTCGACGACCGGCTGCTGCTGCGGCGGCGCCTGCTGGTACGGCGCCTGCTGCGGCTGCCCGGCGTACGGTGCCTGCTGCCCGGCCTGCGGCGGCAGCGGCTGGTAGCCGGCCTGCGCGTCGGCCTTCTCGGCGAGGTCGCGGTCGTCTTCCTGCAGGCTCTTGGTCTCGGCCTTGATGATCCGCAGCGACCGACCCAGCGAACGGGCCGCGTCGGGAAGCCGCTTCGCACCGAAGAGCAGGATCAGCACAACCACGAGAACAGCGATGTGCCACGGCTTGAGGGCACCCATGAGAAGCTCCAGTCGCTTTGTGTCCGAGGGGTGGTACGCAGCCCATCGTACGTGCGGATCGGCTGCCCGCCACCCGCCGGGTGGGGGTGGTTCGACCCGAAGGGTGAAGTCTTGACCAACGCGCGATGATCGTCAACTGCCGCCGGGAACCGGCTCGGCCGGGCCGGATCAGCCGCGCTTGGCCTTGATCACCGCGAGCCGCTGGGACGTGGTGTCGAGCTGGCGTTGGACATCCTCGGCACGTTGCTGCAACACCTCGGCGGTCTCCCGCAGCGCCTCGGCCTCGGCGGCCCGCCGCTGCAGGGCCACCGCGGCACGGTGCAGCCGAGGCAGCCGGGTCAGCACCGGGCGCACGGCCAGCGCGAGCGCCACGAGCGGGAGCAGCACCACCGCGAGCACGATCCAGATCAGCACGGCGGTCAGCCTACTGGGTGCGGCCAGCCACCGCCGGGTCACCCGTCGGCGCGCTCGGCGCGTCGAGGGCGGGCAGCCGGGGTGCGGCCGTGGGGGCGGGCACGGCGTACGCGTCAAGTGCGCTGGCCGCCGCCGCCCGCACCTGCTCGGCCAGCTCGACCGGGGCGACCACGACGGCGTCCGGGCCGAGGCCCAGCACGAACCTGCGGGCCCACCCCAGGTCGGTCACGCGCAGCGAGACGAGCCACTGGTCGCCGTCGCCGGCCTCCACCCGCTCGCACGGATAATATTCGGTGATCCACCGCTCGCCCCGACCGATGCGCAGCGTGATCAGCGGCAGGTCGGCCGAGGGGCGGAACACGCCCTCGGTGAGGTCGTGCGGGACGGCCTGCGGCGGCACCGTGGCCGGCTCGGCCAGCTCGGTGATCGCGTCGATCCGGTCGGCCCGGAACAGTCGGACGGCCTCCGCGCGCCGACACCACGCCTCCACGTACGCCCGACCGCCGACCATCAACATCCGCAGCGGGTCGATGACGCGCTCGGTGGTCTCGTCCCGGGCGGCCGTGTAGTAGGTGATCCGCAGCGCCCGGCCGCCCTCCACGGCGGCACGCAGCGCCTCGACCCGCGGGGTGTCCCCGGGCAACCGCACCGCCACCGGGGCGCCGACCAGGTCGCCCGCGGCCTCGATCTTGGCCAGGGCCCGTTCGACGGCCTCGCGGTTGGCCACCCCGGGCGTCTCGGCGAGCATCCGCAGTGCCACCACCAGCGCGAGGGCCTCGTCCGGGGTGAGTCGCAGTGGCCGGTCGATGCCGGCGTCGTAGGTGATGGTCACCCGGTCACCGTCGAACGCCATGTCGATCAGGTCGCCGGGGCCGTAGCCGGGTAGCCCGCAAACCCACAGCAGCTCCAGGTCCTCCCGGAGCTGACGGTCGGTGACACCCAGGTCACCGGCCGCCTCGGCGATCTCGATGCCGGGTCGGGCCAGCAGGTAGGGCACCAGGTTGAGCAGTCGGGCCAGCCGGTCGGCGGACGCACGGGAACCGCCCCGGGCGGCCGGGCGGGTCACCGGGCACCCCCGGCGACGGCCAACTCGTCGTGGCGGACGGCGATCTCCTTGAGTCGTTGGATGACCGCCTCGCGGACCTCCGGTGGGTCGAGCACCCGCACGTCCGGCCCGTAGCCGACGAGGTGACCGGCCAACCCGTCCGGGTCCGCGTACGGCAGGACCAGGCGGTCGCCGTCCGGCCCGGTGGTCACCTCCACGGCCCAGCGGCGCAGCCCGGCGGCCCGGCCCGGTGCGGCCAGCACGGTGGCCCGGCCGGTGCGCTCCACCGGACCCGACCAGCGGGCGACGTGGCTGATCAGGTCGACGTTGGCCGGCGGCTCGTACGCACCAGGCGCACCGGTCACCCGGACCGCGCCGACCACCCGGGACAACCGGAAGCAGCGGGTCGCCGCCCGGTCCAGGTCGTAGCCGACGACATACCACCGGCCGCGCCAACAGACCACGCCCCACGGTTGCAGTCGCCGACGGCTGGGCGCGTCCCGGTCGGGCACCCGGTAGTCGAAGCCGACCTCGCGGCGGTCCCGGGCCGCGGCCGTCAGCGGCGCGAACGCCGGATCGACAGTGACCATCGGCTCCAGACCCAGGGTGGCCTGCGGGTCCACGTCGACCCCGGCGGCGCGCAGCTTGGCCAGCCCGGACGACGCGGCGGCGGCCAGACCGGCGTGCTGCCACAGCCGGGCCGCGATGCCCACCGCGGCGGCCTCGTCCGGCTCGAGCAGGATGTCGGGCAGCGCGTACTCGCGGTGGGCGATGCGGTAGCCGGGCTCGGCGTCGAAGGCGCTCGCCGTGCCCGTCTCCAGTGGCACACCCAACTCGCGCAGCTCGGCCTTGTCCCGCTCGAACTTGCGTTGGAACGCCTCGTGGTCGCGCGCGTCGTCCGGGTCGTGCTCATAACCGGGCACGGTCGCGGCGATCTGCGCGGCGGTCAGGAACCGTCGCGTGGACAGCAGACAGATCACCAGGTTGACCAGGCGTTCGGTGCGGGTCCGCGACACCCGGTAGACGCTAGCAGCCGACACGCCCACACCGTGCACCCACGCGGGCGTGCCGCACACTTGTTCGGATCGGGCCTCCCCCGCCGCGCCGCCGCCGCTCGGTCATAGGGTGATCCTCATGTCGCAAACGGAGGCCAGGCCGGAGAGCGAGAGCATCGGCACCGTCGTCGTCGCCGGCGCCGCCAACCTCGCCATCGCGATCGCCAAGCTGGTCGCCGGGCTGATCTCCGGCTCCGCCGCGATGCTCTCCGAGGCGGCACACTCGGTCGCCGACACCACCACCGAGGTGCTGCTCTTCCAGGCGCTGCGCCGGGGCGCCCGGCCCGCCGACCAGCGACACCCCTTCGGGTACGGCAAGGAGAGCTACGTCTGGGCGTTCTTCGCGGCGATGTTCACCTTCGTCGCCGGTGCCGGTTTCGCCGTCACCCACGGCGTCACCACGATCCTGGTGCACGAGCACAGCGGCGACTACCTGGTCTCGTACATCGTGCTCGGGGTGTCGTTCGTCATCGAGTCGATCTCGCTGACCCGGGCCGTGCGCCAGGTGCGCCGCGAGTCGCGACGCTGGCAGACCACGCCCCGGCGCTTCCTGCGGCTGACCGCCGACACCACGATCAAGGCGGTCTTCCTGGAGGACAGCGCGGCCCTGATCGGTCTGCTGCTGGCCGGGGCCGGTGTCGGCCTGTCGCACGCCACCGGCGACGAGGTGTGGGACGGCGTCGCGTCGATCCTGATCGGGCTGCTGCTGCTCACGGTCGCCGGGATCCTCGCCGGCAACAACCTGTCACTGCTGGTCGGCCGGGCCGTCCCCGAGCGGCTGCGCCGCGAGATCGAGCAGGATCTGGCCGGGCTGCCCGAGGTGGAACGGATCGACACCCTGTTGACCATGCAGCTCGGCCCGCAGGACATCCTGGTCGCCGCGAAGGTCGACTTCCGCGACGAGGCCACCGGCGCGCAGATCGAGGCCACCGCCGACGAGGCCGAGCGCCGGCTCACCGACCGGTACCCGGAGATCCGCTTCGTCTTCCTCGACCCGACCCGTTCGATGCCGGGCGCCACCGGACCCGTCCGACACACCCAGGCCGGGCCGACCCCGGACGCCGGCGGCCCCGACCCGACCTGATCCGACACCCCCACCGCACCCGGGCGCGAACCGTCCGGGCCGCGCGGCTAGCGTGCCCGTCATGGTGCGATGGCGTACGGGGACGGTGGCGACGCGGCGACGGCAGTGGACCGGGGCGGTGGAGCTCGACGTCGACCTGCCCGACGGCACCCGCATGCGGGCGCTGGCCTATCCGGAGCTGGTCGGCACGCCCGAGCCCGGCGACCGGGTACTGCTCAACGCCGGCGCGCTGCTGATGGGGTTGGGCACCGGCGGGTACGCCCTCGTGGTGGCCCTGCCGGACCGGCTGCCCCCGGACCCGCCGGACGTCGGCGACACCCGCGACGCCGGGCACCTGGTCAAGGCCCGCTACACCCCGTTGCAGCCGATCCTGCTCGGCGTCGACGAGGAGGCGTCCCCGCACCGCGCGGTGCTGGCCGACGCGGACGACCTGGGCGGCCTGCCGGTGGTCACCGCTGACCTGCACTCGGCGCTGCCGGCGATCCTGGCCGGCATCCGGGCCGACGCCCCGCAGGCGCGGGTGGCGTACCTGCTCACCGACGGCGGGGCCCTGCCCGCCTGGTTCTCCCGCACCCTCGCGGGCCTGCGCGCCGACCTGGCCGGCACCATCACCGTCGGGCAGGCCTTCGGCGGCGACCTGGAGGCCACCACCCTGCACGGCGGCCTGCTCGCCGCCCGGTACGTGCTCGGCGCCGACATCGCCATCGTGGCCCAGGGGCCCGGCAACCTGGGCACCGGCACCCGGTGGGGGTTCTCCGGCGTCGCCGTCGGCGAGGCGGTCAACGCGATCGTCACGCTGGGGGGACGGCCGGTCGGCTCGCTGCGCATCTCCGCCGCCGACCCCCGCCCCCGGCACCGGGGCGTGTCGCACCACAGCCTCACCGCGTACGGCAGGGTGGCACTCGCACCGGCGGAGCTGGTGGTGCCCGACGACCTGGACCCGACCCTCGCGGCCGAGGTGGACGCGGCGCTGGCCCCCCTCGCCGCCCGGCACCGGATCGTCCGGGTGCCCACCGCCGGTCTCGACGCCGCACTGCGCGCCAGCTCCGTGCCGCTGTCCACGATGGGCCGCGGTCTCGACGCCGACCACGCGTACTTCCTCACCGCCGCCGCAGCAGGCCGCCACGCCACCACCCACCTCACCTAACCGCCCCCGGCCCCCCGCCCCCGCCCTCCGCCCCCGGTGGTTGATCATGAGGTTATTGCCCGCCGCTTCGGCGTGTCATGGCAATAACCTCATGATCAACGCGCGCTGGGGGTGGGGGTGGGGGTGGGGTGGGTGGGGGGTCGGGGTGGGTTAGGCCAGGAAGATTAGGGCTAGCCAGCCGCCGACGATGAGCACCAGCGCCAGGGCCAGCACCCACGTCGGCACCGTGTAGTCGCCGCGGCGGTTACGGTCGACCTCGGCGCGGATCTTCTCCCGCCGGCGTTCGACCCAGTTCTGCCGCTCGGTGCCGCCCTCAGGGCGGTCGGAAGGTCCAGAAGTCGTCATGGCGCGCTCAGCTTAACCGCTCGGTGCGCCGGGCTGACCGGCCCCGTCGGCGCAGCGCACCGCCGGGGCCGGCAACCGGTCACATGCTGGCGATCAACCGCTCCACCCGCTCGTCGTACGCCCGGAACGGGTCCTTGCAGAGCACGGTGCGCTGCGCCTGGTCGTTGAGCTTCAGGTGCACCCAGTCGACGGTGAAGTCCCGCCGCTTCTCCTGGGCGTGCCGGATGAACTCGCCGCGCAGCCGGGCCCGGGTGGTCTGCGGCGGGGTCTCCTTGGCCTCGAAGATCTCCGGGTCGGTGGCCACCCGGTCGACCTCGCCGCGCCGCTCCAGCAGACCGTAGAGGCCGCGACCGCGACGCACGTCGTGGTAGGCCAGGTCCATCTGCGCGACCCGGGGGTGCGACAGCGGCAGGTCGTGCTTGCGCTGGTAGCGCTCGATCAGCCGCAGCTTGCTGACCCAGTCGATCTCCCGGGAGACCGGCTCCAGGTCACCGCTCTCCACCGCGTTCAACACCCGCCCCCACAGCTCGACGACCCGCTTGGCGGCCTGGTCGCCCCCGCGCCGCTCGACGAACTCGGTCGCCTTGGACAGGTATTCCTGCTGGATGTCCAGGGCGCTGACCTCCTTGCCATTGGCCAGCCGCACCTTGCGCCGACCGGTGATGTCGTGCGACACCTCCCGGATCGCCCGGATCGGGTTTTCCAGGGACAGGTCCCGCATCACCACCCCGGCCTCGATCATCCGCAGCACGATGTCGGCCGTGCCGACCTTGAGTAGCGTGGTGACCTCGTTCATGTTGGAGTCACCGACGATGACGTGCAGCCGCCGATAGCGCTCGGCGTCGGCGTGCGGCTCGTCGCGGGTGTTGATGATCGGGCGGCTGCGGGTGGTCGCCGAGGAGACACCCTCCCAGATGTGCTCGGCCCGCTGCGACAGGCAGTAGACCGCGCCGCGCGGGGTTTGCAGGACCTTGCCGGCCCCACAGATCAACTGCCGGGTGACCAGGAACGGGATGAGGACGTCGGCCAGCCGGCCGAACTCCCCGTGCCGGGAGACCAGGTAGTTCTCGTGGCAGCCGTACGAGTTGCCGGCCGAGTCGGTGTTGTTCTTGAACAGGTAGATCTCACCCGCGATGCCCTCGTCGTGCAGCCGCTTCTCCGCGTCGACGAGCAGGCCCTCCAGGATCCGCTCGCCGGCCCGGTCGTGGGCGACGAGATCGGTCACCGAGTCGCACTCCGGTGTCGCGTACTCCGGATGCGACCCGACGTCCAGGTAGAGCCGGGCTCCATTACGCAGGAAGACGTTGCTCGACCGACCCCAGGACACCACGCGACGGAACAGATACCGCGCGACCTCGTCCGGGGACAGCCGCCGCTGCCCGCGATAGGTGCAGGTGACGCCGTACTCGGTCTCGAGGCCGAAGATTCGCCGCTCCATGGTGAGACATTAGCCGCCCGGAGGCCCCGTTCGTCACTGTCACACCACAGGTCGTGCCCCGGGGGCGGTCACATACCGGTTGAGTGCGACATTCCGTCCGGCCCGATGCTCGCCACGAACCGCCGGCAGTTGTCGTACTCCGGCAGCAGGCCGGTCTCGCGGGCCTGGGCGAGCGTCGGCGCCGCGTCGTCGCGCGCGGACAGCAGCGGGACGTCGGCCGGCCACTCGATGCCCAACTCCTCGTCAAGTGGGTGCACCGCGTGCTCACCTGTCGGGTTGTAACTGGCCGAGCAGAGGTAGCTCAACGTCGCGTCGTCGGTCAGCGCGCAGAAACCGTGCCCCAGCCCCTCGCTGAGGTAGACCGCCCGGCGGTCGGTGTCGTCCAGCCGGACGCCCTCCCAACGACCGAAGGTCGGCGAGCCCACCCGCAGGTCCACGATCACGTCCAGGACCGCGCCACGCACACAGGTGACGTACTTGGCCTGCCCCGGCGGGACGTCGGCGAAGTGGATGCCGCGCACCACACCGCGGGCGGAGACCGACAGGTTGGCCTGGGCCAGCCGCAGCGGATGCCCCACCACGTCGGCGAGCTTGTCGAAGCGGTACCACTCCATGAACATGCCGCGCGGGTCGCCGTGCTGCTGGGGGGTGATCTCCCAGGCGCCCTCGATGCTCAACTCCCGGATCTTCACCAGGTCACCCCGTGGCTGCCGTTCGGCTCGCCGAGCAGACCGAGCAGGTAGTCGCCGTAACCGCTCTTGGTCAACGGCGTGGCCAGCGCGCGCAGCTGGTCGTCGTCGATGAGGCCGGCCCGCCAGGCCACCTCCTCGACACAGCCGATCTTCAGACCCTGCCGCTCCTCGACCACCCGGACGAACTCGGCCGCCTGCATCATCGAGGTGAACGTGCCGGTGTCCAGCCAGGCGGTGCCCCGATCCAGCACCGTCACCGACAGCTCCCCGGTCTCCCGGTACACCTCGTTGACCGCCGTGATCTCCAGTTCGCCGCGGGCGCTCGGGGTGAGCTTGCGGGCGATGTCCACCACCCGGTTGTCGTAGAAGTACAGACCCGGCACCGCGTAGCGGGACTTCGGCCGGGCCGGCTTCTCCTCGATCGAGAGCACCCGACCGGCGTCGTCGAAGTCGACCACACCGTATTCCTGCGGGTTGGCCACCTGGTAGGCGAAGACCCGCCCACCGACCGGGTCACCGTGGGCGGCGAGCTGCCGACCCAGGCCACCGCCGTGGAAGATGTTGTCACCCAGGATCAGCGCCACCGACTCGGCGCCGATGAAGTCCGCGCCGAGGATGAAGGCCTGCGCGATGCCCTCCGGTCGCTCCTGGCTGACGTACTCCAGCCGCAACCCGAACTGGCTGCCGTCGCCGAGCAGCCGACGGAACTGGTCCTGGTCGTCCGGGGTCGTGATCACCAGGATCTCCCGCACCCCGGACATCACGAGGGTGGAGAGCGGGTAGTAGACCATCGGCTTGTCGAAGACCGGCATCAGCTGCTTCGAGACCGCACGGGTGATCGGCCAGAGCCGGGAACCGGTGCCGCCGGCAAGTAGGATTCCACGCACCGGGGCAGCCTAGCGGCACAAAAGCCGGCTGCGCCGGGGGGTCGCGCCCCGCGCACCGCACCCAACTTCGCGTACACTTCCCGACCCGTGAGGATCCTCGTCACCGGCGGAGCCGGATTCATCGGGTCGGAGTACGTTCGCCTGCTGCTGGGCAAGCCCCTCGGCAGTGCCGACGGCGTGCCACCACTCGAGCCGGCGGTCGTGACCGTGCTCGACAAACTGACCTACTCCGGCAACCTGGCCAACCTCGACCCGGTCCGCGACGACCCGCGACTGCGCTTCGTCCAGGGCGACATCTGCGACCCGGTCATCGTCGACGAGGTCGTCGCCGACCACGACGTG
>NZ_JBEZED010000005.1:258755-392823 GCF_040648675.1 Micromonospora sp. NPDC049101 | reverse complement strand
TGGCGGGTGACGACGGTGACCTCGTGGCCGGCGGCGGCGAGGGCGACGGAGAGGGCGTGCACGTGGCGGCCGAGGCCGCCGACGAGCACCGGCGGGTACTCCCAGGACAGCATCAGGATTCGCTGGGTCTGCGGGGGCACCCCGGGACCGGGCTGCGCCGGCACGCCACCAGCAGGCGCGACAACAGGCGGCACGACAACACCGGGCTGGGTCGGGAGCGGGGACCGGGAGGTCAGGGTGGGCCGGTGGGCCCGGTCCTTGGTGGCTGTGTGCTGCTCGTCGACCCGCAGGGTCACATCAATCTCCGTCCATGCATGGTGAAGCGCCGACGTCAGTGGCGGCGGAGTGAGGTGTAAGGGGTGGCGGAGGGCCTGGCGGAACACACGCGAACGCTTGTCCCCGGTCAAGGAAAGTGCATCGGGCCCGAGAACGCACCTCGAAAAGGGTCATCGTGACGGAGGACACCTGAGGGTGTTGGTCGCATCAGACGGGCGGTTTTCGCTCACCGCCTGAAAGGATGGATTGGCGCTGCCGGGCGGGGGGCAATACCTGCGTGCGCGCGGGCATGCGTCGGCCGGTGCGGGCACAACCATGGTCTAAGGAGCAGCATGCAGGTCTGGCCGGGCGAGCGGTATCCCCTGGGCGCCACCTACGACGGGATGGGCACCAACTTCGCCATCTTCTCCGAGGTGGCCGACAGGGTCGAGCTGTGCCTCTTCGACGAGTGGGACACCGGCGCGGAGCGCCGCGTCGAGCTGCGTGAGGTGGACGCCTACGTGTGGCACGCGTACCTGCCGGGCATCGAGCCGGGGCAGCGCTACGGCTACCGGGTGTACGGCCCGTACGACCAGGCGAACGGGCTGCGCTGCAACCCGCACAAGCTGCTGCTCGACCCGTACGCGAAGGCCATCGACGGTGACGTGCAGTGGGACCCGGCGGTCTACGACTACGACCTGAACGAGCCGGAGAAGATGTCGGAGACCGACTCGGCGCCGTTCATGCCGAAGTCGGTGGTGGTCAACCCGTACTTCGACTGGGGCAACGACAAGCCGCCGCGCACCCCTTACCACCATTCGGTGATCTACGAGGCGCACGTGCGCGGCCTGACCATGCGCCACCCGGACATCCCGGAGGAGCTGCGCGGCACGTACGCGGCCATCGCCTCCCCGCCGATGATCGAATATCTGACCCAGCTCGGCGTGACCGCGATCGAGCTGATGCCGGTGCACCAGTTCATCCACGACAACCGCCTCGTCGACCTGGGCCTGCGCAACTACTGGGGTTACAACACCATCGGGTTCTTCGCCCCGCACCACGGCTACTCCGCGCTGGGCCGCACCGGCCAGCAGGTGCAGGAGTTCCGGGGCATGGTCAAGGCGCTGCACGCGGCCGGCATCGAGGTCATCCTCGACGTGGTCTACAACCACACCGCCGAGGGCAACCACCTCGGCCCGACGTTGAGCTTCAAGGGCGTGGACGCGCCCAGCTACTACCGGCTCAGCGAGGAGGACCGCCGCTACTTCGTCGACTACACCGGCACCGGCAACAGCCTCAACGTGCGCAGCCCGCACTCCCTGCAACTGATCATGGATTCGCTGCGCTACTGGGTGACCGAGATGCACGTCGACGGTTTCCGCTTCGACCTGGCCGCCACCCTGGCCCGCGAGTTCTACGAGGTGGACCGGCTGTCCACGTTCTTCGAGGTGGTGCAGCAGGACCCGGTGGTCAGTCAGGTCAAGCTGATCGCCGAGCCGTGGGACGTCGGCCCCGGCGGCTACCAGGTGGGCAACTTCCCACCACTGTGGACGGAGTGGAACGGAAAATACCGCGACACGGTACGAGACTTCTGGCGCGGCGAGCCCGCCACCCTCGCCGAGTTCGCGTCGCGGATCTCCGGCTCGGCCGACCTCTACCAGGACGACGGCCGCCGCCCGTTCCACAGCATCAACTTCGTCACCGTGCACGACGGGTTCACGCTCAACGACCTGGTGTCGTACAACGACAAGCACAACGAGGCCAACGGCGAGGACAACCGCGACGGCGAGAGCCACAACCGCTCCTGGAACTGCGGGGTCGAGGGCGACACCGACGACGAGGCGGTGCTCGCCCTGCGGGCCAAGCAGCGGCGCAACTTCCTGGCCACGCTGATGCTGTCGCAGGGTGTCGCGATGATCGGCCACGGCGACGAGTTGGGCCGCACCCAGCACGGCAACAACAACGTCTACTGCCAGGACAGCGAGCTGGCCTGGGTCGACTGGGACAACGTCGACGAGCAGTTGCTGGAGTTCGTCCAGACGCTGACCGCGTTCCGTAAACGACACCAGGTGTTCCGCCGCCGCCGCTTCTTCACCGGCCTGCCGGTGAACGGGCGCGGCATCGACGAGCCGTTGCCCGACCTGGCCTGGCACACCCCGGACGGGCGGGAGATGACCGGCGAGGACTGGGGCAACGACTTCGGCCGCTCGGTGGCGCTGTTCGTCAACGGCGAGGGCATCCGCGAACGCGGCCAGTACGGCCAGAAACACCGCGACGCCTCGTTCCTGCTCTGCTTCAACGCCCACGACGCGCCCCTGGACTTCACCATGCCGGGTTCCGAATACGGCCAGAAGTGGGAACGGGTGATCAGCACGGCCGAACCCGAACCGGGCGACGCCACGGTGATCAGCGCGGGCGGCACCATCCGGGTGCCGGACCGGTCCCTCGTGGTGCTGGAGAGGACGATCTGACATGCCGGCCACCCCTCCGAAGGCCACCTACCGCGTCCAGGTCCGCCCCGGCTTCGACCTGGACGCCACCGCCGCGATCGTCGACTACCTCGCCGACCTCGGCGTCAGCCACCTCTACACCGCCCCCCTGCTGGCCGCCACCCCCGCCTCGGCGCACGGCTACGACGTGGTCGACCACCGGGCGGTCAACCCGGAGCTGGGCGGTGAGGCCGCCCGGCAGCGACTGCTGGGCGCGCTGCGGGCCCAGCAACTCGGCCTGGTCGTCGACATCGTGCCCAACCACGCGGGTGTCGCCGTGCCACCGGCCAACCCCGCCTGGTGGGACGTGCTGCGCCGGGGGCGCGACTCGTCGTACGCCGACTGGTTCGACATCGACTGGGACCGGGGCCGGCTGCTGCTGCCGGTGCTCGCCGACGACCCGGCCGCCCTGGACGACCTCAAGGTGGTCGACGACGAGCTGCGCTACCACGAGCACCGCTTCCCGATCGCCGACGGCACCGGCGACGGCACCGCACGGGAGGTGCACGACCGGCAGCACTACGAGCTGGTCTCCTGGCGTCGCGGTGACACCGACCTGACGTACCGCCGGTTCTTCGCCATCGCGGACCTGGCGGGTCTGCGCGTGGAGGACCCGGCGGTGTTCGCCGCCACCCACGAGCTGATCCTGCGTTGGGCCGCCGCCGGGGAGGTCGACGGCATCCGCGTCGACCACCCGGACGGCCTGCGTGACCCGGGCGGCTACCTGACCCGGTTGCGCGCCGCCGCACCGGACGCCTGGCTCGTGGTGGAGAAGATCCTGGAGTACGGCGAGGAGCTGCCGGACTGGCCGGTGGACGGCACCACCGGTTACGAGGCCCTGGCCGCCGTGAACGGCCTCTTCGTCGACACCGACGCCGAGGGCGACTTCACGGTGCTGGACACCCGACTGACCGGGCGGCACACCTCGTGGGAAAATCTCACCCACACCACCAAGCTCGCCGCCGCCACCGGGCTCCTCGCCGCCGAGCTGACCCGGCTCGCCGCGCTCGCCCCCGAGGTGCCCACCGAGCAGGCCCGCGCGGCGCTCGCCGAGCTGGCCGCCGCGTTCGCCGTCTACCGCGGCTACCCGCCGCACGGCGCCCGGCACCTCGCCGCCGCCCGCTCCGAGGCCGGCCGCCGCCGCCCCGACCTGGCCGGCGCCCTGGACGCGGTCACCCGCCGACTGCGTAACCCCGCCGACGAGCTGGCCCAACGCTTCCCGCAGCTCACCGGCGCGGTGATGGCCAAGGGCGTGGAGGACACGGCGTTCTACCGCTGGACCCGCTTCGTGGCACTCAACGAGGTCGGCGGCAGCCCCGCCCACTTCGGGGTGCCGCCGGCGGAGTTCCACCGCTTCGCCGCCGCCCAGCAGGTCCGCTGGCCCGCCAGCATGACCACCGTCTCCACCCACGACACCAAACGCGGCGAGGACGTCCGCGCCCGCCTCGCCGTGCTCAGCGAGCTGCCGGGCCGCTGGGCCGAGCAGGTCCACACCTGGATGGAGTACGCGCCGCTGCCCGACCCGGCGTTCGCCCACCTGCTCTGGCAGACCGCCGTCGGCGCGTGGCCGATCGAACGGGAACGGCTGCACGCGTACGCCGAAAAGGCCGCCCGGGAGGCCGCGGCCTCGACCAGTTGGGCGGACCCGGACCCAGCCTTCGAGCAGGCCATGCACGCGGTCATCGACCGGATGTACGACGACCCGAGCCTGCACGACGAGCTGACCGAACTCGCCGCCGCCATCACCCCCGCCGGCTGGTGCAACTCCCTCGGGCAGAAGCTCGTGCAACTCACCATGCCCGGCGTGCCGGACACCTACCAGGGCACCGAGCTGTGGGACAACTCCCTCGTCGACCCGGACAATCGCCGCCCGGTCGACTTCGACGTACGCCGAGAACTGCTGGCACGCCTCGACGGCGGCTGGCGTCCCCCGATCGACACCGACGGAGCGGCGAAGCTGCTCGTCGTGTCGCGGACCCTGCGGTTGCGGCGGGCGCACCCGGAGCTGTTCACCGGCTACCGGCCGGTGCCGGCGCACGGGCCGCAGGGCCGGCACGTGGTGGCGTTCGACCGGGGCGGCGCGATCACCGTCGCCACCCGGCTGCCGCTGGGCCTGGCCCGCGCCGGTGGCTGGTGCGACACCGCACTGTCGCTTCCCGTTAACGAGGTGACCGACCTGTTCACCGGTCGGGTCTACAGTGGCGGGGAGACACCTCTGGACGACCTTCTGTCCGACTATCCCGTCGCACTGCTGGCCCCTCCCACCGCTGCCGTGGAGGCTGCGTCATGACCGAATTCTCCGTGTGGGCCCCGGACGCCACCCGCGTGCGACTGCGCCTGACCGGCGACGCCGACCACGAGATGCGCGCCGCCGCCGACGGCTGGTGGCGCGTCGACGTGCCCGACGCCGGCCTCGACTACTCCTTTCTGCTGAACGACGACGACACTCCGCTGCCCGACCCCCGGTCACCGTGGCAGCCTGCTGGTGTGCACGGACCCAGCCGCCGCTACGACCACTCCGCCTTCGCGTGGTCCGACACCTCGTGGACCGGCCGGCAACTGCCCGGCAGCATCCTCTACGAGCTGCACATCGGCACCTTCACCCCGGAGGGCACCTTCGACGCGGCCATCGACCGCCTCGACCACCTGGTGTCACTCGGCGTCGACCTGATCGAGCTGCTCCCGATCAACGCCTTCAACGGCGAACACAACTGGGGGTACGACGGCGTCTGCTGGTACGCCCCCCACCAGCCCTACGGCGGCCCCGACGGCCTGAAACGGTTCGTCGACGCCGCCCACGCCAAGGGGTTGGGGGTGATCCTCGACGTCGTCTACAACCATTTCGGGCCCTCCGGGGCCTACGCGCCGCAGTTCGGGCCCTACCTGGCCGAGCAGAGCAACAGTTGGGGCCGCTCGATCAACCTGGACGGCCCACACTCCGACGAGGTACGCCGCTACATCATCGACAGCGTCCTCATGTGGCTGCGCGACTACCACGTCGACGGGCTGCGACTCGACGCCGTACACGCCCTGCCCGACTCGCGGGCGGTGCCCATCCTGGAAGAGTTGGCCGTTGCCGTCGAGTCCCTGTCGACGCACCTGGGGCGGCCGTTGTCGTTGATCGCCGAGTCCGACCTGAACGATCCGCGGCTCATCACGCCTCGGGAGGCTGGCGGGTTCGGGCTGCACGCGCAGTGGAACGACGACGCGCACCACGCCCTGCACACGTTGCTGACGGGGGAGCGGCAGGGTTACTACGGGGACTTCGGCTCCCTGGAAACGTTGTCCGATGTGCTGACGGGTGGGTTCTTCCACGCTGGCACCTTCTCCAGCTTCCGCAACCGTCACCACGGGCGGCCTGTTGATCCTCGGGTGCCGGGGCACCGGTTCGTGGCCTACTTGCAGAACCATGATCAGATCGGGAACCGGGCTACCGGGGATCGGATCTCTGCCTCCTTGTCTCCCTCGCTGCTGCGGGTTGGGGCTACGTTGCTGTTGACGGCGCCGTTCACTCCGATGTTGTTCATGGGGGAGGAGTGGGCTGCTTCTACGCCGTGGCAGTTCTTCACGTCGCACCCGGAGCCGGAGTTGGCTTCGGCGGTGCGGACCGGGCGGCGGCGGGAGTTCGCGTCGCACGGGTGGCCGGAGGGGGACGTGCCGGACCCGCAGGACCCGGAGACGTTCGTACGGTCGCGGTTGGACTGGGCGGAGCTGGACAAGCCTGAGCATGCTTCGATGCTGGCGTTTTACCAGCGGTTGATTGGGTTGCGGCGGTCTTGCAGTGATCTGTCGGATCCTCGGTTGCAGGCGGTTTCTGTGCAGCATGGGGACCAGTTTTTGGTGATGCGGCGGGGGGACACGCTGGTTGTCGCGAACCTTGCCGGGCGGGGGCAGGGGGTGTCGCTGCCTGGGGTGGCTCGGCGGGTGTTGCTGGCTACCGGGGAGGGGGTCACGGTGATGCGGGACCGGATCCAGCTGCCGGCGGAGACTGCGGCGATCGTGGCGCTATGAGGGCGTAAGACTCGATCTTTCGCCCACAAATTAGAGGGGATCGAAGTAATTACTGCGAAATTCGCTTAGCTGTTTCCACGCGGGTTCGTCACGGGCCCGCTGAGTGGACGCGGAAGTACAGCCGTCGAACTACCTGACGGTCTTGCTCGGAAGCAGGGGAATTCGGATAGGGTATCAGCTGTGGGGAGTGGGAGTTACGCATCCTCCGTCCGGCTCCTAGCCGAGCACTCAGAAGACGAGCGCTCCTGTTCGTGTGGCCTCGCCTGCCGGCAATTCTTCGCCTTGTCGAAAATGTCCAGTCGTCGTCTACCAGCGATGCGCTAGCCGAGGGCTCAGCGACTTAGCCATAGCGTGCCTTGAGCTATAAAGCAGATGGTTGGCTGAACTGCCAAAATGCCGCGCTAGGGGTAAGTCGACGCCAGGTATTGCTGTGCCATGCGGCCGTGCCTGGACGAATACTTAGCGAATGCCGAAGCGCTCAAGCGGTCGGTGTTTGTTCGAGGAGCATTGTCGCCTGTGGCGCTGATCCTTGCGACGATTATCAGTGTCGGTTGGCCAATCCGCATGGTTGATATCCATGCTTCGGCCATCGACCTCCTGCTGCAATAATGGACACACTTGATCTGCGGAAGATCCTATAAGTCCCTGTTGAAATTGCTGCTTTGCGCCGTGCTGTGGTAAGTAGCGTTGGGGCAATCCGCATCAGGCTCAGCGGTGCCGTGAGTGCTCGGAGGTTGAGTAGCCCTGCCTTCAGGGAAGGTGTCCGATAAATGACAAGCACGAGTATAAGTAATCACCTAAACTATACCAAATGTACTAACCTAAATGGGACAAAATTGCCTAGTCTCGACCATGTGGCAGACGTCGCGCTGATTGAGTAAAGCCCGTCGGTGAGTAAGGTGATGTCATGGATCCCGAATTCGCTGCTTTATCTGCGGCAGGAGCCCAGACGATCGTCACGCTGGTGGCGACTGAAGCATGGGGGCAAGCGAAAGAATTGATAGTACGGGCGTTTACGCGAAATAGCGGTGCATTATCGCGGAGCGTTGAGAGCGAATTACAACGATCTCACGACGCGATTGTCGCAGCAGACTCGTCCGGCGACTTCAGGATCCGAGAACAAGAGCAGGCCCGGTGGGACGCTCGGCTTCGCCTACTAATGCTAGAAAGCCCCGAAACCGCTTCAATGATCGGTGAACTAATCCGCTCTGCGGGAGTCAGCATCGCTTCCTCATCCCAAGCCATAACGATGCACGCGAAAGCCAGCGGCCAGGCCCGCATCTATCAGCAAGGGCATGGTACCCAACACAATAGCTGAGCTATCGGGAGCAAGAACGTGAACTTCGAAATAGAGGGCCATGCAAATGACCACGGGCGCGCCTATCAACTAGGGCTTGGACAACAATTCAACGTCGAAAACGCTTACTTCGCCGGCCGGGAGTATCTCTTACCGCAGATATTTAAGGGTCCCATAGATCCGCTGGTTCGTGAATCAGACCCACTCGAAATTGGCGTTCACCGT
The DNA here is from genome assembly GCF_040648675.1 of Micromonospora sp. NPDC049101. Lineage (NCBI taxonomy): Bacteria > Bacillati > Actinomycetota > Actinomycetes > Micromonosporales > Micromonosporaceae > Micromonospora > Micromonospora sp. NPDC049101. The sequence goes on along the minus strand of NZ_JBEZED010000005.1, from coordinate 384,546 downwards.
GCCCCTATGGCTAGAGGTAATGCCGTTCCACCGTACGTCGCCCGCGATGTGGATGTGGAGATAACCTCAAGGGTTGATTCCGCGATAAAGCACGGAGGGCTAGTGCTTATCGTTGGAGATTCGACCGCTGGAAAATCCCGGTCGGCTTATGAAACAATTTTGCGTGTAGCCCCCGATCACCGTCTGGTGGCACCCTACGATCGGGACCAGCTGCGCAGTTCGCTCGTCTCGCTCATATCCGGTTCGAATCCAGCTCTGTTGTGGCTCGATGACATGGAGCGATATGTTGGTCCAAATGGGCTAACACCTCGCATAGCATCCCATCTTCGCGCCGCAGGAATAGCGGTGATTGGCACAATAAGAACCGAGCATTACCGCGCGCTGGCGGCGCTCGCCGGTCTTCGAGCCAGGAACGACTCGCGAGGTCACAACGAATTGATTTCGGCGGAGCATGTATTAAATCTGGCCGACACCGTGTTTATGGAGCGACGCTGGACGCTAGGGGAGATGGAGCGCGCGAATCAAATAGAAGACCCGCGAGTTGCGGATGCCGTGACGCATGGCCGGACCTATGGCGTCGCGGAGTATCTCGCCGCAGGTCCTATGCTGTACAGCGAATGGCAGATGGCATGGCGGGTCGGAGGGAACCCCCGAGGGGCGGCATTGGTCGCCGCAGCAGTCGATTGCCATAGGGCTGGACTGCACGACTCGGTCGATATCGAGACCCTTTGCACCGTCTCCAAACCATATCTCGAAGATGCTGGCGGTGCCATCCTTCGTCCAGAAACTACTGAAGATGCGATTTCGTGGGCCTCTCACCGGCGTTACGGTGTTACTAGCATGCTGCTTCCTGGTAAGCGACCTGGAACTTATCGTGCCTTTGATTACCTTGTCGACAACGTTATGCGCAGCACCGATGCCAAGCCGGTGCCGGAATACGTATGGGAGGCTGTCCTCAGGGTATCGGACGGCGACACTATGCGTATGCACGAGATCGCTGCTGCGGCACAGTCTCAGGGCAACCACCGGATTGCGGAGGAAGTATGGGAAGGGCAAGCTGCGGCTGGGCTTGGATCAGGCGCACATAACCTCGGCCTACTTCACCTCCGCGCCGGCCGATCCGACGAGGCTGAACACTGGTTGCAATCCGCTTTCGAGCTCGGTTCTTTAGCATCTGCAACAGAGCTTGGTCATATGCTTGAGGATTCCGCGCGACTAGAAGATGCCGCGAACTGGTACGAGAAGGCTGCTGCGGGTGGCAACGCCCACGCCATGTATCACGTAGGGTGGATTCGACGAAACAAGGGGGATAATCAGGAAGCCGAAAAATGGTTTAGGCGAGCTATAGAAAAGAACGAAGAGGCGGCTTCCAGTGGGCTGGGCGCACTTCTTATCGAGTCGGGTAGATTTGAGGAGGCCGAGTCGTTATTGCGGAGCGCAGGAGATGATGGCGACGCTTACGCAATGATTCACCTCGGCACGGCCTTCATTGGCCAAGAACGTACCAAAGATGCAGAGGAGGCGTGGCTAAAAGCCCTAGAACTCGGCGCACCGGAGGCGGCGATAAACCTCGCAGACATGAATAGTAAGATTGGGCGTAAGGCGGAGGCCGAGAGATGGTTCCGGAAGGCAGTAAGTGAGAACGTTAGTGGAGCCACTCGCCAACTCGGAATTTTCCTTGTCAAGGATAGGCGGAGATGGGCTGAAGCGGAAGAGCTTCTCCGGGAAGCATCTACATTTCAAGACCCCTATGCCTACGCCAATCTTGCTGAGGTTCTCATGCTCCGCCAACGGAAAGACGAGGCGGAGGTATGGTTCAGAAAAGCGATCCAAGGTGGCATCAAACGCGTCGTTCCCCGCCTTGCCCAAGCTCTAGAGGAGATGGGTCGAATTGAGGAAGCAATCCCACTTTGGCAACAGTTGGTGGATGAAGGAGACGGGGAGGCGACATTTGCCCTAGCAAAAGTTAAGAAGGGTCAAGGAGCGCTTGATGATGCAATGCTGCTCTTTCGCCTGGCAGCTGATGCCGGAGACTCGGCAGCTGCGTGTGAGGTGGCACGTCTGCATCACTTGCGGCGAAACACAGCAGGATATGAAGAATGGTTGAAGGTAAGTTTAGAGGGCGGGCACGACCATGCCGCCTGTCTATTAGGTTACCTTTACTCTTCTCGCGGCGACTTTGACGCGGCGGAAGGCTTCTGGACGAGGGCTTACAAGGGTGGCCATTTTCATGTTGCGTCTGAGCTTGCCACCCTCCTCGTCAGACAAGGGCGAGGGGATGAAGCGGCTACGTGGCTACGACGGGTCAACAGCGGCAATAGGGCCCGTTCGGGCGGTGCCCGGCAGGCCGGGAAAAAGAGAACAAGTCGACGCAAGAAATGACACTTCAGATATTGCGCCGGGTCAATTCCAGCGGGCTTTGCTAGGTGCGGTGCCGCCGAAAGTCGTTCACGCTGCCTATAGCGGTGGGACCATACAAATCATCCTTTTCGTCACCGCCGGCCTGGGACGGGCGAGCCGTTGGCAAGATAAACAGGGGCGTGCCGGTTGCGGGCATCGATTGCCGCCTGAACTCGCGTGGCGACGCTGCCGGGAAGAAGTCTCGCCGCCTCCTGACGCTCAAAGAAGGCAATGTCCTCTAACTCCTGGTCGGCCAGATTGAAGCCATCGAGGGATGCGATTAATCCACAGTCAAACGTGAAGCTGATGAGCGCGCGGGGTCGCTGCGCGACGGGCGGCGCCCAGTCGACTACGAGGAGGTCGCCCACACCCAGAGAAGTTCCCAACTCCTCGTGGATCTCGCGGGCACATGCCTCATGGGGGTACTCGCCCTCGTCCACATAGCCACCGGGAAAGGCCCAGTGGTCGCGGTATGTGGGCTTGACGAGTAGCACGTTGCCGTCCGGGTTGGTTATGAAGGCCGCAGCGGCGGCGTAGAAGGCGGCCAGGTTGGCGTACCAGATGGAGGGCTCCGTCCAAGTCACCTCGGTGACGCTAGCGGAGATGTCCTTCCTGCTGCACTATTGCTCTACCTGGCTGCCGGCATCGCTGCGAGGCTATGCAGCACTTCGTTAACCTGGGGTGCTACCTGCTGTGAGCTGAGCGTGCTAGCGAGGTCGCGGAGGCGCTGTTGCACACGCGCCGAGTGGATGCCGGCAGCGTGCTGTTCGAGCTTCGATGCCCAGCTGCAGGCGGCTTCGGTCTCTCCAGCCCGGGCATGAGTTATAGCGATTAGGGCGGTGTGCAGGGCACGTGTCCGGGTGTTGCGGTTGTCGAGGGTGAGCGCTTCGGGAGCGTGGCGAAGCGCCTGCCTGTGCAGATGCAGGTCGCCGAAGCACCTCAGCGCCGCGCCGGCTAAATGGGCAGGGCTGAAGTAGCCGACCCAACGCGGGCCGAGGTCTGTGCTCGTCCGGTCGAGAGCACGCTCAGCCTTAGTGAGGGCGAGTTGGCAGGCACGTCGCTCGCCTGATCGCCCGTACGCGGTAGCGGCGGTGGCATGCAGCCGCGCGAGGACGGCTGCGGGTGCGCGGCCAGCCCCGTCTATGGCAGCTTCGACCAGCCGCGTCGCCTCTCGGGCATGCCCCAAGAACACAGCTTGGGTGGCCAGGTTGGCCAGCAGGTGAGCCCCGTAGAGGCGATCGTTAGCGGCCTTGGCCAGCCGCAGGCCGAGCGTCCCATGATGTTGCGCCATCGCATGCTCGCCCGCGTCGTAGGACATGAAAGCGAGCTGGCCGGACAGCGTTGCCGCTGCGCGCATGAGGTCGCGCCCCACGGCATCGGTGTAGGTGCCGTGCAGCATCGGTGCGACCTGACGCAGCAGAAAGTCGGCCATGACAGCACGGGTACGCGGAGAGCCGCTGCCGTGACGTCGGTCGAGATCGGTGAAGTGGTCGGCGAGTACGTACAGCGATTGAACGTCGGTGGAGGTGACCTGTTGCCGGCCGCTCCGGCTGACCGCCTGGTCGGGCAGGTCATACCGCCAGCCAAGCGCCGCCTCTAGCGCTTTGCCGCTGTCGAACGCCCCGCTGTCCTGTTCGTTGAGGCGCCTGGCCAGCCTCGTCCAGATCTGCTCGGCAGTATCGATTGCCCCATCGACGGTCGCGGGGTAGACACACATACCGATGCTGTCGCCCGCGCCGAAGCCCAGCTCGGCAATGGCGACCGAGCGCCCGAGCTTGCGGGCTAGGGTCTCGGCCATCGCGGCTTGGACGTGCTCGCCAGGCCGGCGACCGCGCAACCACCAGTAGACGCTGGCGGCGTCATACCTCCAGGCGCCTTCGTTGCGGCCGGTGTGATTGAGCTGTCGGGCAAAGGCAGCGTGAGAGTTGGCGTAACCGGCGGCAAGCAGAAGTCCTTCGAATGCCGCGTTCGTCACCGGTCGCGCCATGGTTCCGCCTCCAGGCATCGGTCAACTACCAACAGTGACGAGCCTATGGGTTGCCAAGCTCCTATGGGGACCCGCGCAACCCTGCGCAACCCACGTCCTGAGCAGCGCAACCGAGCGCATTACTTGCCATCTGGTCCGTTGATCGTCAGCCCGCTTCGCTGATCGAAGGTGTCCTGGGTGCCGGCGAAGTCTGAGCGTCGTGCCCCGGATTGATGGAGGTGGCTATGCAGGGCGACGAGTCAGCAAACAAGGGCGAGCAGTCTGAGGCCGCCGAGCGGGAGGCTGCCAAACAGCGCCTCTTGGCCCAGGCCGAGGCGGACCGCGTACCCGTGGACGACACGACCCGCGCGGTCCCGGACCGGCGGTGGCGGCGTGACCAACGATGACCTCCCGATCGGTCGCCGCGTGGCCCGCTGGCGGGTGCGGCGGTCGATGACGCAGCAGATGCTCGCCGACCGGCTGCGTAGGTCGAAGAGCTGGGTGGACAAGGTGGAGCGGGGCGTGCGCACCCTGGACCGGTACTCGGTGATCCAGGAACTGGCCCACGTCCTGCGGGTCGACCCGGAGGTGCTGCTCGGTCAGCAGCCGAGCACCCCGGCGGGCACGCCGGACGGGGTGGACGACATCCGGGCCGCGCTCGCCCGCTACGACGTCCCGCAGGCCCCGGCCCAGACGCCGGAGGAGCTGCGGAGGCAGATCGGGTACGCCTGGTTGTCCTACCAGCACGCGCACTACGGGCAGTTGGTGCGGGTGTTGCCGGGTCTGCTGGACGCGGTTCAGGGCGTGCGGTCGGCGGAGGTGCTGGTGCCGGCGTACCGGATCACCTCGTCACTGCTGGTCAAGCTCGGCGAGGCCGACCTGGCCTGGCTGGCGGCCGACCGGGCGATGGCCACTGCCGCCGACGACCCGGCGCTCGCGGCGACCGCGGCCATCTCGGTCAGCCAGGCGCTCCGCGCCGCCGGCCGCGACCGCCTGGCCCTGGCCGCGTCCCTCGCTGCCGCGAACCGTGTTCGGCCGCAGCGGTCGGCGGGGGAGCGGGCGGTGGGTGGGACGCTGCTGGTGCAGGCCGCTCTCGCCGCCGCTGGCAGCGGCGACCACCACCGCGCCGGGGAGCTGACCGACCGGGCCGCGGGCGTTGCCGCACACCTTCGGGGGTACGACGACACGCACCGCACCAACTTCGGGCCGATCGCCGTCGACCTGGCTCGGTTGGTGGTGGCGGCCCAACGGGGTGACGCCGACGAGGCGCTGCACGGGCACTCGGGCGTGGTGCGGCGGGAGACGTGGCGGCGGTTGCCGGCCGAGTATCGGGGCGCGTACCTGGTGGACGTCGCGCGGGCGTACCTCCAGGTTGGTGACCTGCGCGGGGCTGCCCGCGCCCTGGTGGACGCGGACAGTGTCGCGCCGGCTGAGGTTCGGTGCCGGCCTCTGGCGCGTACCGTGATCGCCGAGGTTGCCCGCGCGCAGCCGGCGCCGGCCGGCGTGGCGCGACTGGCGACGCTTGTCGGCCTCACCCGCTGACTCGCCGGCCGCTCCGGCCCGGGACGATGGTGCGTGGCCACGCCGGGGCGTCAGGATGCGCGGCCCTGACCCCGATGCCCGGCATCGCGATCAGGACCACAGCCCGGGGCCTGCTCGCCCAGCGACGGGTCAATCCCGCCGCGGGCTCACAGAATCGTTGTCAGCACACCTCCGTCGACGCGTACCGCCGATCCGTTGATTGCGGACGCTACGGGACTGGCGAGGAAGGTCACGGCGTTCGCGATCTCACTCGGTTCGATGAAGCGTCCCAGGAGGGAGGTCTGGTTGGCACCGATGATCGCCACCTTCAGGTCGTCCTCAAGGAGGGACTGGGCATCGGCCAGCGACCTGACCGTTTCGGCGACGCCTGTGGAATAGGTGGGGCCGCCCAGCACCGAGTTGACGGTCACCGCAGTGCCCTTCGTCAGCTTCGCCAGGCCGTTGCCCACCGCGAGCATCGCCGTCTTGGACGTGCCGTAGTGAATCATGTCGGCGGGAATGTTGACGCCCGACTCGCTGCTCACGAACACGACCCGGCCCCACCCCCGGTCGAGCATCGCCGGCATGAGGTGCCGCGCAAGCCGGACCCCGCTGAGTACGTTCACCTCGAAGTAGCGCCGCCACTCCTCGTCGGAAATGAGGTCGAAGGGTTTGAGCTCGAAGAGCCCCACGTTGTTGATGAGAATGTCAACGCTTGGCAGTTCGTCGCACAGCCTGTCGACGTCCTCGGCAACCGAGAAGTCGGCTTGGATACCGGTGACGGATACGCCGGGCGCCTCCCGACGCAACACGTCGACAGCCTCGGCCAGCTTTGCCGGGTCGCGGCCGTTGAGGACCACGTTGACACCCTCGCCGGCCAGGGCCTTCGCGGTTGCGTAACCGATGCCTTGACTGGATCCGCTGATGAATGCGGTCTTGCCGCTGAGCTGCAGGTCCACGTGCTGTTCTCCTCGTGAGTGGTCGCCGGTCGGTGCACCTGCCGGACGTCGGCACGTGCTTCCTCTCGACCTTGCCGCAGACCGATGAGCATCTGATGAGCACCGCGTCAGTGGCTGGCTGACACTGGTGTGGGCGGAGTTGCGCGGAACGTCCCGTCTCGGGGTGCCTGGGTCCGCCGTACCGGTGCGTGGTGTCGACCCACCCACGCGCGGGCGCTCCGGCGTCGGCTGCCGATCACATTGTGGGTCGGAGCCGTGGTGAACGACGCCGGTTTGGCCGGATCGATCATCCCTCGTCCGTCATCGCCCAGGACCACCTCGTCGCTGGATCAGGCGGTGTGGTGCTGGCCGTTGACCGGAGGGGTGATGGTGCACCGGCTTGCCGCGTCCAGCCGGCTGGAGACGCCTTCCGGCAGCTCGAACGCGAGGCCGGCGAGGTTGGCGCTCAGGTGCTCGGCCGAGCGGGGGCCGAGGACCACAGAGGTGATCTCGGGGCGGCTGCCGAGCCAGGCGAGCGCCACGGTTGGCGGGGTCGTTCCCAGTTCGGCGGCGACGGTGGTGACGTCGTCGACGATGTCGAAATGCCGCTCGGCGAGGAGACCTGTCACGAACGCGCGTGCCATCGGGCTGGGCATGGCCGACCACTCGGCGAGTCGGGATCCGGTGGCCGGCGCGGTGCCGCGCTGGTATCGACCGGCGAGCAGGCCGCTGCCGAGCGGGCTGTAGGCGAGGATGCCGAGCCCGTGGTGCTGGCAGGTGGGCACGATCTCGGCCTCGATGGCGCGCGTGATCAGGGAATAGTTGGCCTGCAGGCTGATGAAGGGTGTGCCGCCGACGCGGTGCGCCGCCCACTGTGCGCTGACGATGCCGGCGGCGGTGAAGTTGGAGCAGCCGACGTAGCGGACCTTGCCGGAGCGCACGAAGCCGTCGAGCGCTGCCATGGTTTCGTCGATCGGAGTGTCCGGGTCGGGCACGTGGCACTGGTACAGGTCGACGTAGTCGGTGCCCAGTCGACGCAGGCTCGCCTCCAGGGCGCGAGTCAGGTGGGCGCGGGACAGGCCCCGGTTGTTGGGTCCGGCACCTTGCGGTGCCGCCCCCTTGGTGGCCAGGACGACCTCGGAGCGGCGGTGGGCGATGGCCTGGCCGACGACCTCTTCGCTGGTGCCGCCTCGGTAGGTGTCCGCTGTGTCGATGAAGTTGTGGCCGGCGTCGAGGAACTCGCCGATGACGCGGCGGGCCTCGGTGGCCGGCGTCGGTGCCTGCGGGTCGGTGCCGAAGTTCATCGTGCCCAGGCAGGCCCGGGAGACGTGGAGGCCGGATCGACCCAGTGTCGCGTACCGCATGCCACCCCTCGTACAATCGGAATCACGATTCCGCTTGAAGATACGGAATCTGGATTCCGCTCGTCAAGGGTGCTCGACCGGAGGAGGCCGGCATGATCCGCTCGGATGCGGCGCGCAACCGCGCGAAGGTGCTCGAAGCGGCCGAGATCGTGCTCGGCGAGCAGGGACCGACCGCCCGCATGGACGAGATCGCCCGCCGAGCCGGAGTGGGCGTCGGCACCGTGTACCGGCACTTCGCCACCAAGGAAGCTCTCTACGCGGCGATCGTCTCGGCGCGGGTGGACCTGCTGCTCGACGAGGCCGCCCGGTTGCGCGCCGCCGCGGAGCCAGAGACCGGGTTCTTCACGTTCTTCGCGCAGGTCGTCGCGGACGCGGCGGGCAAGAAGACCCTGACCGACGCGTTGCGCAGCGCCGGGATCGATGTCAAAGCCGAACAGGCAGAGCAGCGTACGAGGATGCGCGAAGCGCTGGCAGGCCTGCTGCGCGACGCCCAACGCGTCGGCGCCGTACGCCCCGACGTCGACATGCCCGAGATACTCGCCCTGCTGCGGGGCGCCAGCATGGCGGCGGAGACCGGTGACTACCCCGGCCCCGTCATCGACCGGAGCCTTGCCGTTCTGTTCGACGGCCTGCGCCCGCTCGCGCCCCCTGCACCCCCGGCAACGGCATAACGCGAGGGTTCGGCCCGTGCTGAAGGTGCCATGGCGTGACGCACCGGGTCTGTGCTCTCGCCGCTGCCGACCCCCGCGAGAAGGCTACGAACGGCACTGCGTACGGCTGGCTCGGTCCTGGCGTCCCGCGCGGTAACCCGATTGCGCGGTGCTGCGTCGCGGGGCAGCATGGCCGGTCGACCTGACGAGAGGCGACCATGACCCGGACGTTCCTGCAGTCGGATGAGTTGCACGACTTGGTGGCGGAGCAATTCGGCTCCAACAGCCGACTTGCTGGGCTGGATCGGCTGACCGGCGGCAGCAAGAAGGGCGTCTACAGGCTTGGCCTCGACGACCAGACAACCGTGATTTTGTATGTGTGGGCGGCGGGCGAGAATTACTGGCCACCGTCGCCGACGGTCCCGGACGACCCCTTCACCGACGCGTCCGGTGCGGAACTGTTCGCCGCCAGCCACGCTGCACTCGCCGCTGCCGGGGTGCGCATACCGCGTCTGATCATGCTCGACCGCGACGGCCGTTACCTTGACGCCGACATCGCGCTGCTTGAAGACGCCGGCGCGCTACGGCTCGAGGCGCTGATGGAACGCGATCCCGCAGCCGCCACCGCGCCGCTAGCTACGCTCGGCGACGCCTTGCGCCGCATGCACACCACCCGCGGCCCGCGCTATGGCAAGCTCGCGGCTATCTCCCGGGGAGAGGCCTCCCAGACTCGACGCACCGAGGACATCATCGTGGACCGGGCGCTCGGCCACCTGGACGCAGCAGTGGCCCGCGATGCGCGGTTGGCTGAGGCGCATCACCGGATCGCCGCCCATGTGCATCACCTTCGTGGCAGGGTGGCGCCACGACAGACATACGCACTGGTGCACGGTGAGCTTGGACCGGATCACGTACTCGTCACGCCGGCCGGCGAACCGGTCATGATCGATTTCGAGGGTTTGGCCTACTTCGACGTCGAATGGGAGCACGCCTGGCTGCAAATGCGCTTCGGCGAGGCGTATCCAGCGCTGCGTCCGGTCGATCTCGATCCTCACCGGCTGGAGCTCTACCGGTACGCACAGGTGCTGTCGCTGATCGAGGGTCCGCTGCGCATCGCGGACACCGACTTCCCGGATCGGCAATGGATGCTCGACCTAGCCGAGTGGAACATCGCCAAGGCACTCGCCGCAATCTGATGCCTCAGCGAGTTGGTGGCATCAGACGCCACCGTGTACGGGGCATCGGCCAGGTTGACGTCGAGCCCGCCGCGCGGCGCGCTGCCAGGGCCGGAATAGTCCGTACACCGCCGGCAAGGCCCTGCGCGTACTCGCCGGTGTGATTCGGCCTGAGTCGACTGTTACTCGGCTTCGACCTCGGTGCGGTAGACGGTCAAGCCGCGGCGCTGATAGTTGCGCAGGGCATTCGGATGGTCCAACGAGCTGGTGTGCAGCCACACCCTGCGTACCGTCGGAGAGCCCACGGCCGCACTGTCCCAGGCTTGCCGAATGGTCAGGGTCAGCGCATGGCCACCGAGACCCCTCCCGACGAATGCCGGCAACAGCCCGAAGGTGGTGATCTCCACGTCGCCGCCAGGCTGGGGTTCCAGGTTCGCCACCCCCACGGTTTCGTCGTTCAGGGTGATGAACCGGTACTGGCGCAGCGGATGACACCGCGTCAGCTCCTGCCACTCTTCGTCCGTGCGGAACGCGCTCCGCCACCCGTAGGGCGCTCCGACCTGCCCATTGATGGCCCGCACGAGCGGCAGGCCACCGTCGACGCGCCGGAGGAGAAGGTCCGGCACGACCTTCCCCGGTCGCAGGTCCTCGGCGCTGTTCATCTCCAGGTAGGTGACAACCTTTGCCATGCCGGCAGGCTATCCATCATGTCGAGCAGGCGGTACGGGGTTTCCGGGCAGGTGAGATCCGGGCATGTACGTCGGCACTGCTGGAGGGGAGACGGCAATGCTGGTAAGCGGTTATCTCGGCGCGGTGCTCATCGGTGCCCTCGTCGGCCTGCTGGGCCGGCTCATCCTGCCGGGAAGGCAACGGATCGGCGTCTTCGCCACGTTCGTCCTCGGCGTCGGCTCGGCGGTGCTGGGCGCGGTGGTCGCCAGGGCGCTCGACATCGACGACGGTGCCAGCGTGAAGGTGTGGGTGCTGCGCTGGGACTGGGTGGTGCTCGCGATCCAGGTCGGCCTCGCGATCGTCGCCGTGGCCCTGGCGAACATGCTCACCTTCACTCGGCTTGCCGGCGGCGACGACAAGCCCCGTCGGCGGGCCCGTCGCAGCCAGACCAAGGGCTGAAGCACCTCATGACCGGAGCACCTCAGGTGCCCAGCCTGGCCAGGATCTCCCGGGCCATGGCCTGTTGGGGATCGCGACGGCCAGTGCCGTCGAGCAGTTGGAGGGCGCGAGTGAGGTCGGCACGGGCCTCGGCGACGAATCCCAGTTCGGCTCGGGCCCTGCCCAACTCGAAGTAGAGGTCGCCCATCATGATCGACTCACCCCGTTCGAGTACGACCGGCAACGCCCGTTCGGCCGCCTCCAGCGCCTGCGCCCAGTGGCCGTTGAGGTTGTGTGCCTCGGCCAGGCCGCTCAGGGCACCGGCGCGGGCGCCAAGGTCCGCCCGGGCAGACACCGGGCGACGGTCCATTTCGACAAGTGCCTGCTGAAACTCGTCGATGGCCTCGTCGGGACGGCCCATGATGACCAGTGCGAATCCGATGCCCTGGAAGATCTGTAGGTAACCGTCGTGGTCACCGGCTCGGTCGGCCAGGTCACGGGCCTCGCGAAGGGCCCACACCGACTCGTCGAGCCGGCCTAGGCGCCGCCAGGCCGCCGCGGCGAACTGCAGTGCCCAGCCCTGCCCCTCCAGGTCACCGATCGCCTCGGCCATCCGGTAGGCCTCCATCGCCACCTCGGCGCCTTCCTCGGTACGGTCGGCGCCATAGATCGCCGCCCACGCGAAGCCGTTCATCTGGGCGATGTGACTGCGCCGGTCGGGCAGCGCGGCCGCAGCCGTGCGCGCCAGCCCATACACCTCGTACCATCCGAGCCACAGGACGCTTGAGTCGGAGTACCAGTGGACGGCGTCAGCGACACGGACGACCAGCTCATTTCGGCCGTCCTCGGCTGCGACGCGGAGGGCGGCGAGCCAGTTGTCCGTCTCCGCCCGCAGCCAGGCACCGGCCTCCTCCAACGTGGCCAACGGCACCAGACCGTCCCAGTCATCAGGCAACGCACCGTACGCGGGTTCGTACCAACGGCCCGCGACGATCGCGGTCTCCAGCAACCAGTCGGTCATCCGCCGGGCGGTCGCCGTACGGGTGGCCGGGGACTCCTCGGCCGACAGCCGTTCGCCGGCGTAGAGCCGGATCAGGTCGTGGAACCGATACCTGTCGACGCCCTCGGCCTGCAGCAGACCCAACTCGACAAGCTCATCGAGCCGCTTTTCGGCCTCGAACACGCCGGTCTCGGTCAGCACGGCCGCCAACGGGGCCGCGAAGTCGACACCCGGCACGTGGGCGAGCCGACGAAACAGCAAGGCCGCCGGGTCCGACAACTGGGCGTGCGACAGCGCGAACGCGGCCGCCACCCCGGTGTCACCGGCGGTCAGAGCGGCGAGCCGGCGGTCCGCGTCGCCGAGTCGGTCCACCAGGTGGTCGATGGTCCACTGCGGACGCGCGGCAAGGCGGGTGCCCGCGATCCGCAGCGCCAGCGGCATGTGGCCACACAGCCCCGACACCAACTCGACCTGTGCGACCGCGGTCGGGTCTGCGGCCTGCGTGGCGATCGCCGCCAACAGGCTGGCCGACTCGGCCACGGCCAGCGGCGGCAGCCCGACCCGCACGACGCCCTCCAGGCCGCCAAGTGCCCGGCGGCTCGTCACGACGACCAGGCACCGTCCCCCGGCCGGGAACAACATCCGTGCCTGCGTCTCCGAACCGACGTTGTCGAGGACCAGCAGGCAGGGCCGATCCCGCAGCACCGCCCGTAGCTGCGCCGACCGCTCGTCATCGGTGTGGGCGATCTGGCTGGGACTGACGTCCAGCGCCCGCAGCAGCCGACGAAGAGCCTCACCGACCGGCAGCGGTACGGCGTCCGTGCCGCGAAGGTCCAGGAACAGCGCGCCGCCCGGAAAGCTGTCGCGCAACTCCTCGGCCACCCTCACCGCGAAGGCGGTCTTACCCAACCCGGGTGGCCCGTGCACCACCAACACCGGCGGCGGGCCATCGCCACCGGCGGCCCGCCCGGCGGTGGCCCGGGCGATGGCCAGCTCGGCGTCTCGGCCCACGAAGTCGCCGACCCCGCGCGGCAGCTCGCACAGCCGTGGTCGCCCGGCGGCACTGGGCGAGCGGGCTGCCCGCACGACCGCCACCAACCCGGCGCGGCCCTCGTCGTCCAGGCCCAGGCCATCGGCCAGGGCGACGAGTGTCCTGGCCTGCGGAGTACGGCTGTGCCCGCGCTCCATGTCGCTGATCGCGCGAGCGCTGACCCCGGACGTCTCGGCGAGTTGCTCGATGGTGAGACCCGCCGCCCGGCGCAACGCCCGCAGATGCTCACCGAACGACAGCACAGGCTCGATCATCTCGAGATGATAGGTGCCGCTGAAGGCGGTTTCGTGTCCCCGAGGTCGTCCGCCGCGGTGGTCGCGATCGGCCGCTGCCCGCGTACCTCGATGGTTGTCCTTCCCGGGGTCGCGCCGGCACGCCTCCCCCCAGCGGCCGGACGCGGTGGGTGCAGCCTCGGGAGGGTGTTACCGCGCACTCTCCGGGGGTCGTCCAGCAGACGGCGCCTACTCGCAGAAGACCCGCACGGTGGCATCGGGTGAATCCACCTCAACGGTCACCTCGTCGAGGTGCTCCACGAGCGCCTCCAGTTGCTCGGGCTTGAGCTGCGTCAGGTCGATCGGCACACCCGAGTCGCTGAGGGAGGCATTGGCCTTGACCAGGGCCTGCGGCGGGACCAACGCCGCCAGTCGTACGCCAGCGCGCAGCAGTTGCAGTGGCACCCGCACGTTGACCCGCGACGGCTCGCCGTTGTCGGTGGCGTCGACAAGCACCCGCAGGTACTTCACCTTGCCCTTCGATCGGGCGTCGAGGCTCGCCGTCGCCGGTGCCTGGTCGCGTTCGAGTGCGGCGATGAGCTGCTCCGCCTCGTCGGCGGTGATCTTGCCGGCGGCCAGCATGTCGAGGATGTCCTTGCGTTGTTCGGTCATCAGAACCTCTCCTATCGGATAGCCACGAGCACGGCCGAGTGGCCCTGCGCGATGTCGAAGCGGGTGCCGGGCAACGCGGAGACGACACGCCAGGCGGCGCCGAGTGCCCGCAGCACGCCGATGCGGAACACGACGCAGGCCACGATCGCCGCCAGCACGACCAGGACCACGACCGGGAAGAGCACGAGCACCACGGGGAGCACCGGAACCCAGAAGCGGATGGGCCGGCGGTCCGGGCGGTCGACCCGGACGGTCACCAACTGCGGCATCACGGCCGGCCGTCCAGCTCGGCCAGTGCCTGCTGGGCGGTGATCTCACCGCGGCGCAACCGGTCGATGATGTCGGCTCGCGAGGGCGCCGGATCGGTCTCGACGAAGTCGAGCATCTGCGTGATCCGGTTGAGTCGTGACTTGATCGTCGGGTAGCTCACCCCGAAGATGCGTTCCATCTCCTTGATCGAACCGTGGCAGCGCACGAACGCCGTGACGAAGACCTGATCCTCGACGTTGAGCTGAGCCAGTTGCGGTGGCTCGAACTCGCCCTCGATCGCGACGCCGTTGCTCGCCAGGCGCACCCGCTCGACGACGAACGGCTGCCCTCGCGTCAGGCTGGTGAGGTCCTGCCAGTCCATCGCCTGATCTGTCATACCTGAATTTGTAGCTCAGAAATCCTTAAGTTCCAAGAGGTTGATCTTAACTTTCTTAAGATTCTGCCCGTGGTCGGTGGCGGAGTGGGGCGGAGCACGCGGGCGGTCCCATCCGGAGATGGGCAGGTTTGGGCCTGTTTCACAAGGACTGGCCGGCCTGCGGCGGGCCCGGACGACTACCGGCGGCGTTGCGGTTTCGTCCGGATACGACACCGGTATCCGGACGAAACCGCGCCTTGCCGGATCGCCGCCCGGACTCCGCCTCGGCTCGACCGCCCTGGTGAAACAGGCCCTAGCCGCCGGTCAGGGGCATCGTCGTGCCCGGAGGCGGAGACACCCCCCGGGTTTACAAGGAAGCGATCGTCACTGCTCGCCAGCGTCCGGTCGGGCGGTCACCCGGCCGGTGGGTCGGCGGCGGGCGCGCGGGGTCCTTGCGGTACGAAGACAGGGTGAGTGCCGCCAGCGTGACGCCCCTTGCCCTGTCCACCGTCGGGTCGGTGAACTGCCAGGGCAGTTCCTCCTGCGAATTCCTGTACCGAATGACCAGGTCGGCCTGGTTCGCCGAGGGCAGTTACTGGATCCTGCTCAAGCCGCTGCGGGTGCTGCTGATCGTGGCGCTGGCGATGGTGGCCCGCTGGGCGGTGCACCGCACCCTCAACCGGTTGGTCCGTACGACGACCGACGGTGCGGTGCCGACCATGCTGCGGCCGCTGCGTGAGCGGGTGCCCAGCGCCGCGGTCGACCCGACCGAGTTCGTGCCCGAGCGACGACGGCAGCGGGCCGAGGCGATCGGCTCGGTGTTGCGCAGCCTGACCACCGCGTTCGTCTTCGGCATCGCCCTGCTGATGATCCTGCGCGAGTTCAGTTTCGACCTGGCGCCGCTGCTGGCCAGCGCGGGGATCGCCGGTGTCGCGCTGGGCTTCGGCGCGCAGAGCCTGGTCAAGGACCTGATCGCCGGCCTGTTCATGCTGATCGAGGATCAGTACGGCGTGGGCGACAACGTCGACCTGGGCGAGGCGATGGGCGTGGTCGAGTCGGTCGGGCTCCGGGTCACCACCGTGCGCGACGGTCGCGGGGTGCTCTGGTACATCCGCAACGGCGAGATCATCCGGGTGGGCAACAAGAGCCAGGGCTGGGCCCTCGTGGTGGTGGACCTGCCGATCGGGTTCAACAGCACCGAGGAGGCGACCGCCGTCCTGCGCACCGCCGCCGCCTCGATCGCGGTGGACCCGGAGCTGTCGCCGGAGATCGTGGAGGCGCCGGAGGTGCTGGGTGTCGAGCAGGTGACGGTGGACGGTGCGGTCATCCGGACGGTGGTGAAGACGACCGCGGACGGGCAGTTCGCGGTGGGCCGGGAGTTGCGCAGGCGGCTGGCGGAGGCACTGGAAAACTCGGGGATCACCGCGCAGATCGCGGCAGCCCGCATCTATCCCGGGCTGCCGCCCCGGCCGCTGCCCGACGGTGAGACGGGTCAGGGCGGTGCCACCTGACCCACCCGGCACTGTCCTCGGATTCGGGGGTCGCGAGCCCGCCGGCCCCTCAGGTATCGTCCGTTCGTTCAGTCGGGGAAGCGACGAATGACCCGTTCGGCCTAGATAGTTGTCAGACGATCGGGCAGAATCCGGAGCACGCGTTCCCGCCAAAGCGTGATCACAACCTCGCTGATCCGTAGATCTGACGAGCGCCTCCGGCCGGGCTGCCACGAGCGGCCGATTCGGAGGCCGATGGAGGCGACGGTGCCCGACGAGCGACCTTCCGCGGAAGACCCCGCCACTTTTCGCGAAGTGTTCGCCCAGCAGGAGTTCCGCGCCGTTTTCACGGCGGGCGCTCTCTCCTGGGTCGGTGATTACGTCGCGAAGGCCGCCGTCACCCTGCTCGTCTACCAGAAGACCCACTCGGTAGGGCTCTCCGCGGTTGCCTTCGCGGTCAGTTTCCTGCCCTGGTTGCTCGGTGGTCCGGTGCTCGCCGCACTCGCGGAGCGGTACCCGTACCGGCGGGTGATGGTGGCGTGTGACCTCATCCGGATGGCGCTGATGCTGCTCATCGCCATCCCGCTGTTGTCGTACCAGGCGGTACTGGTGCTCATCTTCGCCGCCACGCTGGCCAACCCGCCGAGCCAGGCGGCCAAGTCGGCGTTGATGCCGCAGATGCTCGCCGGAGACCGGCTGGTGCTCGGGCTGTCGCTGAACGCCAGCGTGGGGCAGGCGGCCCAGATCGTCGGGTACGTGCTCGGTGCCGCCGTCGCCTCGATCGACCCGCGGGTCGCGCTCCTGTTCAACGCGGCCACGTTCGGCGTCTCGGCGCTGCTGGTCCGCTTCGGCGTGCGCGACCGCTCGGCGGTGCCGAACCCGGCACACCGCAGCCACCTGCTGCAGGAGACCCGCCAGGGTTTCACCATCGTGTTCGGCACACCGGTGCTGCGGGCGATCGCGGTGCTGGTGTTCAGCGCGATGCTCTTCTCGATCCTCCCCGAGGGGCTGGCCGTCGGCTGGGCCAACGAGGAGGGCAGCGGCGGCATGAGCGCGAGCACGGCCCAGGCGGTGATCATGGTGGCCGGCCCGGTCGGCTTCATCCTTGGCGGATTGCTGGTGAGCCGTCTGTTCGGCCCGGCCCGCCGGCTGAAGCTGATGCGGCCGCTCGCGGTGCTCGCCCCACTGATGCTGGTGCCGACGTTGTTCGATCCGCCACCGCTGGCGGTGGCACTGCTTGCCGCTCTCTGTGGTTTCGCGGTCGCCGGCATGCTGCCGATGGCCAACGGGCTCTTCGTCCAGGCGCTGCCCAACGGCTTCCGGGCCCGCGCCTTCGGGGTGATGGCGACCGGTGTCCAGGTCATCCAGGGTTTCGCGGTGCTGGCCACCGGGCTGATCGCCGATCGCTTCAACAACATCCCCTTCGTGGTGGGGGTGTGGAGCGCGGTCGGCGTGGTGCTGATGGCGGTGGCCGCGCTGTGGTGGCCGGATCGGCAGACGATCGACGACGCGATCGCGGCGGCCACGGCGGCCAATGCCGCGCCGCCCGACGATCCGGACGACACCGGCGGCGCGGCCGCGGGCCCTCCCGAGCCGCGTAGTGGCGAGGGCCACCGCCGGCACGCGGTCACCTGACCCGGGGCACGCCCGTCCGCCTCGCGCGGGCTGAGCGCCCGGGGCACGCCCGTCCACCCCGCGCGCGGGCTGAGCGCCCGCCAGCGGGACGCATCGGTCCGGCGTGATCCGACGCACGCCGAGCGGGTCGGGCTGGCGTACGGCGCACCTGGCAGGATGGAACGGTGAACCCCGCAGGCGAATCCGAGCGTCCCGGTGCTTCGACGACCCTCTTCGAAGCGGTCGGCGGCGAGCCCACCTTCCGCAGGCTGGTCGACGAGTTCTACGCCGGCATCGCCACCGATCCCCTGCTGCGACCGATGTACCCGGAGGACGACCTGGGGCCGGCCGCGGAGCGGATGACCCTGTTCCTGATGCAGTACTGGGGTGGCCCGAACACGTACTCCGCCCAGCGTGGCCACCCGAGGCTGCGGATGCGGCACGCGCCGTTCCGGATCGGCGCCGCCGAACGGGACGCCTGGCTCCGCAACATGCGCCGCGCCGTGGACCAGCTCGACCTCGAGCCGGAGATCGCCGCGACACTCTGGGACTACCTGGAACGGGCCGCGTACTTCATGGTCAACGTCATGGACGACCCGGCCGACGGCGTCTGACCCGGCCGCACCACCCGTGGCGTCAGAGCAGCGCGCCCTCGTCGTGCAGCCAGTCCACGAAGCTGGTGGCGACCGCCGCGCCGCAGTCGAGCATCTCGACCAACAGCGCGTCGTGGGTGCCGGCACCGAGCGGCACCTGGAGCTCGGCGTAGATCGGTAGTTGCCCGCGCTCGGTCGGGTCGCCGATGTACGCCTTGCAGAACCGGCGGGTGTGGTTCCACTCGTTGACCACCCGATAGGCCCGGTCGGCCCAGTCCGGCGGGACCGTGGCGTGCGGGCGTGCCCGCATGACCAGGATCTCGTCCTCCGGCCCTTCGAGGGTGACCAGCACGGCGTGCCGCTCCCACATGGCCAGCAGGTTGCCGTCGCCATCGGCCAGATAGCGCACGTCGAGCAGGTCGAGTGCGTCGCAGACGCGGCGCAGACTCACCGGCTCGACGGTGGCCAACATCTCGCTCAGCACTGGTCGCTCGCTGGCCGGGCAGTCGTCCCCCGGCTGGCGAGGGCTGGGCGGCCCGACCCGGACCGCGCTCTCCACTGTGATCCCGCTTCGGGTTCCCGGATCGCCGCCGTCGGCGGGACCGGGGCGCCATGACCACCACGGCATCGCTCGTCGCACCTCACTCCCCAGCGGATCCAGTCGCCTACGGTGCGTTGGATCCGAGGATGGACGGTACCCGGACAGCCGAGTTGTAGCACCCCCCCAACGACCGCCCCTGCCCAGAAGAATGAGCAGGGGTCACCCGTTCGGACGAGGAGTGAGGGGCGTCACCGCAAGATCCGTAGCCGTCTGCAACCATGCCGCTCCGTATGGTCCCGCCAGGCCGACCCAACGTCCGGCCACCCGGACCTCGACGGCGGCTTCGTCGTGGCCGACGGCCGGGCGGTCGGCGGCACCGAGGAAGCCCATCCGGACCACCCCCTGCACCAGCCGCTGCGACACCTCGACCGGCCGGGCGGGCGGCCCGTCCGGCGTGACGAGCACCGCCACGTGGTCGAGCAGCGCGTCCCGCAGCGCCCGCTGGCCCACCGCACGGCCGGCCACGCCCTGTTCGGTGGCCGTGCGCAGGGTGCCCGCCGCCGCGTCCGCGATCCGCCGCACCTCGACGACGGGCAGCGCCTCCACCGCCCGGCTGCCCGCCGGGGGCAGCGGCCACCGCCACTGCGCGTCCCGGCGTACCGGCAGGGCGGTGCCACCGCGTTCCAGCTCGGCGAGCAGCTCCGCGGCGGCCACCGTCACGTCCCCGGCGGTGCCGTCGGCCGGCCCGGCGGCCACCGTCCGGACCACCAGGACCTGCCACGGCAGACGGGCCCAGAGGGCGATCCGACCGGGCACACCGGCCGGCCGCAGCCGGACCGGTGCGGTCGGTTCCAACCGGACCAGCCGGGCCAGGAAGGCACCGGCGTCCGCCACCCCGGCCACACCGTGCGTCGCCGTCCGTCCCGGCTCGGCCGTGCCCGGCCGGGTCATGCCAGACCGCCCTGCGGTGCGTACGTGCTCAGGAAGGCCCGTTCCTCCGCGGTGATCCGCCGGGGCACCTGGCGGGTGAGGTCGAACGGCACCAGCACCGAGCGGGCCCGACTGGCCAGCACCTCGCCGTCGTACAGCTCGTAGGCGACGGTGAACCAGGCGTGCCGGATCTCCTCCACCCACAGCTCGATCCGCACCGTGGGCGCGGCCTCCGCGGTGGCCCGACCCAGCGCGTAGTCGACCGGGCGCAGGTAGTCGACCTCGTGGCGGCGGATCACCACCCCGTTGGCGAACGAGCCGACCCCCCACGCCCGACCACCGGCGAACATCAACGCCACCCGCGCCTCCTCGTACAGGGTGAGGAAGCGCGAGTTGTTGATGTGGCCGTACGCGTCCAGGTCGGACCAGCGCAGTGTGCAGTGGTAGACGAACCGGTCAGACACCTTCTCGGCCGGTCAGTCGCGGGTCAGCTTGCGGTAGGTCACCCGGTGCGGCCGGGCAGCCTCCGCGCCGAGGCGATCGATCTTGTTCTTCTCGTACGCCTCGAAGTTGCCCTCGAACCAGAACCACCGGGACGGGTCCTGGTCGTCGCCCTCCCAGGCCAGGATGTGCGTGGCGACCCGGTCCAGGAACATCCGGTCGTGCGAGATGACCACGGCGCAGCCGGGGAACTCCAGCAGCGCGTTCTCCAGGCTGGACAGCGTCTCCACGTCCAGGTCGTTCGTCGGCTCGTCGAGCAGGATGACGTTGCCGCCGATCTTCAGGGTCAGCGCCAGGTTGAGCCGGTTGCGCTCACCGCCGGAGAGGACCTTCGTCGGCTTCTGCTGGTCCGGTCCCTTGAAGCCGAACGCGGCGATGTACGCCCGCGACGGCATCTCGACCTTGCCCACCATCAGGTAGTCCAGCCCGTCGGAGACGACCTCCCAGACGGTCTTGTCGCCGTTGAGGCCCTCGCGGTTCTGGTCGACGTACGACAGCGAGACCGTCTCGCCGACCCGGACCTGGCCGCCGGTCGGCTGCTCCAGCCCGACGATGGTCTTGAACAGGGTGGTCTTGCCGACGCCGTTGGGGCCGATGATGCCGACGATGCCGTTACGCGGCAGCGAGAACGACAGGTTGTCGATCAACAGCCGGTCGCCGAAGCCCTTGCTGAGGTCGACCGCCTCGATCACCGTGCTGCCCAGCCGCGGGCCCGGCGGGATCTGGATCTCCTCGAAGTCGAGCTTGCGGGTCTTCTCCGCTTCGTTGGCCATCTCGTCGTACCGGTCCAGGCGGGCCTTGGACTTGGTCTGCCGGGCCTTGGCGTTGGAGCGGACCCACTCCAGCTCCTCGGTGAGGCGCTTCTTCATCTTGGCGTCGCGGCGACCCTCGACGGCCAGCCGGGCGGCCTTCTTCTCCAGGTAGGTGGAGTAGTTGCCCTCGTAGCCGATGGCCCGGCCACGGTCCAGCTCCAGGATCCAGCCGGCCACGTTGTCGAGGAAGTACCGGTCGTGGGTGATCGCCATGACGGTGCCGGCGTACTTGGCCAGGTGCTGCTCCAGCCAGGAGACGCTCTCCGCGTCCAGGTGGTTGGTCGGCTCGTCGAGCAGCAGCAGGTCGGGTGCCTCCAGCAGCAGCTTGCACAGCGCGACCCGGCGGCGCTCACCACCGGAGAGCTGGGTCACGTCGGCGTCCGGCGGCGGGCAGCGCAGCGCGTCCATGGCCAGCTCGAGCTTGGAGTCGACGTCCCAGGCGTCGAGGTGGTCCAGCTCCTCCTGGAGCTTGCCCATCTCCTCCATCAGCTCGTCGGAGTAGTCGGTCGCCATCTGCTCGGCGATCTTGTTGAATCGCTCCAGCTTGGCCTTGGTCTCGGCGACCGCCTCCTCGACGTTGCCGAGCACGGTCTTGGCGTCGTTGAGCGGGGGCTCCTGGGCGAGCATGCCGACGGTGTAGCCGGGCATGAGTCGGGCCTCGCCGTTGCTCGGCTTGTCCAGCCCTGCCATGATCTTGAGGAGGCTGGACTTACCGGCGCCGTTCGGACCGAGCACACCGATCTTGGCCCCCGGCAGGAAGCTCAACGTCACGTTGTCGAGCACGACCTTGTCGCCGTGCGCCTTGCGTGCCTTTTCCAGGACGTAGATGTACTGGGCCACGGTGCGGGCTACCTCCGTCGATTTGCTGTCGCCTGATCGGCGGCGCGGCGCGGGCTGTGAGATCCGCCCGCCGCCGCCGGCCGGGAGCCGGCCACGCGCACGCCATCGTCAATCCTGACAGGTACGCCGCGCTTCGCCCACATCACCCCGCCCCAGGAGTACGCGGGCGCGCCTCCGCCGGCCCATGATCCACTCGACTTTATGGAAATCGGGCCGTCCCCCGCGTCTGGATAACCCGTTTTCATGCAACCGGAGTCGATCATCCCCTGCCGATCATCGACCTCTGATCGACGGGCTGTCGACAAGATCACCCTGGGGATTTCAGCGCGTACGAGGCGGGTAGGAGACTCCGGCACGAGGCACAAGACGCCGCAGCTACGCTCAGTACGCTCATTCGCGGTGGACCCGTCAGTACCCGGAGGTGGCCGATCGTGACCGTCCGTAGCTCCTTTGTCGTAGTGGCGAACCGTCTGCCGGTCGACGAGGTGAGCACACCCGAGGGCCGGCAGTGGCGACGCAGCCCTGGCGGGCTGGTCACCGCGCTGCACCCCGTGCTCGCCGAACACCAGGGCACCTGGGTCGGCTGGGCCGGTGGCACCGGGGCCGCCCCCGAGCCGTTCGACCTGGAGGGGATCCGGCTGCACCCGGTCCCGCTCAGCGCCGAGGAGCTGGAGCGCTACTACGAGGGCCAGTCCAACGCGACGATCTGGCCGCTCTACCACGACGCGGTCGAGACGCCGGCCTACAAGCGCCGCTGGCGGGAGGCGTACCGGCTGGTCAACGCCCGCTTCGCGGAGGCCGCTGCGGACGTCGCGGCCGAGGGTGCGACGGTCTGGGTGCAGGACTACCAGCTCCAGCTGGTCCCGGCGATGCTCCGTGAGCTGCGCCCGGACCTGCGGATCGGGTTCTTCCTGCACATCCCGTTCCCGCCGATCGAGCTGTTCATGCAGATGCCGTTCCGCACCGAGATCCTGCGCGGCCTGCTCGGTGCCGACCTGGTCGGCTTCCAGCAGCGGCTGGCCGCGCAGAACTTCGTCCGGCTGGCCCGGCACCTGCTCGGGCTGCGCTACGAGGGGCAGATGATCCAGGTCGACGGTCGGCAGGTGAAGGCGGGCGCCTTCCCCATCTCGATCGACACCCAGGAGATGGAGCGGATGGCCGCCGACCCGGCGATCCAGGCCCGGGCCAAGCAGATCCGCGCCGAGTTGGGCGACCCGAAGACGATCATCCTGGGCGTGGACCGGCTGGATTACACCAAGGGCATCGAGTTGCGCCTCAAGGCCTTCCGCGAGTTGCTTGCTGACGGAAAGTTGACAGTTCCCGACGCGGTTATGGTGCAGGTGGCCACGCCCAGCCGCGAGCGCGTCGAGCACTACCAGGCACTTCGGGTCAAGGTCGAGCGCGAGGTTGGCCGGATTAATGGCGAATTCGGCAGGGTCGGCGTGCCGGCAGTGCATTACCTGCATCAGTCGTACAGTCGCAGTGAACTCGCCGCAATGTACGTTGCTGCCGACGTGATGATGGTGACACCGCTACGAGACGGCATGAACCTGGTCGCGAAGGAGTACGTGGCGTCGCGCGCCGACCAGGGCGGCGCGCTCGTGCTCAGTGAGTTCGCCGGCGCCGCAACGGAGCTGCGCCAGGCTTTCCTGTGTAACCCGCACGACCCGGACGCGGTCAAGGACGCCCTGCTCCGGGCAGTGCACGTGGAGAAAACCGAGGCACGCCGCCGGATGCGGACAATGCAACGTCACCTGCGTACCCATGACGTGGGCCACTGGGCCAAGTCTTTCCTCTCCGAGCTCGGAGTTCCCGAGGCGGAGGCCGAGTGAACACGACCGTCAACGATGGAGCCGCCACGGCCACCGGGGTGATGGACCCCGAGCTGCGCTCCGCCATCGGCCGGATCGCCCGGGTCCCCCAACTCCTGGTCGCCTGCGACTACGACGGCACACTGGCGCCGATCGTGGAGGACCCGAGCACAGCCGTCCCGCTGCCCGAGTCGGTGGCCGCGGTCCGCGCGCTCGCCGCGCTGCCGCAGACAACCGTGGCGGTCGTCTCCGGCCGGGCGCTGCGCGACCTGGCCGCGCTGTCGCGACTGCCCAGCGAGGTGCACCTCGTCGGCAGCCACGGCTCCGAGTTCGACATCGGCTTCGTCGAGCGGCTCTCCCCCGAGTTGGTCGCGGTGCGGACCGAGGTTCGCAACGCGCTACGCGAGATCGCCGCCAAGCATCCGGGCATCCGGTTGGAACGCAAGCCGGCAAGCGTCGCGGTACACACCCGCGGGGTCGACCCCCAGGTGGCCGCCGCGGCCATCGAGGCGGTCCGCACCGGCCCGGCCACCTTCGACGGCGTCACGGTGACCCAGGGCAAGGAGGTCATCGAGCTCTCCGTCGTGGCCACCCACAAGGGCACCGCGCTCGACCAACTGCGGACCCAGCTCGCCTCCAGCGCGGTGCTGTTCATCGGCGACGACATCACCGACGAGAACGCGTTCGGCCACCTGCACGGTCCCGACCTCGGCATCAAGATCGGCCCCGGGGACACCAAGGCCAGCTACCGGGTGGGCGATCCGCTGGAGGCCGCCCGGGCGTTGGCGCTGCTGCTGGAGACCCGGCGGCACTGGCTGTTCGGCGAGCGGGCCGTGCCGATCGAGCGGCACTCCATGCTGGCCAACGGTCGTACCGTCGCGCTGCTCACCCCCGAGGCCAAGGTGAGCTGGCTCTGCCACCCCAAGCCCGACTCGGCGGCGATCTTCGCCGACCTGGTGGGTGGCAGCCCGGCCGGTCACTTCAGCGTCGCCCCGGAACGCGGCGGCATCCCGCTGGGCCAGCGCTACCGCTCCGGCACGATGACCGTGGAGACCCGGTGGTCCGGGCTCACCGTCACCGACTGGCTGGACAAGCCGGCCCGGGAGACCACACCGGACGACAGCCCCGCGGTCATCACCGGCGACTCGACACTGATCCGGGTGCTCACCGGCAGTGGCAAGGCCCGGGTGGAGTTCGCGCCGAGACCCGAGTTCGGTCAGGTAGCCGTGCAGTTGCAGCCACTCGGCGACGGCCTGCTGGTGCTCGGTTCCAACGAGCCGGTCGCGCTCTACGCCCCCGGCGTGGAGTGGGAGGTCGGCAACGACGGCGGGTACGAGACCGCCAAGGCGATCGTCGACCTCTCCGCCGCCGGTGGGCAGGTCGTGCTGGAGCTGCGCTTCGGCACGCACAGCCTGGAGCACCACCGGGTGCCGATCCACGAACGGCAGGCCGCGGCCGAGCAGCCGTGGAAGGACTGGGTGGCCTCGCTGCGGCTGCCGTCCACCGCCCGTGACCTGGTCGCGCGCAGCGCCCTCACCCTGCGCGGGCTCTGCCACGAGGCAACCGGCTCGATCCTGGCCGCGGCGACCACCTCGCTCCCCGAAGAGCTGGGCGGCGTCCGCAACTGGGACTACCGCTACTGCTGGCTGCGCGACGCCGCGCTGACCGCCCGCGCACTCGTCGACCTCGGCTCCGTCGAGGAGGCCGAGGCGCTGTTGCGCTGGGTGGACGGCTGCATCGAGCGCACCGGCGGCCACCCGGAGCGACTGCACCCGCTCTACACCATCGACGGGTACGAGCTGGGCGCCGAGGCGGTCATCGACACGCTGCCCGGGTACGCCGGCTCCCGGCCGGTCCGGGTCGGCAACCTCGCCAACCACCAACTCCAACTGGACGTCTTCGGCCCGATCGCCGACCTGATCGCGGCCGTCGCCGACGCGCGCGGCTCGGTCCGCGAGGACGAGTGGCGGGTCCTGGAGAACATGGTCGAGGCGGTCCGCCGCCGTTGGCACGAGCCCGACCACGGCATCTGGGAGGCGCGGCTGCCACCACGGCACCACGTCTTCTCCAAGGTGATGTGCTGGATGACCGTCGACCGGGCGCTGCACGTCATGCGCGAGCACGGCGGCCAGGACCGGCCGGAGTGGAAGGACCTGCGCGACCGGATCGGCGCCAACGTGCTGGAGCAGGGTTGGCACTCCGACGTCGAGGCGTACAGCGTCGCGTACGGGGACGAGGACATGGACGCCTCGTCACTCTGGATCGGGCTCTCCGGCCTGCTCCCGGGCGACGACCCGCGCTTCCTGTCCACCGTCCTGCGCATCGAGGCGGACCTGCGCAGCGGCCCGGTCGTCTACCGCTACCACTGGGACGACGGCCTGCCCGGCCGTGAGGGCGGCTTCCACATCTGCACGGCGTGGCTGATCGAGGCGTACCTGCGCACCGGCCGCCGCACCGACGCCGAGGAGCTGTTCGCGCAGATGGTGCTCACCGCCGGTCCGACCGGGCTGCTCCCCGAGCAGTACGACCCGCTGGCCGAGCGTGGGCTGGGCAACCACCCGCAGGCGTACAGCCACCTCGGTCTGATCCGCTGTGCCCTGCTGCTGGACAACATGCTCAAGCAGTAGTTCGACCGCACGTGTGACGGGGCCGGAGCGCTTACGCTCCGGCCCCGTCGGTCAGTGCGGGTACGGCAGGCTCGGTTGCCACCCGTACAGGCGGGCACCGAGGTCGGTGGGCACCGTCCAGTGCGCGTACGGCAGTACCGCGCTGCTGCCGGTGTGGATCAGGCACAGCAGTGGGGCGTCGCCGGTGTGGTCGAGCGCGAGCTTCGGTTTACGGACCGCGCCGACGCCGCCGAGGCCGAACAGGACAACCGGATCCCGGACCGGCAGCCCCAGTGCCTGCCGGCCGTCCCGCCACCCCCGGTACGCCGCGTCCAGCCGCCAGGGCGCGAGGTCGGCGAGACCCCGGTGCAGGGTCGCCACCCAGGTCGGGGTGAGCTCGGCGTCGGAGAGCCGGTACGGCACACCGGTCAGCAGCGCGTCGAGCTCCGGATCCGTTTGCACCCCGGCGTTGGCCAGCGCCTCGGGCAGCGCGCCACGGTGGACGGCCGCGACCGCGGGGGCGGCCTGCTCGACCCGGTCGACCTGCCAGCGAAGCCCGGCCGGAGTGGTCGCCGCTCGACGGTCCCACAGCCAGCGGGCGCTGTCCCAGCGGTGCCGCTGGTTGGCCGGGATCAGCTCGTCGATGCCGATGACCAACTGCTCGCCCTCGGCCCGTGCGGTGAGCCACCGGCCCCGCAGGTGTGGCCGCTGCTCGCCGTAGCCGGCCAGCGCGACCACTGCGGACCGCAGGTACGCGCCGGTGTTCCCGCGCGGGAAGTGCCAGCACAACGCGGACCTGTCGATGGCGTCGAGGTCCGCGGCGGCCTCGCCGGCCACCACGTCGATCCGGACCTGCGGCGATGCCGCACTGACCTGGCGATTGTCGAACTGTCGACGAGCCCGGCGTTGCCGTGTCTCGGCCCGCTCCACCGACGGGCGGACCGAGTACGCCGCCTTCTTCCCCGCCCACCGCAGCACCTCCGCCCCGGCGGCCTGCGGGTCGCCGAAGAGCCGGAACTCCAGCAGCTCATGCTCGTCGGACCCGTCGTCCTCGGTCACCTGCAGCTCGTACACCAGGTTTCCGGGCGAGTCCAGGTCGTAGGCGGTGTGCGGATCACGGCCGAACTCGTTGCCGACGAGCGAGTCACCCGGCTGTTGCGGATAACCACGGACCACTGTCACCAGGGCGGCCCAGGAGCCGTCCGCGTCCGTGCACCGCAGTGTCCGGACCGGGGCGGCGCGCCACTGCGAGGGGAGGTCCTCGAAGGTGGTGGTCAGGTCAGGGCCCGCACACCGCAGCGCGACGGGTCTGAGCAGGTCCGTTCGCCACGTCTCGTGCGGGTCCTTCACGGTGAACATGAGCGACATTGTGTCGACAACCACCGACACCCCCGGTTCCCCGGTCCGTATCCGCCCTCACCGGTCAAGCCGGCACCCGCGAAACTGCGGTGCCTCACCCGCCGCAGCTGGCAATCTTGGACAGTTTCCGTTACGCGAAAACGGAAACTGTCCAAGATCTACCCTGCCGGTGCCCTCCCGTGCCCGATCGGCGTCGCCAGCGACCTCGATGAGGCTCGGGTCCGGCGCCGGACGGTCGCGCCGCCGCGTTCGGTCGCCGGTCAGCCGTCGAGTGCCCCCACCACGTCTCCCAGCACGACGACGGCCGGCGGCCGCACATCGGCGGCGAGCGTGTCAGCGGCCACCGCGCCGAGGGTGGATCGCAGCACCCGCTGGGCACCCGTCGTGCCCTCCTGCACCACGGCGGCCGGCGTCTGCGGTGGCCGACCGTGGGCGATCAGGGTCTCGCTGATGGCGGCGAGGTTCTTCAGCCCCATCAGGATCACCAGGGTGCCGCGCAGGCCGGCGAGGGCGTCCCAGCGCACCAGCGAGGCCGGTGAGTCGGGTGCCACGTGCCCGGAGACCACCGTGAACTCGTGCGCCACGCCCCGATGGGTGACCGGAATCCCGGCCGCGGAGGCGGCGGCGATCGAGCTGGTCACCCCGGGCACCACGGTCACCGGCACACCGGCCGCCGCGCAGGCCAGCAGCTCCTCACCGCCCCGCCCGAAGACGTACGGGTCGCCGCCCTTGAGCCGCACCACGAACGCGCCGGCCAGGGCGCGGTCGACCAGGATCTGGTTGATCTCCTCCTGGGCCCGGGACGGTCCGTAGGGGATCTTCGAGGCGTCCACCAGCTCGACGTCCGGGCGCAGCTCGTCGAGGAGCAGCCCCGGCACCAACCGGTCGGCGACCACCACGTCCGCCTCGGTGAGCAGCCGCCACCCCTTCACGGTGATCAGCTCCGGGTCCCCCGGCCCCGCCCCCACCAGCGCCACCCGCCCAACCTGCCGCCCGGCCGCGCCGGCCGTCGCGGTCGCAGCGTCGGACCCGGTCGCAGCGGCGGACCCGGTCGCAGCGGCGGACCCGGTCGCAGCGGCCGCCCCGGCCGCCCCGGCCGCCCCGGCCATCGCGGCCGCAGCGTCGGACCCGCTCTGCGTCGGGGCGAGCCGCTCCGGTGCCAGGCGGACCGCGAGGAGGTCGCGGATCGCGTCGCGGACGGTCATCGCCCGGCGGGGGTCGCCGCCGCCGAGCACCGCGACGGTGACCGGGCCGTGCCGGGTCACCGCCGGCGTCCAGGCGGTGGCGGCCGTCCGGTCGTCGGCCCGGACGCAGAAGATCCGTCGCTCGGCGGCGAGGGCGCTCACCGAGGCCGCCGCCATCGGGTCGTCGATCGCCACCTGGACCAGCCAGGCACCGTCCAGGTCCTCGACCGCGAACCGGCGCGGCACCCAGTGCAGCCGACCCGCGTCGACCTGGGCGCGCAGCGCCGGGGTCAGCTCCGGTGCCACCAGCAGGACGTCCGCGCCGGCGTCCAGCAGCGCGGGCACCCGGCGGGTGGCGACCGCGCCGCCGCCCACCACAACCACCCGCCGCCCGGCGAGCCGCAAACCGAGGGGGTACGGATTGGAGGTCACGCCACACCTCCGAGGCGGAGGGTTCGCTCGCCGTACGTGCTCACTTCTCGGCCACCCCGGCGGCGTCGAACGTGGCCACCTCGTGCAGCACCCGCACCGCGCCGATGACCACGGGCAACGCCAACAGCGCGCCGGTGCCCTCACCGAGGCGCAGCCCCAGGTCGATGAGCGGGTCGAGGCCGAGGTGCCGCAGTGCCGCCGTCGCACCCGGTTCGGCCGAACGGTGCCCGGCGACCATGGCGCAGACCGCGTCCGGGGCGAACGCCGCGGCGGCGAGCGCGGCCGACACCGCGATCACGCCGTCCAGCAGCACCGGCGTGCGGCGGGCCGCGGCACCCAGGATCAGTCCGGCCAGCGCGGCGTGCTCCAGGCCACCGACGGCGGCCAGCACACCCAGCGGGTCGGCCGGGTCGGGTGTGTGCCGGGTCAGCGCGGCGCGCACCACGGCGACCTTGTGCGCGTAGGTCGGGTCGTCGATGCCGGTGCCCCGACCGGTGGCGTCGAGCGGGTCGGCACCGGTGAACGCGGCGATCAGCGTGGCGGCCGGGGTGGTGTTGCCGATGCCCATGTCACCGGTGAGCAGGATGCCGGCCCCGGCGTCGATCAGCTCGTCGGCCATCCGGATGCCGGTCTGCACCGCCGCCAGCGCCTCGTCCCGGGTCAGCGCGGCGGTCACCGTGAAGTCGCGGGTGCCCCGACGGACCGACGCGGCAACCAGCCGGGGCACGGCCGGATCGAGCACCCCCGGGCCGAGAGCAGCCGGGTCTAGGGCGGCCGGGGAGAGGACAGCCGGGTCGACAGCGGCGGCCGGGTCGGTGGACAGCGGTGTGGCCACCCCGACGTCGACCACGGTGACCGACGCGCCGGCCTGCCGGGCGAACGCGTTGACCACCGCGCCGCCGGCCAGGAAGTTGCCGATCATCTGCGCGGTGACCTCCTGCGGCCAAGGGCTCACCCCCTGGGCGTGCACCCCGTGGTCGCCCGCGAAGATCGCCACCGCGGCCGGCTCGGGCAGCGGTGGTGGGCAGGCCCCGGCGAGGCCGGCGAGGCGTACCGACAGCTCCTCCAACGCCCCCAGCGAGCCCGCCGGCTTGGTCAGCCGGCCGTGCAGCTCACGGGCGGCGGCCATGGCCGTCTCGTCGGCCGGGCGGATCGCCGCGATCGTGGTCTCCAGCATCATGCCTCCATGATCTCGCGCAGCACGTCGATGAACGCGTCTGTGGTGTTGCGGTCGCGTACCGCCACCCGCAGCCAGTCCGGGCCGAGGCCGGGGAAGGTGTCGCCCCGGCGCACCGCCCAGCCGCGCTCGCGCAGGGCGGCCCGGATCGCTGTCGCGCCCGGCAGGTGCAGCAGGACGAACGCGCTGGCGGGGCGGCCGACGACGCGTACACCGGGCAGGTCGGCGAGGCGGGCGACCAGGTGGTCGCGGTCGGCGGCGAGGTCGGCGGCGATGGCGCGCTCGGCCTGGACCGCGACGTCGGTGGCGCAGGCGGACGCGGCGGCCAACGCGGGTGTGGAGACGGCCCAGAGCGGCTGGACGGCGGCCAGCCGGGTCAGCAGGTCCGCGGCACCGAGCAGGTAGCCGATCCGGAGGCCGGCCAGGCCCCACGTCTTGGTGAGGCTGCGCAGCACGAGCAGACCGGGCAGGTCGCGTCGCTCGGCCAGGGACTCCGGTTCGCCGGGGTGGCCGGGGGCGCTCGTGGCGTCGGCGAACGCCTCGTCGACCACCAGCACCCGGCCGGGGCGGGCCAACGCGGCCACTGTCCGCGCGGGGTGCAGCACCGAGGTCGGGTTCGTGGGGTTGCCGATCATCACCAGGTCGGCGTCGGCGGGCACCCGGGACGGGTCGAGTCGGAAGTCGTCCGCGGCGTCCAGCAGCACCCGCTCGACCGGGTGCCCGGCGGCCCGTAGCGCCGCCTCCGGCTCGGTGAACTGGGGGTGCACCACCACGGGCCGGCGGACGCCGCGCAGCGCCTGGGCGATCAGCACGAAGCCCTCGGCGGCGCCGGCGGTGAGCAGCACCTCGTTCGGGTGACGGCGGTGTCGGGCGGCGACGGCCGCCCGGGCCGGCGTCGGGTCCGGATAGCGGGCCAGGTCGGTCAGGGTGGCGGCGATCGGGCCGGCCAACCAGGCGGGAGCCGGTGCCTGCCGGACGTTCACCGCGAGGTCGATCAGCCCGTCGCCGACCTCGACGTCACCGTGGTGCGCCAGGTCGGGCTCGGAAGCGACGATCGGCACGGGCATGTCCGCGATCCTGCCGGGAAGGTGGCCGGCGGGACAGTCGATCACGGCGTAAGCCGCGTCACCACTCGCCGGTTTAAGAGTTCTTCTCAGGTACGAATCGGAAATGTCATAACTTAGCCATGTGAGCAACCGACCCCTTGCTGCCGCTGGTCGACTCGTCCCTCTCCTTCGCGCCGGACTGATCGCCGGAATCGTGATCGCCGCCGCCGCGTACCCGTTGGTCGCCCTCACCGGGCTCGGCGCGAAGGCCACCGCGCACGCCGTGGAGCAGAAGACCAGGGTGCTGACCACCGCCCTGCCCGCCGAGACCTCCTACGTCTACGGCCCGGACGGCAAGACCGTGCTGACCATGTTCTACGAGGAGTACCGGCAGTACACCAAGCTGTCGGACATGTCGCCGAACATCCAGCAGGCGATCGTCGCCGCCGAGGACTCCCGCTTCTACCAGCACCACGGCGTCGACCCGAAGGGCGTGGCCCGCGCCTTCGTGTCCAACGCCCGCTCCGGCGGCTCCCAGGGTGCGTCGACCCTGACCATGCAGTACGTCCGGATGGCCCTGCGGGACAGCGCGACCACGCCCAAGGAGGTCCAGGAAGCCACCCAGCAGACCAGCCTGCGCAAGGTCAAGGAGATGCGGATGGCGCTGGACCTGGAGAAGGAGCTGAGCAAGGAGCAGATCCTGGAGCGCTACTTGAACTCGGCGTACTTCGGGCACCGGGCGTACGGCATCTACGCGGCCAGCGAGATCTTCTTCTCCAAGACCCCGAAGGACCTCACCCCGGTGGAGGCCGCCACCCTCGCCGGGCTGGTCAAGTCCCCCTCGGAGTACGACCCGGCCGACTCCGACCAGAAGGAGGCCACCGGCCGGCGGGACTACGTGCTGGACCGGATGAGCCAGCTCGGCTACCTCTCCCCCGACTCGGCCGCCGCCGCCAAGGCCGAGCCGATCCGGCTGAAGCTCACGAACCCGCCGCACGACTGTGTCGCGGTCGCGGAGACGTACAACGGCTGGGGCTTCGCCTGCGACTACCTGAAGAACTGGTGGAGTGCGCAGCCCGCCTTCGGCGCGGACCCGCTGGAACGAATGGACAAGCTGCGCCGGGGCGGCTACCGGATCGTGCTCAGCCTCGACCCGAAGATCCAGGCCGCGGCGGAGAAGAACGTCGGCAGCAAGGAGGCCACCGGCAGCCCGTTCGCCAACGGGATCGTGGTCTCCGAGCCGGGCACCGGCCGGGTGAAGGCGATGGCGGTGAACCGGACGTACTCGCTGGACCTGAGCGAGAACCCGCAGAGTTCCAACCCCGAGGCCGGGCCGAAGGTGAAGGCCAACTACCCGAACACGGTGGCGCCGCTGCTCGGCGGCGGCAGCCTGGCGGGTTACCAGGCCGGTTCGACGTTCAAGATGTTCCCGATGCTCGCCGCGTTGGACTCGGGGATGACGCTCTCCACCTCGTTCAACGCCCCGTACCGCTACAAGTCGGCCGTCTACGACGGCTGGGCGCCGTCCAACGCCAGCGGTGCCATGACCGGGCAACAGACCATGTGGTCCGGCTTCGGCAAATCCGTCAACACGTACTTCGTGTGGCTGGAGGAGAAGGTCGGCGCGGACCGGGCGGTCCGACTGGCCGAACAGCTCGGGCTGCGGTGGCGCACCGACGTCGACCGGGAACAGGCGTCCCCGACCAAGGCGAAGAAGTGGGGCGCGTTCACGCTCGGCGTCTCCGACGCCACCCCGCTGGAGATGGCGAACGCCTACGCCGCCATCGCGGCCGACGGGCGCTACTGCGAGGCGATCCCGGTGCAGGCGATCATGAACCGGGACGGCACACCCGCCACGTACGCCACCCCGGGCGGCCTGCACCGTGAGGTGGCCAAGCCCCGCTGCCGGCAGGTGGTCAGCGCGGACGCCGCTCGGGCGGCCACCGACGCCGCCCGCTGCCCGACCGGGGACACCCCGGCGCGCGGCAGCTGCGGCGGCTGGTCCACCGCCGACAGCGTGCGAGGCACGGTCGGACGGCCGGTGGCCGGCAAGACCGGTACCACCGACAGCACCCGGTCCGCCTGGTTCGTCGGCTACACCCCGGAACTGGCCGCGGCGAGCTTCATCTCCGACCCGGACAACCCGTTCAACGCCGTCGGTGACGGGCAGTCCCAGATCCCGATCAAGGCGGTCGCGGAGACCCTCCGCGACGGCCTGAAGGGCACACCGGCCCGCCAGTTCACCCCACCGTCGGACGCGATCGTCGGCTGACCCGGCGCCGGTGGCGCACCGCCAGCCGAGCGGTCACGCCGGCACGCCGCCGGACTGCGCGGGCACCACCTCGGCCGTCGGGTCGGCCGCCGCCGCGGCGACCAGCCGGGCGGCCGTGGCCGGATGACCGGCCCAGTGCAGGGTGAGCTGCGAGGCGTGCACGTTGCGCCAGACGAACCCCTCCGGCGTGCCGCCCTCCCAGCTCCACGCCGGGCGCTGACCGGCGCGGGGGGTGAGCACCGCGCGGTGCGCCTTGTGCCCGACCAACACCGTGCCGCTGGCGGCCACGACGCTGTCGGTCTGAGCGGTCGCCTCCCGGTAACCGGCCACCAGGCCGTCCCGGCTGACACCGACCGCGTCGAGGACCCCGCACATCGGCAGGCCGTCCAGCTCGCGGGCCAGCCAGAGCAACCCGGTGCCCTCGGCGATCACCGGACGCCCGGTCCGCGCCAACTCGGCCACCGCGATGCAGAGCCGCCGGTTGGTTGACAACTGCTCGGCGTACGCCTCGGGCAACGCACCGCCGACGACAAGCGCGCGGGTGCCGACCGGCAGCGCCTCGTCGCGCAGCGGATCGACGGTGACGACCTCGGCGCCGGCGGCCCGCAGCAGCTCGGCGGTCTCCGCATGGCTGAAACTGCCGCCCGGCCCACCGGCCAACGCCACCAGCGGGCGCTCCGCCGGGGCGGTGAACCCGCCGAGGGCCTCCTCGGCAGACCAGGCCGGTGCCGGCAGCGGCGGGGCCGAGCGGGCCAGCCCGAGGAGCCGTTCCAGATCCACCGTGGCGGCGACGGCCTCGCCCAGCCGACGAACCGCTCGGACGGCGTCGGCGGACCCGTCGACCACCGGCGCCACCCCGTGCCGCCGCGACGGCAGCACCGCCGGCAGGTCCTGCCGACGCAACGCGCCGTAGACCGGCACGCCCACGTCGTCCAACGCCTCGCGCAGCATGCCCTCGTGCCGCGAGGACGCCACCCGGTTGAGGATCACCCCGCCAAGCCACAACTGCTCGTCGTACGAGCGGAAACCGTGCACCAGGGCCGCCACCGACTGACCCATCGCGGCCACGTCGACGACGAGCACCACCGGGCTGCGCAGCGCGGCGGCCGCGGCTGCCGTGGACTCCTGCTCGGGGCGGCCACCGACCGAGTCGTACAGCCCCATGCTGCCCTGCACCACGGCGAGCCCGGCACCGGCCGCGCCGTGCGCCACCAGCGGGGCGAGCCGGTCGGTGCCGACCAGCCGGGGATCGATCACCCGGCCGGGCCGACCGGACGCGAGTCCGAGGTAGGCGGCGTCGACGTGGTCCGGCCCGAGCTTGAACCCGGCGACGTCGACCCCACGCTCGGCCAGGGCGGCGAGCAGCCCGATCGCCAGCGCGTTCTTCCCGTGCCCGGAGGACGGCGCGCTGAGCACCAGGCGCGGCACGACGGTCATCATCGACTCCTCGCGAGCGGCGGCGGGTACGCGACGGGGACGACCGGGGCCGATCCGTCGGCGTGACGATACCCGCCCGGCTGGCGGCGCGAGCACCGCCAACCGGGGCCGGCGGCACACTCCGGGCCTCCTCCCGCCCCGGTCCAGGTCAGTGGCGCCGGTCATACGAGTAGCCTCGTGCTGTGTACCGGTTCCTGCTGAGCCCACGCTGGCTGGGCGCCCTCGCGCTGACCCTGGTCGCCGCCGCCGTCATGGTGTTCCTCGGCAACTGGCAGCTGGACCGCTACCGGGGTCGTACCGAGGTCAACGAACGGATCGACGCGGGTCAGCGGATGGCCCCGACGCCGCTGGCCGACGCGCTGCGCGCCCCCACCGGCGGCGCGGGCACTGTCGGCCCCGCCCCCGCCGAGGACAAGGTCTGGACCCGGATCACCGTCACCGGCCGGTACGACCCGACGAACACGGTGCTGGTCCGCGGCCGGACGGTGGACAGCCGGGTCGGCTTCGAGGTGCTCACCCCGCTGGTGCTCGCGGACGGCACGGCGCTGCTCGTGGACCGGGGCTGGATCCCGCCGGCTCCGGGTGGGGCGACCGCCCAGCCGTCGGTGCCCGCCGTGCCGACCGGCGACGTGACGGTGGTCGGTCGGGTGCACGAGACCGAGAGTGGTGCCGGCGCGGTGGCCCGCCGCGACGGGCGGCTGGAGATCCGGCGGATCGGTGTGTCGCGGCTGGCCGGCGAGCTGCCCTACCCGGTCTACGGCGCCTACCTGCTGCTCGACGAGCAGACCCCGACGGCCGACCCGGTGTTCAAGGCGGTGCCCGTCGGGCACGCCAACAACTGGCAGAACTTCGGCTACGTCGTGCAGTGGTGGCTCTTCGCGGTGATGTCCCTGTTCGGCTACGGCTGGGTGGCGCGCCGGGAGGCCCGCCGCGCCGCCGGGATCGGCGTCACCCCGGCCCCGCTGGACCGCGCGGCCGAGCCGACGCCGAGCGCGTCCGCCTGACCGAGGGCCGGATCGGCGTCTCAAACAGACTCTCGGGGGCATGCGGGACGACAGGGCAGCCGGTAGCCTGCGCCACGTGTCGATCCCGCGTTGGAGGTCTCGGTGAGTTCGGATCCCACGGCCGCGGTGCCCGAGCCGCCGACCCAGCCGCAACCGCCGATCGATCCGTGGAGCGCCACCTCCGCCACCGGGGCGCTGCCGATCACCCCGCCGACGGCACCCTTCCCGAGCGCGCCGCCGCAGGACACACCGCCTCCGGCACCGCCGTTCCCAGCGTCACCGGCATCGTCGTCACCGCCATCGCCGTTCTCGGCGTCACCGGCACCGTTCCCGGCGCAATCGGCACCGCCGTTCCCCGCGCCACCCGCACCGCCGATCCCGGCGCAGACGGCGTCGTTCTCGGCGCCACCGGCACCCCCGTTCTCGACGCCACCGGCATCCTCGTTCTCGGCACCGCCGGCACCGCCGTTCTCGGCACCGCCGGCATCCTCGTTCTCGGCACCGCCGGCATCGTTCTCGGCGCCGCCGTTCTCCGGCCCGCCCGCGCCGCACTCGACGCCGCCCGGCGGGGCGTGGCCGGTGTCCGGGCCGTACCCACCGGTGTCGGCGCACCCGGCACCGGCCGGTCCCGCCGGGCCAGAGGCGGTCGCGGTGCAGATCGCCGAGATCGCGGTGTGCCCGCCGGTCATCCGCACGCCCGCCGGGGTGCTGCCGTTGGCCGGTGCCACCTGGCACGTGGCCGACTACTGGCAACGCGAGGAGAAGGTGGCGACCTGGGCGCTGGTCTGCGCGATCGTCGGCTTCTTCTGCCTGGCCTTCTTCAGCCTGCTCTTCCTGCTGGTCAAGGAGACCCGGCACCACGGCACCGTGCAGGTCACCGTCACCAACGGCCATCAGCAGTACGTGGCCCGGATCCCGGTCAGCGACCAGGGCCAGGTGCAGCACGTCAACAACCAGGTCAACTACGCCCGGTCGTTGTCCGGCAGGTGACCGGCGCTGGCCCCGCCCCAGCCGGTGAACCAGCCGTCAGCCGGTGAACCAGCCGTCAGTCGGTGAACCAGTCGTCAGCCGGTGACCCGGCCGGCGTGGATGGCGCGGACCGCGTCGATGGTGTCCGCCTCGGCGGCGGACTTGTCGTCGCGATAGCGCACCACCCGGGCGAACCGCAGCGCCATCCCCCCGGGATAGCGCGAGCTGGTCTGCACCCCGTCGAAGGCGATCTCCACCACCTGCTCGGGGCGGACCCGCACCACCCAGTCGCCACGCTCCACGGCAAGGTCGAGGAACCGCTCGGTCTGCCAGCGCAGCAGCTCGTCGGTGAGCC
Source organism: Micromonospora sp. NPDC049101 (assembly GCF_040648675.1). Classification (NCBI taxonomy): domain Bacteria; kingdom Bacillati; phylum Actinomycetota; class Actinomycetes; order Micromonosporales; family Micromonosporaceae; genus Micromonospora; species Micromonospora sp. NPDC049101. The sequence continues at coordinate 346,892 of NZ_JBEZED010000005.1, read as the reverse complement.
CCTTGAACGTCTTGCCGAGCATGACGAAGCCACCCGTCCGCGGGTCGCGCGCACCCAGGTGCAGGTTGGACAACCAGCCCTTGCGCCGGCCACTGCCCCACTCGACGGCGAGCACCACCAGGTCGAGGGTGTGCCGGGGCTTGACCTTGACCCAGGCGGCACCGCGCCGGCCGGCGTCGTAGGGAGCGTCCGGCGCCTTGACCACCACGCCCTCCTGCCCCGCGTCGAGCGCGGCGGCGAACGCGGTGGCGGCCTGCTCCGGGCCGTCGACCTCCATGCGCCCGACCAGCAGCGACGCGTCCACCGCACCGGCCAGGGCGGCCCACCGCTCCCGACCGGGCAGATCGATCAGATCCTGACCGTCGAGGTGCAGCAGATCGAAGAAATACGGAGTGAGCACCGTCGCGCCCGCGCTGGCGGCCGCCGCGAGCACCGCCGGGGCGACAGGGGTGCGCCCGGTGCTGCTCGGGGTGGTGCGTCGGGCGGCCCGGCTCGACGTCTGCTGGAACGGCAGTGGACGCCCCGTCTCGTCGAGGCCGATCGCCTCGCCGTCGAGCACCAGCTCGCGGCCCGGCAGGGCACGGACCGCGGCGACCACCTCGGGCACCCGGCCGGTGATCTCGTCGAGGCTGCGGGTGAAGACGGCGATGTCGGCGCCGGAGCGGTGCACCTGGATGCGGATGCCGTCGAGTTTCACGTCGACCACCGCCGGTGTGCCCGTCGCGGCGAGTGCCTCGTCGACCGAGGGCGCGCTCTGCGCGAGCATCGGCGCCAGCGGCCGGCCAACCTGCAGGCCGAACCCGGCCAACTCGGCCGCTCCTCCGGCCAGCGCGGCGACCGCCACGGCGCGCAGGTCACCGGCGAGCAACAGCGCCCGGCGGACCGTCGCCACCGGCACGTCGGCGGCCCGCGCCACCGCGTCGGCGAGCAGCCCGGCCTGGGCGCCCTGCCGTAGCTCGCCGCTGAACAGACCGGTGAGCAGACGCTGCTCGTCGGTGGTCGCCGCCGCGTAGAGGGCACCGAGCAACGCCCGACGCCGAGTCTGCGAGCCCGTGCCGTGCACCGCGGCGATCTGCTCGATGGCCGCGTCGACGGCGGCCACGGTCAGCGTCGGCTCGGCGGCCGGTGGCGGCAGGTTCCGAAGGCTGGCATAGCCCACTCCGGTCTGCCGTTGGCGCAGCTCACCGGCGAGGTAGCCGGCGCCGGGCTCGACCTCGGTCGGATCGAGCCGGCGCAGCGCATCAGCGAGCAGCTCCACCTTGGCCCGCCGGCCGCTGGTGGCGCCGACGGCCGCGGACGTGGCTGCCAGGTCGAGGAACCGCACGCCGCCCATCCTGCCAGTCCCCTCCGACACCGCCCGGGCATTGCCGTGCCCGGGCGGTGTCGGCAGGGTGCCGCCCGCTTGAGCGGACGACGGATCAGGGCCTAGGCGCTGACGGGCTCCTCGATGCGCATCCCCCGGGCACGGACCTCGCCGGCGACCCGGGAGAGCACCGAGTCGAGGGCGACCAGAGCGGCGGAGAGCTCACCGAGCTGCTCGTTGAGCGTGTCGTCGGACCACGCGGAGACGTCGACATCTCCCAGTGCGCTGACAGCGGCCCCCAACCGGGCCATCACCTCGTTCGTACTCATGTTCGAAAGGCTATAACAATGAGCGATCCGACACGCCGTAAACTCGCAGATCAGGCCCGAAATCGCCGTCGAGATTCCTCAGCGCGCCGCCGTGGCCACCTTGCCCAGCAGCAGCGCCTCGGCGAGGCAGACCCTGGCGAACTCCCCCAGGTGCAGACTCTCGTTCGGGCCGTGCGCGCGGGCGTGCGGATCCTCCACGCCGGTCACCAGGATCGCCGCCTTCGGGAACATCTCCTGGAAGGTGGCGATGAACGGAATCGAGCCGCCGACGCCGATGTCCACCGGGTCGGTGCCATCCCAGGCGGCCCGGAAGGCCGAACGGGCAGCGTCGAACATCGGCCCGGACGCGTCGATCACGCACGGAAAGCCGTCGTGCTCGAAGCTGACCGCCACCTGGGCGCCCCACGGCGCGTGCTGCTCCAGGTGTGCGCGCACCGCCGCGTACGCCCGCTTGGGGTCGTCGCCCGGGGCGAGCCGGACGCTGAGCTTCGCCTTCGCGGCCGGGACCAGCGCGTTCGGCGCCTCACCGGTGGCCGGGGCGTCGATGCCGAGGACCGCCAGCGCCGGCTTGGTCCAGAGCCGGTCGGTGATCCGGCCGGTGCCGATGAACCGCACGCCGTCGGCCAGCCCGGCCTCGGCGCGGACCCGGTCCTCCGGGTAGTCGACGGTGGCGCCCTCCCGGCCGACCAGCCCGGCCACCGCCACGTCGCCGGCATCGTCGTGCAGCGTCGCCAGCAGTCGGACCAGCGCGGTGAGCGCGTCCGGCACGGCACCACCGAACATGCCGCTGTGCACCGCGTGGTCCAGCGTGCGCACCTCGACGAAGCAGTTGACGATGCCCCGCAGCGAGGTGGTCAACGCCGGTACGCCGATGTCCCAGTTGCCGGAGTCGGCGATCACGATGACGTCCGAGGTGATCTCGTCACGGTGCTCGATCAGCAGTTGCTCCAGCGAGTCGGAGCCGTACTCCTCCTCGCCCTCGATGAAGAGCACCACACCCACCGGCAGCGCGTCCCCGTACGCCCGCAGCGCCGCGACGTGCGCCATGATGCCGGCCTTGTCGTCGGCGGCACCCCGGGCGTAGAGCCGACCGTCGCGTTCCACAGGCTCGAACGGATCGGACTCCCAGAGCGACAGGTCGCCCACCGGCTGGACGTCGTGGTGGGCGTAGAGCAGCACGGTGGGCGCACCGGGCGGGGCTGCCCGACGGCCGATCACCGCCGGCTGGCCGCCGGAACGCACGATGTCGACGTCCAGGCCACACCCGCGCAGCAACTCGGCGACCGCCTCGGCGGAGCGTTCCACGTGCGAGTGGTCGAAGCCATCGAAGGCGATGCCGGGGATGCGGACGAGGCGTTCCAGGTCGGCCCGGACGCCGGGCATCTCCCGCTCGACTGCGGCCCGCACCTCGGACTCGGACATGATCGGTGAGGTCATGACCGGCATCGTATGCCGGCCTTACCGGGGCGTGCCGGCGGAGCCCGTACCGTCACCGTCGCCCGCCGGGCCGGCGCCCGCCCGCGCGCCGGGGGCGGACCGGCCGGCACGCTGTGCGCGGCCGGCGGCCTCGGTGGCGGCATCCATCCAGGAGCGGGCCCGACCGGCGGTGCCGCCGACCCACTCGCCGACGTCGTTCGCGCCGTCGCCGAGGCGGCGCAGCAACCCGACCAGCGGGTCCGTGGAGCGGCCGAACTCCTCCCGGTACGAGTCGGCAGCCGCCTTGATCTCCTCCGAGATGCTTGTCGAGCTGTCGTCGTCCCGGCGCGGATAGTCCCCGGCCAGCACCCGCCCGTACGCCCCGGAGTCGACCCACTGGCGCAGTTGCGCCGCCCGCGCCACCGGCGTGGGGTGGGTGCTCCACGCCGTCATCCGGATCTTGTGCAGGCTGTCGCGCAGGTCGCCGCCGCCGGCGTACTCGGCGGCCTGCTCCAGGAACGCGGTCGTGTCGACCTGCGACAGGTCACCCCCGCCGGCGAGCTTCATCAGCAGCCGCAACGCGGCGGCCGGGTCCTGCCCGGCGAGCAGACCGGCCCGGTCGGCGGACAGCTCCGCCTTGCGCCACCACTCCAGCATCGCCGCGATGATGGCCCGCAGCGCGATCGCGCCGACCGGCAACCAGCTCAAGTTGGCCGCCCACCGGGTCAGGATCATGAGCATGGTCTTGTAGACCGCGTGCCCGCTGCCCACGTGCCCCAACTCGTGGCCGAGCAGGCAGCGCAGCTCGTCCTCGTCGAGCTGCTGCACGCAGGCCGAGTTCAGCACGATGAACGGCCGCTCCAGCCCGACCGCCTCGGCGCCCAGCCACGGCGACTGGGTCACGTACAGCTCGGGCAGGTCGGCCACGTCGAGCGCCGCCCCGGCCTCGGTGTAGCGCTGCCACACCGCCGGATACTGCCGGTGGTCGACGCGGATGCCGGAGGCCAGCACGGACAGCCGGAACCCGCGCTCGTTCCACATCCCGAAGAACGACCGCACCACGTCGTCGAAACCGCGCAGCTCCCGCAGCGCGACCAGCGCACCCCGGTCGGCCGGATGCTCCCAGGCCCGCGAGCTGATGCCGGTGAGCGTGATCCGGCGCCGCGCGGGCGCGTCCGATGCCGACATGAAGAGTCCCCCGTTCGCCGCGCGCCCTGAGCGCTGTCGCGTCGTGCTTGCTCGCATCGTCGTGCTGCTGGCGTCGTCGTTCTCGCGTCGTGCTTGCTCGCGTCGTGCTTGCTCGCGTCGTGCTTGCTCGCGTCGTGCTTGCTCGCGTCGTGCTTGCTCGCGTCGTGCTTGCTCGCGTTGCTCCCTGCACGCATCGTGCCGGAGCCGGTGACGCTCGTCCACTGGCCGGGCGCTCAGCGAACGCGCACGTAGTACCGGTCCGCGTCGTTCGGCAGTGCGGGCGCGCCATCGACCAACAGATCCACGCGGGCGGCCGTGTCGTCGGCGGCGAAGTGCGCCCGCTCCCCGGCGTGCCAGCGACGCAGCTCGGGCAGGATCTCCGGCCCGTCCCGCGCGACCGCGCGGGCCAGCCGCAACGACGCGGGCGCGGTGACGAACACCGCCAGGGTCAACTCCGGCCGGACGACCGCGCGGGCGGCGCTGACTCCCTCCACCACCAGCACCGGCGTCACCGGCACCGGCACCGGCCGAGCCAGGAAGCGTCGCCGAACCCAGCTGTAACGCCGATAGGAGCCGGCCTTCCCCTCCCGCAGCGGGCTGAGCACCCACTCGTCGAGGCGGGTCCAGAAGCTGAGCTGGTCGTCCCAACCGTCGAGCAGGTCGTCGGTGTGCACCACCGGCGGCCGGTCACCGTCGAGCAGCGCCGCCAGGGCATCCGCGAAGTGCGCGGCGAACCAGCTCTTACCCGCGCCGCTCGGCCCGTCGACCGCGACCAGCCGGGTCCGCCCCAACCGCGCCGGGCCCGCGAGCACCCGACGAGCCAATTCGGCGTACGCCTCGACGACCGCCACGGGCATGACCAAAGTATGCCGCCGACCGCAGTCCAGGCGTGATCGACTCCAGATCATTGATGTCGCGCTATCCCTGCCAGCGGGACACGGCGACATCAGCAGAACCGAGTCGATCACCCGGCTACCGCGGTCAACGTGGGCAACGCTGACCCGTCCGGCTGACCGCCCCGGCCGGGCACCGTCACGTCCGAGGGAATTGGGGCGGTGACGGGTGACGGGCAGCCCGTTCGCCGCCCGCCGTGCTGCCAAGTCGGCATGATCGGGTGGTGCTCCGAGACGTGATGAGCCCCGGCATCGACGCCCTCCTCGAACAGGCCCGCGCCGGGCTGCACCGACTGACTCCGCAGCAGACCGTCGAGGCGGTCCGCGGCGGCGCGCTGCTTGTCGATACCCGTACCGACCTGCAGCGCCGTGAACAGGGCGACCTGCCAGGCGCGGTCGTCATCGACCGGACCGTGCTGGAATGGCGGCTCGATCCGGCCAGCGCCTGGCGGATCCCGGAAGCCACCGGGTACGACCGGGAGATCGTGCTGGTGTGCCGGCAGGGCTACAGCTCCAGCCTCGCCGCCGCCAGCCTGCAAACCCTCGGTCTGCGCCGGGCCACCGACATGATCGGCGGCGTCGACGCCTGGCTGGCCGCCGGCCTCCCCACAAGCGACCGCCCCGCCGACATCCGCCCCTGATCCCGCACCACCCCGCCCCGCCGCCACCCCGCCCGGCCGGCCGGCCGGCCGCCTCAAGATCGCGCTCGATCCAGGAGATAGGCCCCTCCTCGCGCGGACGAGGCCACCACTACAAGGACAACACCGTTGCGTTAGGGCTGTAGCCGGCGGGTCAACCCGGGACAGGAAGTGCCCGATCGGGAGCGGATTGGACCCGGCTTGGCGATCATGGAGTTGTGGTGCCGACTTTGGGGGTTTTACGGGCGTTCTGTGACCCACCACAACTCCATGATCGGCGAGGCAGTGCTGGTCGACGAACTGCCGTTCCACCTAACGCAACGGCGTTGACAACAAGGATCGAGCACGATCATGCGGGAGGTAGTGACCCCCGGCGGGTCCCCGGCACGCGGCCGGATCAAGAAGACGCCTCGCTGCCCCGCCCGCAAGCTCCGCATGGGACGGTGCCCGGCTAGGAAGGTGGGCCGGCCACGACGCAGCGCCGCCCAAGTGGGCCGGCCACGACGGTGAACAGGCCACGACGCAGCGCCGCCCAAGTGGGCCGGCCACGACGGTGAACAGGCCACGACGCAGCGCCGCCCAGCGGGCCGGCCACGAGGGTCAGGACGGTGGGGGGCCGGGTGGGATGAACGGCAGACCGGCGGGCGGGCCGGCTTCGATGAGACGCCAGAGGGCGTCGGTGTCCAGGTGTTCCTCGACCAGGTCGCCGAGCAGGTCGAGTGAACGTTCCCGAGCGGCGGCGAAGCTGGTCGTCGGCGCGACCCGGAACCCGGTGCGGCCGGCCAGACGAGCCGCCTCGGTCAGAAACCACCGGCGGAACCCGTCGGACTCGAACGCCCCGTGCCAGTGCGTGCCGTGTACCGCGCCGAGCACGGCCCCCTCGCCGGCACCGTCGTCGCCGGTCAACAGTGGGCTCAGACCGGGGTCGGTCTGCGAGACGTACCCGTGGTGGATCTCGTAGCCGCGCACCGCGACGCCGCCGTGGGCGGTGCCCACCGACTGCCGGACGGTCTTGCGGGGATCGAAGGTGATCTCGATGGGCAGCAGGCCGAGCCCCGGTACGCTGCCCCGTCGGCTCTCCACCGTGTCGTGGATGGCGCGGCCGAGCATCTGGAAACCGCCGCAGAGGCCGAGCAGTGGCTTACCGGTCGCCACATGGGTGGCCACCGCGTCGGCGAGGCCCGTCTCGCGCAGCCAGGCGAGGTCGGCGACTGTGGACTTGGAGCCGGGCAGGACGACCAGGTCGGCGGCGGCCAACTCGGCCGGTTCGATGGTGAGGCGTACGCGAACGCCCGGCTCGGTGGCCAGCGCCTCCACATCTGTGGCGTTGCTGATCCGGGGTAGGCGGACGACGGCCACGTCCAACCACTCGGTGCCGTGCGGGGCGGCGGGGCGGCCGAGCACCCGGCCGTAGGCGAGGGAGTCCTCCGCGTCGAGCCACAGGTCCAGTGCCCAGGGCAGCACCCCGTACGTGGGACGACCCGTGACGTGACGCAGCATGTCCAGCCCCGGCTGGAGCAGCCCGAGGTCACCCCGGAACTTGTTGATCACGAAGCCGGCGATCAGCGCCTGGTCGGCCGGGTCGAGCAGGGCCACGGTGCCGAACATCGAGGCGAAGACGCCACCCCGGTCGATGTCGCCGACCACGATGGTGGGCAGGTTGGCGTGCCGGGCCAGCCCCATGTTGACGTAGTCGCCGGCCCGCAGGTTGATCTCCGCGGGGCTGCCGGCACCCTCGCAGATCACCACGTCGTACGTGTCGCGCAGCTCGGCGAGCGCCGCGTACGCGGTCTCGGCGAGCCGGGGTCGCAGGTGCCGGAACGTGCCCGCGGTGATCGTGTCGACTGCTTCGCCGAGCAGGACCACCTGACTGGCCAGGTCACTGCCCGGCTTGAGGAGCACCGGGTTGAACCGTAGGTCGGGTGCGAGCCCGCAGGCAGCGGCCTGCATGGCCTGGGCCCGCCCGATCTCGCCGCCACGCCCGTCCGGCCCGACGACCACCGCCGAGTTGTTCGACATGTTCTGCGCCTTGTACGGCGCCACCTTCACGCCCTGCCGGTGCAGCCAGCGGCAGATGCCAGCGGTGAGCACGCTCTTGCCGGCGTCGGAGGTCGTGCCGGCGACCAGCAGCCCGCCGCTCACCGCCCGTTCCCCCGCCGCACCCGTTCAGCAACGCCGAGCCCACGGTGGTCCGCGCCAGCGGACCCACGGCGCCCAACAACGTCGAGCCCACGATCCACGGCTGCGGACCCACCGCGACCAACCACACCGAGCCCGAGGCGACCCACGGCACCGAGCCCATGGCGACCAAGGGCACCGACCAGGCGGCCCAGGGTCACCGGGTAGGCGGCGGCCAACCCGACCGCGGCCAACCCGACCGCGCCGGAGATCCGGGCGGCCCGCTTGAGGTGCCGTGCCTCCGGGCGGGGGCCGTCGCCGAGGAACGGCCGTACCTCGGAGCGCCCGTAGTAGACGTTACGGCCGCCGAGGCGAACGCCGAGCGCGCCGGCCATCGCCGCCTCGCACTGGCCAGCGTTGGGGCTCGGATGGTCGTTGCGGTCACGCCGCCACACCCGCCAGGCCCGGTGCCGATCCCCGTTGGCGATCGGCGCGAGGGCGATGGTGAGCAGCCCGGTCACCCTCGACGGCACGAGGTTGAGCAGGTCGTCCAACCGCGCGGCCGGCGTGCCGAACCGGGCGTACCGCGCCGACCGGTGCCCGACCATCGCGTCCAGGGTGTTCGCCGCCCGGTAGCCCAGCAGGCCGGGCAGGCCGGCTATCGCGCCCCAGACCAGCGGGGCGACGACCGCGTCGGAGGTGTTCTCGGCGACCGACTCGACGGTGGCGCGGGCCAACTCCAGCTCGCCCAACGTCGACGGGTCCCGCCCGCAGAGGTGGCCGAGGCGTCGGCGGGCGGCGGGCAGGTCACCGGCACGCAGCGTACGGCCCATCACGGTGGCTTCGTGGCGCAGCGTGCGGCCGCCCAACACGGCCCACGTGCTGGCGGCCACCAGCACCGCCCGGGTCACCGGCCGATGCCGGGTAGCCGCTGCGGCGACCGCCCCGAGCAGCACCGGCCCACCCACGGCCAGCGCGGTGAACGTCGTTCCCGCCGTCCGGTCCGGCCGGTAGAGGCGGCGCTCCAACGCACCAGCGGCCTGCCCGAAGCCAGCCACCGGATGCCACCGGCGCGGATCACCGAGCAGCCGGTCCAGCGCGTACCCGGCCAGCAAGCCCACCGCATTCGCCACCGGCGCTGTCCGTCGCACCCGCACCACCTCCGGCCGGCCAGCCTAGACGAGCATCCCGGGAACCAGCCCGACCCACGGTGCTCTGGCAGTCAGGGCCTCGTGGAAGGCCGCAGCCACCACTGTCCCCCAATTCCGCCGCTGCTGGCACGCGGGGTGACGACGCTTGTCGCGACGCCACCCCACCCCCGTCGTGCCAGGCCACGTGTGCCGTGCCGCCGCAGCACTGGCGACCAGCACAGGACCTCGTACCGCTCGACCGCCGCCCGATCCGCGATCGCCGAACCGACACGATCGCCGAGCCGATCGGTCAGGCTGGCTGCGGGATCCGGCCCCGACCGCGCCGTCCCCGACCGGACTGCGTCGGCTCCGGCTGCCCCTCGTCCGGCACGGGCCCCAACTCGTCGTCCGGGTCGCGGTCGGTGCTGTCGTCGGTCGCCTCGGGCGAGAGCGCCAGCTCGTCGTCGAGACCCGGCGGAACGGTGGCCTGCCCGATCTGCCCACTCGCCGGGGAAACCCCGCTGGCCACGGCGGCTCCGCCGGCCGGGAAGACTCCGCCGGGAAGGGGAACCCCGCCGACCGGGGAGACAGCGTCGCCAATCGGATCCTCGATGAACGGGCTGGTGCGCAGTGCGCCGTAGTCGGGCAGCTCGAAGTCGTCGTCCAGCGGCCGGTCGTCGGGCAGCACGGGCTCGTCCCCCGCCGGCACCGGCTCGGTGGGCTCGCCGTGCACCCGGCTCTCGGCCTCCGCGTCCTCCACGGTGCTGGTCGTCATGCTCGGCCGGTTACGCAGGAAGCGGGCCCGGCCCCGGGACAGGTCGTGGCCGACGGCGACCGCCTCCAGCTCGTAGAGGGTGCGGTGGTTGCCGGCGTCGTCGGTCCAGTCGCGGGTGTAGAGCCGACCGCAGACCACCACCGGATCGCCCACCATCACGGAGGCCGCCACGCCTTCGGCGAGCTTGCGCCAGCAGTTGACGCGAACGCGGAGCGAGTTGCCGTCGACCCACCGGCCGCTGTCCCGGTCGAGTCGGCGGGCGGTGGAGGCGACCTTGAAGTTGGCCACCAGCGTGTTGCTCTGGGTGGTGCGCCGCCACTCGGGTGAAGTCAGCACATTGCCGACAATTGTTACGTACGTGTCGAACATCATCCCTCCAGGGGATCGGGGCCTGCCAACGCGAGTCGACTCGACACCGAGCCTCGGCGCTGCGCCTGAGCACCGCCAGCGCCCACCCCCGAACCTGTGGACAACGAACCCACCTGTGGACAACGCCCTGATCAAGCCCCGATGTGGTACGCAACACCGTTGCGTTAGGGCTGTAGCCGGCGGGTCAACCCCGGGACAGGAAGTGCCCGATCGGGGAGCGGGTTGGGCTCGGCTTGGCGATCATGGAGTTGTGGTGCCGATTTTGGGGGTTTACGGGCGTTTTGTTACCCACCACAACTCCATGATCGGCGAGGCAGTGCTGGTTGACGAACAGCCGTTCCACCTAACGCAACGGCGTTGCTGTGGTACGGCCGACCCGCCCGGCTGGGCGTCGGCGGTTTCCGAGGCCGACCAGATTGGGTAAGCACTTGATCAACGCACCACCGACAGCTCCACGTCGACGAGAGGTCAGCGTCATGATGATCACCAGAATCGGCTCCGCGATCGCTTCCGAGGCGCGGCGATGAGCGCCGCGGCGAACCCGGCCACCGTCGCCGAATGCCTGCGGGTGGGCGCCGGGTTCTCGCAGGGCGACCGCAACTGGATCGCCGAGCAGTTCGCCACCCTCGACGCCCGGTTGGCCGGTTTCCACGCCGACGCCACCGAGCTGGAGGTGTCGGTGAAGGATCGCGAAGCGCGTGGCCAGAAGGTCACCCTCGAGTGCTGGATCGCTGGCCGGCAGAAGATCGTCACCACCTCCGCCGAGGAGGACCTGCACGCCGCGCTCAACGACGTCCGCGACGACCTGCGCCGCCGGCTCAACGACGCCAAGACCCGCCAGGAGCCCCGGCACAACAAGCACCTGCGCGACATCCCGCAGCCCCAGGCCGACCTGGACCCCACCGACGACCAGGACCCCACGCGAGCGGACGCGGAAACAGCCTGACCCACGCGCCGCCCGCCCCCGACCCGTCCCGACCCGATTTGGCCCCGCGATCCTGCACTTTCTGTCCCTGAAACACGGCTATTGCACGTTATTGCCGCGACAGAAGGTGCAAGATCGCGGGGCAAGGGCGACGCAGGCGCAGGGTAGGGGCGGGGCCAGGCCAGCACGTGGCAGGCCAGCACGTGGCAGGGCGGAACAGGACCACGGGCCAGGGCCAAGGACGAGGCCCACGGGCCAGGGACGAGGACGAGGACGAGGATCAGGGGCCCACGGACCAGCGACCAGGACGAGGACCAGGGACCAAGGACTAGGACGAGGACCACGGACCAGGGGACCAGGACCGGGGCTACCGTTGGGTAGGTTGCCGGCGTAGCGTCGCGTTCGTGGAACCGGACGTGTTGGGGCCGCCGTACGAGCGGCAGACGATCGACCTGGGCACCGACGACGAAGGTCCCGTCGTCGCGACCCTGGTCCGGCGGCGGGCCGCGCGTCCCACCGGGCGGGCCGTGCTCTACGTGCACGGGTTCGTCGACTACTTCTTCCAGACCCACCTGGCCGACTTCTTCGCCGAACGCGGTTGGGATTTCTACGCGCTCGACCTGCGCAAATATGGTCGCAGCCTGCTTCCGGGTCAGACCCCGAACTTCTGCCGCGACATCAGCGACTACTTCCCCGAGCTGGACGCCGCCGCCAAGATCATTCGTCAGGAAGACGGGCACGACACCCTCCTGACGATGGGCCACTCCACCGGCGGCCTGATCATCTCGCTCTGGGCGGACGCCCGCCGCGACACCGGCACCGTCGACGGTCTCGTGCTCAACAGCCCGTTCTTCGACCTGAACGCCCCCTGGGCGGTGCGCCGACCCCTCGCGGCCGCCGTCGCCCGGCTGGGCCGCAGGGCGCCGCACCGCGTCCTGCCGCTCGGGCTGGGCACGGTGTACGGCGAGAGCCTCCACGCCGACCACCGCGGCGAGTGGACGTATGACCTGGCGTGGAAGCCGCTGGCCGGGTTCCCGGTTCGGGCCGGCTGGCTGAACGCGATCCGCACCGGTCAACGCCGGCTGCGCGCTGGTCTGGACATCCAGGTGCCCGTGCTGTTGGCCTGCTCGACCCGCTCCTTCCGGGGCACCCGGTGGCACGACAACGCGACCCTGGCTGACGCCGTGCTGGACGTCGAGCACATGGTCCGTTACGCACCCCGCCTGGGCCGCCACGTCACCCTGGCTCGCTTCGACGGCGGGATGCACGACCTCACGCTCTCCGGCCCCGCCGTACGCAAGAAGGTCTTCGACGAGGTCGGCCGCTGGGCCGAGGCGTTCCTCGCCGCCGGCCCCACAGCCCCGGCCAGCGCCGACACCGCGCCGACCGACACAGCCCCCGCAGGCGCGGTCCCGGCCCCACGGGCTACCGCCGACGACGCACCGGCCGTCCTCACGCCAGCCGACGTGCCAACGGCCGTCGACGCCACGACCGGGGCCGACTCGACAGTTGTCGAGGCTGGCCTACCGGAGAGTCGACGTTCCGCAACCGACACGGCGGGTGCGACGACAGCCGGCCGCTGACCACGACAGAGGGTGACACCGGACGCGGCTCAGACATCATCGGCACTCAGACGTCGCCGGGCGTCGCCGGAAGCACGGCTCGGATCCGGTCGAAGGTCGCTACCGGGTGCTCGCCGACGCCGGGCAGCACCAGGCCCAGGCAGTACGGCGACAGCTCCCCGGTGGCGTCGGGCTGGACGACGAAGATCGGCGCGCCGACGTACCCCTGCGGCAGTTCGGTGGTGATCCGCACGGCGTCCCCGTCGCGGACCACCCGCTCGACCGCGACCTCCAGCGGACGCGACCCGTCTTCGCGTACCCCATGGGCCAGCACGAAAGCGGAACCGGCGTCGGCGGTGAGGCGGGCGACCACCTCGGGCCCGGCGGCGATCCCCGCCGGCACCGGCTGGACCCGCCACCGCCAGCCGCCGTCGCCGGCGTGGCGGTGCAGGCCGGCGGTCGGCAACACCGCGACCCCGTCGCCCGGAAACTGTGCCCAGCCGGGCACGATCTCGGCCACGGAGACGGCGGCCGGCGCGACCCCCGCCGGCTCGGTGACGCTCGTCCGCAGCCCCAGCTCACCGCCCGAGGCGCCGACCAGGTCGGCCGCCGTCAGCAGCGACTCCCCCACCGGGTCGTCGCCGCCCTGGAAGAAGAACGCGGTGCCGAAGTCGTCGTCCGACCGGTACGGCAGGATGGCGCGACCGACGACCTGGCACAGCTCGTAGGCGACGTCGTTCTCGGCGTCGGGATCCAGCAGCACCAGCCAAAGGTACGGTCCGAGGCCACGCCGGTCCGCGGGAACCCAGATGCCCGCCGCGGGGCCAACGTGAGACCCTGCTCGGCAACGTGGACGCGGGCACCCTTTTCGCCGCCGGGCAGTGGGGCGGCGGTACCCTCTGGGCGCGACATCCACGCCACACGCGCCCGTAGCTCAGCGGATAGAGCAGGGGACTTCTAATCCCAAGGCCGCAGGTTCGAATCCTGCCGGGCGCACAGGTACTTCCTCAATCTGACCGGCTCGCGTGGGGCTATTAGTGGTGCCAGCGCGCTACGGTGGCTCCGAACTTCGCGAGATGGCACGCGCCGTCCTCGACGGAGAGGTCCCGCTGCGGACGGCGGCGCTCAGCAGTGCCTACGCTACCGCCCTCAGCGACGCCTTCTGGACGCACTACAGCCAGATCAGCCCAGACGAACGTACCGAACTCGAAGCCAGCACCTACACGGACTTCCCATCCAGCGGGTAGCGCCCAGGTACCTAGCGTTGGCAGACTTCCACCTAACGGACGGTTCAGTGGTTCTCGTCGAGCGCCACCCTTGCCGCCCTCGAACATCAACAGGATGCAATAGTGACCCACATCACACAGCCGACACGGCGTGTCTTGTGATATCACGCGCGCGGCGCGCAGTTGCGCTCGCGCAGGTCATTACGTTGCGCGAGCGTAACTGCGCGCGCGTTGGCTGATGCTGCCCCAAAAGGCGCAAGCGGACGCCCCCACCGACGGCTGCCATGGCTAGTTTTAGCACGGTTTGTCCGGTACGCGAGCTTGCCATCCCCGATAGGCTGGCGGTCGCTACGCGATGCACCGCACCCAACGGGCCGCCAGCCTATCGGGGATGGCGTCGCGGTCTTGCAAGTGTCTTGATACAGACGCAGCATCCATGGCGGGAGCACTGAGGTCGCGACCTCAAGCGTGTCGCTTCGCCCCCTGTGACGGATCTTTGTAGCCGCACCCCTCCGCCCACAGTATCGTTGGGCGTTAGGAGCATAGTGTTGCCGGGTACTTCGGTACTACGGTACTCTAGTCACTGGAAGGGGGCCCCAATGGCCGCTACGTCCGCTCCCATCAAGGTCGACGTGGGAACTGACCAGCTCATTTCTCACGCCGCCCACTTCCTGGGCAAGGCTAAGAAGGACGTCGTAGACGCAGCAGTCCGCGAGTACATAGAAGTGCACCGCAATGAGATCAACGACGGCATCCGCGTAGCCCTAAGCCAGCTCGACGGATCAGCCAAGTCAGCTGTCTCACTGCTTGCAGGTCTCTCGCCCGACCAGCTTGACGAGTATGGCGGCATGCCTGCGGAAAGCTGACCCTTCGCGTCTAGTGTCGGGCGGATTCGGGCGTTAAGGTTGCCGAATGAGCAGCGAGGCCCAATCTGTCCGACCCACGAAGGTCTGCATTGAAGCGCTTGAGCTGTCTAAGCCACCCATTAGCCTACCCCTGTCAGATCTGGATCATTCTCTAATAAAAGAGGCACAGCGACTCCCCGAAGTGCATGCTGCTGGGGGCGTCGAAAGGATCTTGAGTCTAACGGATCGGATTTGGTTTAAGGTCAAGGTTAGTCGCTGGCGCGGTGCTGCGACCCGGCTGCCCGAGGCCGAATCGACCTCCTCTGAGCTGCAAGGCCGCACTGCCTCATGGTGGCTCGGTGCGGGCGGCTACAGGCGAGAAGGTGACCCCGGCGACTTCTATGAGTCGTTGGCAGCGACTGCCAACCGCGACGGTTCCTCAGATCGCTGGCTCCCTCAAGCCTGGGACTGGAAGCGGCTCGAACTTGAGCATATATATGCATGGGAACGTGAGATTCGAAGGATCGTTCGCGAGCTGATTGCCCGATCCTTGCAGAACGGGTATGCCTACCAAGCGGAGTTCCAGCGCTACAAGGTGACCGCCTTGGCTCGGGCAGAAGACGGCGAAACCTACCTAATGATCGGGACAGAAAATATCGCGGACCCCCGGGTATTCGCGGTCATCATAAATGCCATCCCGGGTATCGACCCTACTAGTTGGATGCCAGAGCCTGAAGGAATCAGAGGGCTCGAACCGGAACCTGGCGAGATCATCTGGTCAACCATCTTGCCACCCGAGGTGGCCGCGCAGTTGCTGGACACCCTCCCTGACGAGTGAAGGTCGCTGAACTACGCTGCCTGGATTGCCATCCCGGCCTCCGTCGACCCGCGCCTACGGAGAGCGGATCGCTGCAGAGAACGAGCCTTAGCGCGTTCGGGCGCTGGTGGGCCGGACGGCCTTGTGCTCGGCATGCTGGGGTGAACAAGAGCGGAGATGGCCTACCGCAAACACCACGGGCCCGGCGGCGGCCGGCGGGCTTCGCCCATCATCGGGCTGTTGCGCCTCCTCCGCGGGTGCTTAACCGCAACCTGTGCAGGCGCACCGGCTCGCGTCACCCGTGGCCAGCCGCACGCCGAGCCTGCGTGGCCTGGCGCTTCGGGGTGACCGGCACCCCAGCAGGGCGGCGATCTTGGCGCACGTTGGGGATGCCAGCCGACCGTGTTGGCTTGCGGGGCGCGGGGGCGGTGCCCTGCATCTGCAGTCCGGCCGGCTGCACGAAGATCGACCGGCGGGCCACCGCGTCACCCTTGGCGTCCAGTTCGTATCCGTCGAGCCAACACCACTCGTCATAGGTGGTCTTGGTCCAGTCATCGAGCACCCGGATGACTCGGAACATGATCGGCTTGATGAACTGCACGCTGGCCGAGCGGGTCACGTGCACCAGGTCGCCAGCCTTCGGTATTTGCGGACTCATCGGGGATCACCGGCCGGCCAGTGCCCACGATTGATTGGGATGCGATGGCGGGCTCGGCAGGGCAGCTCCCCGCCACAGCGGCACACCCTGCGCCAGCGCTTCCAACTCCAGACCGGGCGGTGCCGGCGGGCTAGCGTCAGCGCGGCGGCCATCAGGTATTCGTCATAGCAGATCCGGTTCATCAGCGCTCCAGGCGGTCAGGCCACTGTGGACCGTCAGGGCGACGGGATCCACGCCGCCCTGACGGGGCTGACCTTCGTTTGCCGAACCAAGGGCAGCCATGAGCAACCTACGTCACTATCTGACGTAGGTAAAGCCACGGCGCGTGATCCTCTTGCATCACTTGCTGACGATGGTTGGTGCGTGTTCAGATGGCAGGGCCGAACCAAGGGGAACGAACAATGCCCTCCGCACCTGCCGAATATCGACGCATTGCCGACGAACTGACCGCGAAGATCAAGAGCGGCGAGCTCACCCCGGGTACGAAGCTGCCCAGCACAAGCGAGCTCGCCGACCAGTTCGACGTCAGTGTGGCCACCGCGTACCGTGCCGTCTCGCTCCTCCACGACCGGGATCTTGTCGTGGGGCAGCCGGGGCGCGGGGTCTATGTCGCAGGGGAGAAATAGGCTCGCGGCGTCAGCGCTGGCCGTGGCGCCTCGCCAGTTCGGCGAGGACCGTGCAGGGGCGCTCGGCCCCCTGGTGCCAGGCGCTTCCCGCTACCGCCACGGGATAGCTGACCTCTCTGACCTGCCGGTCGGCGGTCTCGACGGAGAACCGTATCGACAGCGGCTCGCTCCCGAAGGCGAGTGCGCACTCGATGCGCAGCCTGACACTGATCCAGGTGGTGCCGCCGGGGCGTACCAGTCGAGACTGGCCGGTGTCCTGGACCTGGACACCAGGTCGTTGGCCGGTGGCCGACTTTACCGTGATGGGCGCTGGGCCGGCGTTGATGACCGCCAGTTGCCCGTCCATCTGGACGACGTCGGTGTCCGCGCCCAAACTGCCGCTGGATACCGGAAAGGCCACAAGGGAGACTGTCGCGTTGCGTTGCCGCTCCTCCCGCGACGAACGCAACACACCGATACCGGCACCGCCGAGCACGATGCCGACCGCGAAGGCGGCCACCAGCCGCATGTTCCACGTCCGGCTGGCCGCAGGGCGGGCAGGCTGGGGGTCGTTCTCGACGAGGTCAATCACGTGGTGCTCGGCCGACATCGCGTCAGCCTAGGGCTCTCCGGGGCCGGCCGGCCGCCCCTGTTCGAAGGTGCTCGCGGAGAGCGGGAAGGCCGTACGCGCCGATGGCGGTGACGACCTCGCTCGCGACGTCCGTGGCCTCGACGTCCTCGTTCAGGTCCCACCAGACGTCCTGGTCCACCGGCATCAGGTGGCCGAGCCGCCAGGACCACACGAAGTCACCGTAGTAGGTGCCCGGCGAGGGCTTCAGGGGTAGCTGGCTCTGCTCACGCCGGCGGGACTCCCAGACGATCCGTGGTACGGCGCAGAGGTTGACCGTGAACGTCAGGTGCTCTCTGGTGTTGAACCGCGAGGACTGGAAACCCAGCAGCGCCCAGGACTCCGGGTCGGGCAGGGTGTACCGCGAGCCCGACCCCGAGCAGCCGAGGGCGCGTAGGGCGGGAGCGACATCGTCGCGCAGCATCGCTCGATAGGTAGCCTGCACGACGCTCAAGTCCTCACCCGCTCGTGGTCGGAGAGCCGGAACCTGACGCCAAGCATGAACGACCTTGCAAGAGCAGGGCGGTACGACGTCTCGGACGGTGCGGCATTCGGCACATCGGATGGCGTCCAAGATCGGCCTGTCGCGCTTGACGGGGTGTGGGACCCTCACCATCAGTAGGGATCCCGTTGCACAGACAGGAGCCTGGTGAGCCCAAAACCCCCCAAGCAGCGCTCGACCCGGATCCTGGTGGTGGGCCGGACCGGCGTGGGTAAGTCGAGCATCATCAACTCGGTGGTCGGCACCACGGTCGCCGAGACGGGAAAATACCGACCGACGACCGCCACGATCGAGCGGTACAACGCCAAGTATCGCGAGTCGACAATGGTCCTCATCGACACTCCCGGGTTCGGTGACGCCGGGTGGGACCGGTCCAACGACGAGCGCTATCTGGCGCTGATCGAGCAGGAGGCCGGCGAAATCGATCTTGTCCTTTTCGTCACCAAGCTCGACGACACCCGGGTCGAGCGCAGCGAATACGACACGCTCGGGGCGCTCACGAAGCAATTCGGCCCCGAGCTGTGGGACCGTGCCGTCGTTGTGCTCACCCGTGCCGACAAGTTCACCCCCCGCGACTACCCCGAAGACCTGGCCCAGCGAAGCGCGGCGCTGCGCGAGGAAATGGTGAAGGTGATCGGCGACCGCGCCCACCGGATCCCCTTCGTCCCGGTCACGAACACCCGGGAACGCAACCCTGATCGGTCACGGTGGATGGCGAGGCTCTGGCTCGCCATGTTGGAGCGGGTGAGCGCGCCTGGGTTCGACGCGTTCGTGCTGTCGACCATCTCCCGGGTCACCAGCGAGACCGACTCCGAGGAGGGCGACCCTGACCCGCCGCGGCAGGCCACCCCGACACCCCCCAAACCCCGGCGCCGCAAGGGCACCGCCGTCGCCCCGGCACCGACGCCCGCTCCGGCTCCAACTTCCCGACGGGCGACCACGCCGAGTGCCGCGACGCCGGCTGCCGTTGTCCGGCCCGTCGATCGACGCCCGACGTCCACCCCACGCACGACGACCCACTCGTATGTCTCCGACGGGGTGCCTGTTCACCAGACGACCATCAACGTCGGGTCTGGCGTCGCCAACATCACCGTGACCACTCAGCAGAGCGCCAGGACTGAGGCCGTGATCGCCACGAGAGCGTCGACGGGCCTGTTGGACAAACTGAAGGCCGCCGGCTCCTGGATTGTTTCTGGAATCGTGGCCGGAGTCATCAAGATCCTGGGACAGTAGCGGTCCGCCCGAGCCCTGCGCCGCTGTGCCACTGTGCCACTGTGCCGCCCCGACTCAGGCTGCCGCGTTGATAAGGTCGCGCCGTGTCGATGTTCCGCAGCCCTCAGGTGATTCTGTTCAGCGAGGACGTGCCACGCGCCGCCGAGTTCTACACCGGCCTCGGCTTCACCGAGACCTTCCGGGTGCCGGTCGAGGGCGAGCCGATCCACATCGATCTCGTGCTCGATAGCTACAAGATCGGCATCGCCTCGGCGGCCTCCAGCCGCGCCGATCACGGGCTCGACCCCGTACCCCAGGGGCAGCGAGCCGCGATAATCCTCTGGACCGACGACACCGCCAGCGCGTACGCCGACCTCACGGCGAGCGGTGCCCCCGCCCTGGCCGCACCGCACCGGTGGCTCGACCACCTGCTGATCGCGTGGACCGCCGACCCGGACGGCAACCCGATCCAGATCGTCCAACGGCTCTGACAGCCGGCCCGCGACGGCACTCCGCCCGGGACACGAGCCGACTGCGTGGGAGGAAACATGGGGTACGAACTGCACGTCACCCGGGCTGCGGAGTTCTACGAGAGTGAAGAGCACCCGATCGCTCTGGACGAATGGCTCTCCTACGCCGAACGCAGTCCGACGCTCACCCAGGGTGGATGGATCTGGTGGGACGAGGACCGCCACCCCTTCTATGTGTTCACCTGCGCCGATGGAAGCGTTGTCTCCTTGACCTGGTTCGAGGGTGCCATCGACATCAAGGGCCACTTCGACGGCGACGCCTACCGGGAATTCGGGAGCCTCGCCGAGGACTTTCAGGCACACCTTCAGGGCGACGACGGCGAGCGGTACACCCCGAGGGGTGTCCTTCCCCCGCGGTGATTAGAGGCGGGTTGCACGCCTCCTGATGCCAACGAGGTTCTGTCAGCCAGATGACGAACGGTCCCTGCCCTGGCGGGAGGGACCGTGTGGCGCTCGGCGTCACAGGTGCGAGGGCCGACGCGTGGGGTGAGTTCAGCCCTGCTGGTAGCGCTCGTTGCGTCGAAGGGCCTCTTCGAGTTGGTCCTCGAGAATGATGATCCGGCAGGCCGAGGCGATGTCGGTGCCCTGGTCGCACATCTCCCGGGCTCGCGCGGCAAGGCGCAGCTGATAGCGGGAGTAGCGGCGGTGCCCGCCACTGGAGCGCTGCGGGTCGATCAGTTTGGCGTCGCCGAGCCGACGGAGGAAGTCCTGTGAGCAGCCGAGGATTTCGGCGGCACGGCCCATGGTGTACGCGGGGTAGTCCTCGTCGTCGAGCATGTCGTCGGATTGGGTCATGAAACCTCCATCACGAGGGCCCCGGTGCTCGAAAGCACCGGGGCCCAAGGGTTGTGGGTCAGGAACACCATCTGCCGACAGAGCGTCGGCTTGTCTTGTCCGCACCGGCCGTCAACGACGGCATCGGGTGCGAGGATCGCATATGCGTGACCGGAGACCACCTCTCGTTCGATGGATACTGCGGTGTCCGCGCCCAGCCCACGAATGCGGCCGGCAGCGGGCGATCCAACGGTGTATTGCCCTCCCTTGCCTCTGATTTCCTCTGCCATTCCTCGTGCTGTCCGTCGGTGCCCGAGCCCCACGCGACTTCCTGGCCCTGACACGTACGACGAACCTTGCTTACCTCGGGTGAAGCCCTGAACGAGCCTCGGCCTCACCCGCAACTTCTCGTGCGTAATACCAACTGCGACAGAACCGAGTGGGCCCTGAGTTTCCCGGCCCGACTCCTTCGCCCTCGGGTGGGGCGGTCACGTCAGCGTCTTTACTTGCTCCGTCTTTGACCTCAGGAACGTTAGCTCACGGCGGCAAGGATATCTAGCTTTTCGCACAGAGATTTTCTCTGCCAGTCGGAGCAGCCCCGCCGGCCGTGCGGCGGAGAGCGACGCCGGCGAGCCGGCCAGACGCTGCGCAGCCCACAGAAACACCCGGCGGGCGTGCCGGCCGTCAGGGCCGTGGCACCGCCGCCTAGCTGGCGCGAAGACCGTCGCGGACGACGGCGATGACCCGGTCGCGGGCGCCGGTGTCGGCCGGGTCGACCTCCCGGGCGAGGCAGCCGCTCATCAGGGCCTTGACGTCGGCGAAGGTGATGTCGCCCCGCACCGCGCCCGCTTGCTGGGCGGCCTTCAGCATGGTGTGCAGTCGACCTGACACGTCACTGCCGGCCTCGATGGCGGCCGACTCGATGTCGAATCCGCCACCGGCCAGCGACTCCGCCAGCCCCCGGTGGTCGGCGCCCTCGTGGATGAGCGCGGCGAAGAAGGTGAAGAAGGCCGTCCCCGGGTCCTCGGTGGCCGCCAGGGCGTCCGCCCGCGTGGTCAGCAACGCCATGCGATCGAGCAGAACCGCCGCGAACAGGGCCTCCTTCGTCGGAAAATGGCGACTGACGGTGCCGGTGCCCACCCCCGCACGTCGCGCGATCTCGTGTACGGGCACGGAGAGCCCTTCGGTGGCGAACGTCTCGGCAGCCGCCCGCAGCACCGCCGCCCGGTTGCGTCGGGCGTCGGCGCGTGGTGCCCGCACGGGCTTTCCCGTCATCGCGGGTCATCTCCTTCTATTCAAACGGGATGACCGTCCCGTATATTCGCTCCATCCGGGACACTGGTCCCGATTGTAGGGATCAGGGGGATCACCATGGCTACGTGGACCGCCGCCGACGTCGGTGACCAGCACGGCCGCACCGTCGTCATCACCGGCGGCAACAGTGGCATCGGCTTCGAGACGGCCAGGGTGCTCGCGGCCCGGGGAGCCTCGGTCGTCCTGGCCTGCCGCGACCGCGACAAGGCCACGGCAGCGGCCGCCGCCCTGCCCGGCGGGCGCGTCACCATCGTCGACCTCGACCTGGGCTCGCTCGCCTCGGTCCGCCGCGCGGCGCAGGAGCTGCGAGCGCGCCACGCTCGGCTGGACCTGCTCATCAACAACGCGGGCCTGATGATGCCCCCACTGGGTCGCACCGAGGACGGCTTCGAGCTGCAGATCGGCATCAACCACCTCGGCCACTTCGCCCTGACCGGGCTGATCCTCGACCGACTGCTGGCCACCCCCGGCTCCCGTATCGTGACCGTCAGCAGCTCGGCGCACCGCCAGGGCGCGATCGACGTCGACGACCTCCAGTTCCAGCGCCGCACCTACCGGCCGACAACCGCCTACGGTCAGTCGAAACTCGCCAACATCCTGTTCACGTACGAACTCCAGCGTCGCCTCAGCGCGGCGAATGCCGAGCCCATCGCTGTCGCACTCGAACCCGGCATCATCTCGACCGGCCTCCAACGCCACGTCACTGGCGCGCTGGCCGCCGGCATCGCGGTCGTCGGGAAGCTAATCGGCCAATCCACTCCCGCGGCCGGCGCGCTCGCGACCCTGCGCGCCGCCACCGATCCCACGGTCAGGGGCGCCGACTACTACGCCCCGGACGGTCGGCTGCTGAACGCCTCGGGTCACCCGGTCCCGGCTCGTTCGAGTTCCGCGTCACACGACGTCGACACCCAGCGCTGGCTGTGGACGGAGTCCGAGCGGCTGACCGGAGTCACGTACTCGTTCACCAGCCGGCCCGACACGGACACCGCCGCCTGATGACCCCCGCCGGCCGGCGAAGGCGGAGCTGGAGCGGGCCCTGTCGAAGTAGGGCGGCGGGTCAGCTCATCGTGGCCAGCAGGTCCCGGCAGGCCCGCTCGCAGGCCCGGCAGGCGTCCGCGCAGATCCGGCAGTGCTCGTGCTGGTCGGCGTGCCGGGCGCACTCGTCACCACACGACCTGCACGCCGTGGCGCACGTCTCCAGCAGGCTCCGGCTGAGGTTCGCGTCGTAACCGGTGTGTCGGGACAGCACCCGGGCCGTGATGGCGCAGATGTCCGCGCAGTCCAGATCTGTCCGGATGCACTTGGTCAGGTCGGCGACCATGTCCTCGCTGAGGCAGGCGTCCGCGCACGCGGTGCAGGCCTGGGCGCAGTCGTTGAGGGCGTCGATCGTCGCCGCCAGCTTCGCGCGGTCCAGGTTGATCGACTTCGGGTACGTCTCCAGCATCGACATCGTGGTGCTCGGCATCGGGGAGTCCTCTCGTCGGGTCCCCCCGGCCCTACCCGAAGTCTCGCCCCGCACACCTCGCCCCGCGCGGTGATCCCCCGGTCACCGGCTCAGACCGGCCCCAGCAGGGCGGCCAGCGCGTCGTCGCCCTGGCCGAGCTGCGCCCCGCCGCTCGGTGGCGCGACCAGGAAGCGTCGGCAGCCGTCGAGTTCCACGTACCGGTCGGGGCCGCCGGTGCCGTCCAGCGGCCGCAGCACCGCGAAGCGGGAGGCCGGCGTGGCACAGTCGGCCACCGCCCGACGGTTGGCGAACGCCCGGAGCACGCCCGCCTGGCGCTCGGCCGGGAGCGGTCCGCCGTACACGAAATCACCCGCCGGTTTGCCGCTGCCCCGCTCTGTCGCGGGCACCTGGTAGACGCACAGGCGCAGCGGCTCGGCGGTCGCCGGCGCGGGCGGCGCGGGCGGCCCGGCGCGGCCGATGGTGGTCTCCACCGCCACCATGTCCGTCCACCGTTGCGAGCATCCGGCGGCTTCGGCCGCCGGGGCTTCGACCTGCCCGATGGTACGGGTGTCCACGGTGGTCATCGGCAGCTCGGCGAGCGCCGTCAGCACCTCGGGGCGGGGTTTGCCGCAGGAGTCCGTCGGCACGTACGGCCGCAGCCAGCGCCCCCGGTCGTCGAGCAGGGCCAACCACGGCGGGACGACCAGGTCGAGTGTGCAGGCGATGCCCTCGTCCGATTTCTGGTCGGGCAGGCGTAGCGCGGTGAGCAGCGGCGCTATCTTCTCGGCGCGTTGCTCGGTGGCGACCTGCTCCTGCCCTCCGTTGGGGCCCGGAGTGATGGTCCGCCCGCAGAGCACGGCGGCGACCGGGGTGAAGGCGGGGTCGATGCGGCCGATCTTCGGTTCGACCACGGCCGGTGTCGGCGCCCCCGGGTTCGGCACCGACAGGATCGCGCCGGCCTGCGGCGCGGCCTTGGCGCAGGAGGTCCATGCGTCGACGATCTCGGCCGGGTCGGGATCCTTTGCCCCGCCCGGACCGCTGCCCGTGCCACCGCAGCCGCTCAGCGCCACGCCGAGCAGTGCCACCGCCAGTGCCGTTCGACCCGAGCGCATCCGGCTCACCACCTCTCCATCCGAGGATGTGACGAACGGCGGGCGCGCCCGGTTCCGGCCGGGCGGTCCCGGCACCCAAACGCGGTGATCGACTCGGCTTTCGTGATGTCGCGGTGTCAGACCACCCCGGACACCCCAACTTCCGTGAACCCGAGTGGATCATGTGCCGGCCGCCGGCCCGAACGTCGCGTCGCGCAGCACACCGTGACGCATTAGCGACACCGCGCGCACATTGGGTTACGCTCGGCATCACCCATGCTATTCTCCGATGTCGATCTCTGCCGCGCGGACCCCTTCCGGGTCGTTGTCGGAAGGACACCTCCGATGCCGGCCGTTGCCGCTCCCGCCGGGCCGCCGCCCACGCTGGACAATCCCGCCGGTGGTGCGCTCGTCCTCATCTTCACCACGATCCCGGCACTGCTGCGCCTCACCTGCGGTGTGATCGGTGGGGCGGTGGCCCTGTCGGTGCAGGCCCCGCCGGTCGACCCAGCCGTGCTGCTGCCCGGCGTGGCAGCGCTCACCGGCTGGTCGGTCTGGTATGCGTACCGCGCGATACGCCACGGGATCACCGCGATCCTGGTCGCCGCCGACGTCGCGGTCACCGCGTTGGCCTGTCTCCTCATCCCCGTGCTTGTCGCACCCGGGGTGCTGCCCGGCGAGGGCAGTTGGATCGCCGTGCTGGCCAGCACCACGGTGATCAACGCACAGGCCACCGCCCCGGCGCGCTGGTCGATCCCGGCCGGGCTGCTCGTCACCGTCACGTACGCGACGGGCGCGCAGACGGCCGGCAACCCCACCGAGGCGCGGGCACACGCGACCACCCTGCTGGTGCAGACCGCCTGCACGGCGATGATGGCGGCGGTGATGCGCCGACGCATCGGTCGCGCCGACCGGGCGTTCGTCGAGCATCAGCGGCTGACCCGGCAGGCACTTGTCGCGCGGGCCGCCCGCGACGCCGAACGCCAGCAGAACCGCGACCTGCACGACACGCTGCTCGGCACCCTCACGATGGTGGGGCTCGGTGCGGTGCAGGGGTCCTCGACCACTTTTCGCGACAGGTGCGGCGCCGACCTGCGTACCCTCGTCGCACTCACCGACGTCGGCCCGGTGGCCGGCGACGGCCCGGTGCCGCTCGACGGTCGGTTGCGGGCGGTGGCGGGCCGACTGCCCGAGCTGTCGGCGGAGCTGGCCCTGGCGCCGTGCGCGGTTCCCGCCGGGGTGGCCGACGCGATCGGCGAGAGCACCTACGCGGCGCTGTCCAACGTGGTCCGGCACGCGCCGGGCGCGCGGGTCACGCTGCGGCTGAGCCGGCACGCGGTCGGCGTCGTGGTCGAGGTCGCCGACGACGGCCCCGGCTTCGACCCGGCCACCGTCCCACCCCACCGGTACGGGTTGCGCGAGTCGATCCACGGCCGGATGGCAACTGTCGGCGGGCGGGCCGAGGTGCGGTCGGCGGTCGGGGCCGGCACCCGGATCCGACTGGAGTGGCCCGGTGTCGGCTGACCTCGGCGCTCCGGCGCCCCACACCGTCCTGACGGAGGCACCGGAGGGGGTCGGCGTGCCCGTCCCCCGGGAGCCGGCGTCCACGGCGGGGCTCGCCGCGCCGGCCGCGGTGGCGCACGCGTCCGACCGGGGTGCCCAGATCGTCGCCGTGGCCATCGCACTGGCCTGGCACGTCGCGATCGGGCTGCCGGCGGTGTTGGCGGCCCGGGCGCAGTTCACCGCGCCGACCGTGGTGCTCGGTGGCTGGGCGCTCGTCGCGGTGGCCGGCGCGGTCGCCGGGGTGCAACTGCTGCGCGGCTCGCCGCTGCCGCCGTGGCTGCTGGCCGGGCTGCTGCTGGCCGTCGATGTGGCGGTGTTCGCCGCGGTCGGCGAGGAGCAGTTGTTCACCGCGGCCAACTGGGTGTGGGGCACGCTCGGCTGGTTCTTCGTGCTGGCGCTGTGGGGTCGCCGGGTCGTGGGGCTGATCGTGCTGCTGAGCACGCACGCGGCAATCGCGCTGGTCGCGGTGCTCGGGCACGGCCCCGACCCGGCCGACGTGGCCCGCTACGTGATGTACGTCTACGGCACGTTCTCACTCCCGGTGGCGGTGTTCGTGGGCAGCGCGACGATTGTGAGCCTGGCTCGGAAGCGGGCCGCCGTCTCCGCTGCCGCCCACGCGATGGCGGCGGAGCGCGCTGCCGCCGAGCGTGGCCTTCGGGAACGCCGGGACCGGCTCGCCCTGGTCAGCTCGGCAGCCGGGCACGTGCTCGGGGAGCTGGCCGCCGGCCAGGTCGACCCGGACGACCCGGAGGTCCAGCGCCGCTGCGTGTTGGCCGCCGCCCGGCTGCGTCGACTGATCGCCGAGTCCGACGACGTGCCCGACCCGCTGCTGCACGAGTTGCGGGCGGCCGCCGACCTCGCCGAACGCAACGGCCTGCCGATCGACCTGGTCACCATCGGCACCCCGCCGCCGCTGCCGGTGGAGATCCGACGTCGGCTGGCCGAGCCGCTCACCGGCGTCCTCGCCGACGCCCGGGGCTGGGCCCGGCTGACCGTGGTCTCCGGCCCGGAGGAGGTGGTGGTCAGCCTGGTCACACCGGACCGGGAGGGGCCGGACGCCACCGGCCCGCCCTCCGGGGAGTACGACGACGGGCAGGTAGAGCACCTCTACGAACGGGACGGAAGCATCAGATGGGCGCAGACCCAGTGGCGGCGGTGACCGGTGACCGGCCGATCGGGGTGGCGATCGTCGATGATCACCCGGTGGTGGTCGAGGGTGTGCGCGCCTGGCTGGCCAGCGAGCCGCGGCTGACCGTACTGGCCACCGGGGACGACCCGGACGAGGTGCTGCGGGCGGCACCGGACGCCGACGTCGTCCTGCTCGACCTGCGGCTGCACGGTCGGATGGCACTGGACAAGCTGGCCGAGTTGAGCGCCACCGGGCGGCGGGTGGTGGTCTATTCGGAGCACACCGACCCGCAGACCATGCTCGCCGCGCTGGACGCCGGGGCGGTGGCCTTCCTGGCCAAGCACGAGGGTCGGGAGCACTGCGTGGCGACCGTGCTGGCCGCCGCGAGCGACCGCCCGTACGTCCCGCCCGCGCTGGCCGGGGCGATGGTCGGCGACCCACGACCGGACCGGCCCATGCTGTCCGACAAGGAGCGTGAGGCGCTGCTGCTCTGGTTCCAGTCGATGTCGAAGGCGTCGGTGGCCCGCCGGATGCAGATCAGCGAGCACACGGTGAAGCAGTACGTCGACCGTGCGCGGATCAAGTACACCCGGGCGGGGCGGCCAGCCGCCACAAAGGCGGCATTACTCGCCCGCGCGATTGAGGACGGACTCGTTCGCCCGGAGGAGATCGGCATCTACCGGTCACAGGCGACACACGACCGGACGACCCCCTAACAGGCGTCATGACAGCGGCCCTCCGATCCGACAGGCTTCATTCACAAGCCAGCTGACCGGAAGGTCGTGACGATGCACGCCGACACGTCCCCCTTCTTCATCGGTCCCCACCGGTTCGACGCTCCGGACGACGACGTGGGGCCGACCCTGGATCGCCGCTACAACCTGCGCCCCACGCCCGGTGAGCGGGTGCTCGGGCGGCACCAACTGTTCGTCGCGGGCTACCTGCTCGGGCCGAGCGAGGCGCGGCACCGCTGGCAGTTGCCCGGGCCGGTCTCGGTGACCGTCACCGACCAACGGATCTGCTGGGTGGGCAGCGGCGCGCAACTGTCGCTTGTGGTCGACGACGCGCCCCGGGCACGGCCACCCGCTCGACTGAACGGCCTGATGAGCGGGCAGATCCGCTGGCAGTGGCCGTCCCGCTTGGAGTTGCCCGCCGTCGAGCAGGGCGCGCCGGCGCAGTTGCTGATCGTCTGCGACGCGTTGCGCACCATCCAGCAGCCGGCGTTGGCCCTGGGCGGAGCCTCCGCCGCGGTGGTGGAGTTGGCCCGGCAGGTCCGCCGGGCGGTGGCCATGTTCCGGCTCACCCGCCCCCAGCTTGTCGACCTCTCGGCCCAGGAGCGCGACGTGCTGCTACTGCGGGCCGGCCCCGGCCTGCTCGCCGGGGACACCCGGGTCACGCTGCCCGGCTCGCTGCCGGTGGAGTTCCACTCCCGGGACGACTACTACCGGTCGGGGCCGGAACCGGCCCCCTGGGGTGGGCTCGCGGGCGGAGCAGCATCCGGGCATCGCTAAGCCCGACGACCCACGCCACGGCGTGCCCGGTCAGGTGGGCGACCCTCCCCGGTCGTGTCGACGTCAGACGCTGGGCGCGCGTTGCTCGTCGGAGGCGTCCAGGGCCGCGGCCTCCTCCGGCGTGGGGGCGCTGCCGCCCAGGTGCGCCGGCAGCCACCAGGTGTCGTCCGGGCCGGCCGGCGCGTCCGGATATTCCCGCTGGGCCCGCTCGACGAGCGCGCTGAGCCTGGTGGTCAGCTCGGTGGCCAGCATGTTCGGGTCCGAAAAGTCCGCCGGGTCGATCGGCTCACCGATCAGGATGGTGATCGGCGTGTGCCGGCGGGTGAGCGTGCGCGGACGGCCCTTGGTCCAGAGCCGCTGGGTCCCCCAGAGCGCCACCGGCAACACCGGGACCTTCGCCGAGCGGGCCATCCGGACGGTGCCGCTCTTCAGCTCCTTGACGGTGAACGACCGGCTGATCGTCGCCTCGGGAAAGACGCCGACGATCTCGCCGCGCTTGAGGGCGGTGACGGCGGCGCGGAACGAGGCCGCGCCGGCATCCCGGTCCACCGAGATGTGCCGCATCCCGCGCATCAGCGGGCCGGAGATCCGGTGCGTGAAGACCGACTCCTTGGCCATGAACCGCACCAGCCGGCCCGACGCGTTCGCGCCCAGGCCGGCGAAGATGAAATCGAGGTAGCTGACGTGGTTGCCGGCCAACACCGCCCCGCCGGTCCGAGGGACGTGATGGGCGCCCTCGATGGTGATCTTCAGATCGAGGACGCGAAACATCGTCTTGGCGGCGGCGATAACGGGCGGGTACACGAGCTCCGGCATCCGCAGAATCTACCCTGTCAGGCTGCGTGACGGGCCGGCGGCGGCGCGGCTCGCGCGCCGCCGCCGGAGTCGAGCGGGTCAGTCCGCGGACTTGTCCAGGTCCAGTCGGCCCCGGGCGAACGCGTCCACCCGGCCCCAGCGACCCGGGATGTCCAGCACCTCGATGCGGCCCATCCCCACCGGCAGCCGTGGCTCGACCGCCAGGTGGCCGTCGTGCGGCTCCAGGCCGAGCATGGTACGCAGCAGCAGCAGCGGCGTACCTGTCGACCAGGCCTGCGGGCTGCACGCCGTCGGGTACTCCACCGGGAACTTGGTCAACTCCCGCGGGTAGCCGCCGAACGCCTCCGGCAACCGGCCGTCGAAGTAGGTGGCCGCGTCCAGGATGCCGCTGGCGATGGTCGCGGCCTCCTCGGCGAAGCCGTACCGGCGCAGACCCCAGGCGATGAACGAGTTGTCGAACGGCCAGATCGTGCCGTTGTGGTAGCCGATCGGGTTGTACCGGGCCTCCCCCTCGGCGAGCGTCCGCACCCCCCAGCCGGAGAAGAGCCTCGGCCCCACCAGGTGCTGGGCGACCTTCTCCGCCCGCTCCGGTTCGACGATCCCACTCCACAGCAGGTGGCCGATGTTGGAGCTGAGGATGTCGCACTGCCGGCCGTCCGGGTCCAGGGCCAGGGCGTAGAACTCGCCGTCGGCCACCCACCAGTCCCGGTTGAACCGCTCCTTCAGCTCGGCGGCCTCCCGCTCCAACTGGTCGGCGAACTCCGGGTCACCCCAGAACAGGCGGGCCATCCGGGCGGCGCGGACCTTCGCGTCGTACGCGTACCCCTGCACCTCGCAGGTGGCTCGCGGGAACGGCGGCAGCGTGCCGTCGGAGTAGGAGATCGAGTCCCAGGAGTCCTTCCAGCACTGGTTCTCCAGGCCGGTGTCGGTGTTGCGCCGCTCGTACCAGATGTAGCCGTTGCCGACCAGGTCGGCGTAGTTGTCGATCCACCGCAGCGCCGCGCGGGCCTCCTGCTCCAACTCCTTGACCAGCGCGACGTCCCCGGTCCACCGCTCGTACTCGTCGAGCAGCACGACGAACAGCGGCGTCGCGTCCACCGAGCCGTAGTACGGCGAGTGCGGCTGTTCCTCGAAGGCCGCGGTCTCGCCGTACCGCATCTCGTGCAGGATGCGCCCCGGGTCCTCGTCCCGGAAGTCGTCGAACCGGCTGCCCTGGAGCGAGGCGAGGATGCGCAGCGTCGTCTTCGACAACTGCGGGGTGAACGGCAGAGTCTGCAGGCAGGTGAGGATGCTGTCGCGGCCGAACATGGTCATGAACCAGGGCAGGCCGGCGGCCGGCAGGGTGGCGCCGCCCAGCGACAGCGGCGAGAAGCGCAGCGCGGCCAGGTCGATCAGCGAGCGCCGGTAGGTGCTGGCCACCCGACCGTGCTGGCTGTTGACCTTCGGCGCGTCCGCGATCCACCGCTCCAGGTCATGTTGGAGGGCGAGCCGCTCGGTGCCGTGCATCCGCAGCCCGAACCGCAGGTCGCGACCGCCCGGCCCGACCGCGTGCGTCTCGACGTCGATCGCGGTTTCCCACTGCTCGTTGGGTTCCAGGTGGACGGTGTACGCGAAACCCCGGTTGTCGTACCGGGCCAGGATCGACGAGGAGATGCTCGTCTCGCGCTGGAAGTTGCCGCGCCGATAACCCAGTCGAAGTCGGTCCGACTCGACCTCGGTGTAGATCTCGCCCTTCTTGTTGAGCACCTCGTCCTTGACCTGGAACAGGTCGGCGAAGTCCGACGCCGCTTCCATCCGGATTTCCAGATCGACAGGCTTCTCGTCGTGGTTGAGAATGGTGAGCTGCTCCCGGAAGCTGCCACCCACCGTGCGCTCCCGAATGATCGACAACTTCGCGTCCACGTAGTGGGTGGCCACCCCCGGGACGAGGAAGAACCGCGACTCGAAGTACTGTAGGTCGTCGTAGGAGAGCGAGTTGAGCCGCTCGCCGTTGACGGTCAGCACCCAGGTGGACAGAAACCGGGTGTCCAGGGAGAACAGCCCGGTCGGTTCGCTCGGAGTCGCCTCGATGTCGCCGGTGTCCTCGCAGACGACGAACGTGTTGCCGTCCAGGATCCGGACCGTGTTGCTCTGCCCCATCAGTACCCCTCCCCCGCGAAGCGTCGACGGGGCCCGCGGGCGTCCGGCGAACTCGGAAAGATCCGCTCCACCTGCACCACGAGCCGGGCGTCACCGGTCACCGTCATGTCGCCACGCAACAGCGCGGCCAGGCCGTGCTCGCGGCCCGCGGCGATGTCGTCGAAGAGCATCGGGCTGGCATTGATGACCGTGTCGGCCTCCCGGTCCTCCTGGCTCACGTTCAGCCGACCGTGGTCGATCCTCAGCAGCCAGTGCCGGGTCTGCGCCCCCTCGTGCAGGTCTATCCGCAGTGTCCCGGAGGCCTTCGCCAGCAGGGGTTCGTACCCCCGCCGGTCCAGGTCCTCGAAGAACCTCGTGGTCGCGTCCACCATCGGGTCCACTCCTCCCAGTTGCCAGGCCCCGGGATTCCGCACCGCGCTCACGTCGCGCGGACGGCCGGCGTGGCACGTCCCCGCACGGGTCCCCGCCGGTCCCCCGGTCAACCTCGCCCGGATCGGGTGAGCGGCGGCGTCGTCCCGGCACGGCAGCGCCGGCCCTCCCCCGAGGGGAGAGCCGGCGCACCGGTGGCAGAGGCCTTAGTTGTTCGGGTCGTCGGCGCTGATGTCCGCGAGCACCGACTGCGGTTCACGCTCGACCGCGAGGTCACCCATCGAGATCAGACCGACAAGGCGCCCGTCGTCGATCACCGGAAGCCGGCGTACGGCGTACGTGCGCATCAGGTCCGCGGCGGCCACCACGTCGTCGTACTGACTCACGGTGATCACGTCGCGGGTGGTGATCTGGCCCAGCCGGGTCGAGCCCGGCTCCATGTTCTCCGCGACACCCCGGACCGTGATGTCCCGGTCCGTCACGATGCCGACCACGTTGTCGCCATCGGTCACCACCACGTCACCAATCGCACTGTCGCGCATCTCCTGCGCGGCGGCGATGAGCGTCTCGTTGCCGTCCATCGTCACCAACCGGGTCGTCATGAACTCTCCGACCGTTGTCATGGTGCTCCCCTCTCGGTGTCGGCACGACCCGTCTACCCGCCGCCCGGGAGGGGGTAACGCCGACCGCCGGTGGCTATCCGCGCGAGTGCGGGTGCCGTGGGTGCCGCAGGCGCCGCAACTCGTACAGGCCGCTGCTGGTCAGCGAGAAGAAGATCGGCAGCAGCAGGAAGATCACCAGTGCGAGCAGCGGGTTGGCCAGGTATCCGACGAGAACCGCCAGCCCGTACCCCAGGACACCGGCCGCGGCCCGCGCCCGTTCGCTGGGAAAGAACGCATCCGACACGGCCTCGTCCAACAGATCACGGTTTCGGGCCAGGTAGTGGTACAGCCCCAGCCAGGTCAGCGAGAGAAACCCGCCGGCCAGGCCGTAGAGGACCACGCCGGCCCGCTGGTCCGCCCGGTCCCCCTCCCGCAGCGCCTGCGAGAGCACCGAGGTGGCGAACGGCAGCAGCGCGGTGCTGAACAGCACCCCGAGGTTGTACCACTGAAGGCCCTTACCGCTGCTGGTCACCCGGTTGAAGGTGGCCCGGTGGTTGATCCAACTGACCGCCACGAACACGTACGACGTCACGTAGGCGAGGTACGCCGGCCACTGCTCGATCAACGCGGCCAGCAGTTGACCGCGTCCGACCCGAGGTGGCTGGAGGTCGAGCACCAGCAGCGTGATGATGATGGCGAAGACACCGTCGCTGAACGACAGCAGACGGGACGTTTCCCGGCGCAGGGGCGGGCCCCCGGGGCGGGCCTCGTCGCTGCTCGTGTCGGCACCCATCCCGCTCCTCCCCGCGTTACCGCCTTCCTGCGGTCCTGCCTTCCTGCGGTCCTGGCCTCCTACGGACCTGCCTTCCTACGGTCCTGGCCCCCGCGTCCCGTGGCCGCCGGGTTCACGGCCGCCCCGTGCCCTGGCCGCCGGGTTCACGGCCGCCCCGTCCCCCGGCCGCCGGGTTCACGGCCTCCCCCTCCCCCGGCCGCCGTGTTGGCGGGTCGGCGCGGCAGCGCGTTATACCCGTCGCCGGCCGGCACACCCACCCGTGGGCGACAGACCTCGGCTCCGCTGCCTACCGTGGGCGGATGATGCCGGGCGAGGAGGACTTGCGGGAACTGGTCATCGGCAGCCGTTGGCTGACCCGGGCGCTGGGCGTGGTGCGTGACTCCGGGCTGCCGGACGCCTGGATCGGCGCGGGCGCACTGCGCGACCTCGTCTGGGGCGAGCGCTACGGCGACGGGTTCGACCCGACGACGGTCCGGGACGTGGACGTGGTCTTCTTCGACCCGACGAGGCTGACCCGCGACGACGACCAGGAGGCCACCGCCCTCCTCGCGCGGGCGTGGCCGCAACCACCGTGGGAGGCACGCAACCAGGCGGCGGTACACACCTGGTACGCGGCGAAGTTCGGCGGTGACCCGATCAGCCCGTACCGCAGCGTGGCCGAGGCGATCGCCACCTGGCCGGAGTACGCGACCGCGGTGGCCGTCCGCCTGGACTCGGCCGATCGGCTGGAGGTCTGCGCCCCGTACGGTCTGACGGATCTGCTGGGCGGGATCTGGCGGCACAACCCGGCCCGGGTGGACGTTGCCGCGTCTCGACAACGGTTGGCCCGCCTGCGCCCGACCCGGCGCTGGCCCGGGGTGACCGTGATCGAACCAGGCTGACCAGCAGAGCCGGGCGCGTCAGCTCTGGGGCGACATTCCGTAGATCCGCTCCACGTGCAGGCGCAACACCAGCCGCCTGTCGTCGACCATGGCCTGGCGGTACTCGTCCCAGTTCGGGTGTTCGCCGCGCAGCCCCCGGTAGAGCGCCACCAACTCCTCGACCGTCGCGTCTCCGGGCTCGACGGCGGGCGGGGTCAGCTCGGCGCGCCCGTCGACCACCGCGTACGCCCAGCCGTCCTCGCTGCTGACGTGGAAGGTGGCCCGCGGGTCCCGGCGAAGGTTGGCGGTCTTGGCCCGCCCGTCGGTGACCGACACCCGGATCAGGCCCGCGTCTCGGTCGAAGGCGTGGACCACCGTGGACAGTTGTGGCCGCCCGTCCCGCCTGATCGTCGCCAGCACGCCCATCGGACGGGCAGAGATCAGGTCGGTCAGCGCCTGCTGCGTGCGGTCATCCGGCACGGTTTCCTCCAGGGGTCGGCTTCATCCCATCCAAGCACGCCCGGCCGGCCACCGCCTCGCCCGAACACGACCCCAGCCTCGCCGACCGCCTCGCCCGGACGTGGCCGAGCCCCCGCCGACCGCCGCCTCGCCGGGACACGACCGAGCCCTCGCCGGTCGTCGGCGAGGGCTCGGAGTGACCGTGCCGGTCAGCGTCGTTCGGCGGCAACCAACTCGGCAAGTTGTACCGCATTGAGTGCGGCGCCCTTGCGCAGGTTGTCGTTGGAGCAGAACAGGGCCAGCCCGTACTCCACGGTTTCGTCGGCGCGGATCCGGCCGACGTAGGTCGGGTCCTGCCCGGCGGCCTGCAACGGCGTCGGCACGTCGGTCAGCGCCACCCCGGGCGCGTCGGCCAGCAGCTCGTGGGCGCGCTGCGGCGTGAGCGGCCGGGCGAACCGGGCGTTGATCTGGAGCGAGTGGCCGGTGAAGACCGGCACCCGGACGCAGGTGCCGGAGACCCTGAGATCGGGAATCTCCAGGATCTTGCGGCTCTCGTTGCGGAGCTTCTGCTCCTCGTCGGTCTCGAACGAGCCGTCGTCGACGATCGAACCCGCGAGCGGGAGGACGTTGAAGGCGATCGGCTGGGCGAACGAGCGCGGCGCGGGAAACTCCACGGCCGACCCGTCGAAGGCCAGCCCTGCGGCGTGCTCCGCGACCTTGCGGACCTGCTCGTCCAGCTCGGCAACGCCGGCCAGGCCGGCACCGGAGACCGCCTGGTACGTGGAGACGACCAGACCGATCAGCCCTGCCTCGGCGTGCAGTGGGCGGAGCACCGGCATCGCGGCCATCGTGGTGCAGTTGGGGTTGGCGATGATGCCCTTCGGGCGGTCGAGGGCCGCGTGTGGGTTGACCTCGGCGACCACCAGCGGCACCTGCGGGTCCATCCGGAACGCCGAGGAGTTGTCGATCACCACGGCCCCGGCCTCGGCGACCCGGGGCGCCAACTCCCGGGCAGTGCCCTTACCTGCCGAGAAGAGCACGATGTCCAGCCCGGAATAGTCCGCGGTCGCGGCGTCCTCGACGGTCACCTCGCCGTCGCGCCACGGCAGCGCACGCCCGGCGGACCGCGCCGAGGCGAACAACCGCACCTGCTCCGCCGGGAACTCCCGCTCCGCCAGCACCTGCCGCATCACGCCACCGACCTGGCCGGTGGCCCCCACAATGCCGATCCTCATGCCCCGGAGGCTACCGACCCCACCCCCGAACCCGGCACCCCTTTCCCACGCCCGGGTCCGGCATCACACCCACACCCACACCCACCCCGAACCCCCCAACCCCCAACCCGTCCCACCCCCTCCCACCCCCAAACCCTCCGTTGATCATGGAGTTATTGCCGCGACACGCCGGTCGGACGGGCAATAACTCCATGATCAACCGGGCGAGGGGGCGCGGGCGGGGGGCGGGGGTGGGCGGGGGGCGGGGGTGGGTGTTAGGGGAGGAGGGTGCCTAGGGCGGCTGCCGTTAGGTCGTCGCGGATTACTGCCGCGTCGCCCTCGATGACCAGGGTCAGCGCGTCCGGGTGCAGGTGGGTGGCCGCCGCCGCGGAGACCTGGTCCACATCGGCGGCGAGCAGCGACTCCCGCAGCCGGGCGTGGTAGTCGTCCGGCAGGTCATGCACCACGAGCGTGGTCAGCGCGGACGCGATCGCCCGGGGGCTCTGCAACTCGACCGAGAGCTGCCCGGCCCGCCAGGACCGGGCCACCTCCAGCTCGTCCTCGGTCACCCCAGCGGCCTGGGTACGGCTGATCTCACCCACCGCCTCGACCAGGGCCGGCACGGTGACCGCGGTCTGTACGCCGGAGCTGACCCCGAACCGGCCGAAGCGCCGGGACGAGGCGAAGTCACCCCGAACGCCGTAGGTGTAGCCGTGCACCTCGCGCAGCAGGTGGTTGAGCCGGGAGGTGAACGCACCGCCGAGCACCGTGCCGGCGAGCGTCATCGCCACGTGGTCGGGGTGCGCCCGGTGCGGCGACGGGTGGCCCAGCCGCAGCGTCGACTGCACCGAACCGGGCCGGTCCACCAGGATGATCCGCCGTCCGGCCTGCAGCGGCACCTCGATCGGGCCACCCCGCTCGGCCGGGCCGCCGCCGGTGCCGGCGAACGCCGCGGCGGCCAGCGCGTCCAGGTCGATCCGGTCCAGGTCGCCGGCGACGATCAGGGTGCCGGGGCGCAGGAACCACTCGGAGTGGAAGACCGTCACGTCCTCCACGTCCAACGCGGCGACCGACTCCGGGTCGCCGTACATCGGCCGGCCCCAGCGGTTCTGGGCACCGAACAGGTCCGCGCGCAACGCGGCGTCGGCCCGGGGGCCCGGGTTGGCCCAGTCCATCCGCAGCGCGGTCGCCTCGTCGTCGCGGACCCGACGTACGTCGGCGGGATCCAGCCTGGGCGTCCGGACCGCCTCGGCGAGCAGCTCCACGGCGGCGCTGAGCCGGTCCACCGGGACCACCACGCTGGCCTGGAACGAGTCCCAGTCCAGTCCGGTCGTCAACGCGGTGCCGAGCCCCTCGACGGCGAGCGCGTACGCGGCGGCGTCCCGCTGTGCGGTGCCCTCCTCCAACGCCTTGGCCAGTACCCCGGACAGGCCCTCCTTGCCGACCGGCTCCTGGCTCGCGCCCACGTCGAGCAGCAGCAGGGCCACGGCGAGGTTCTGCCCCGGCAGGTGCGCGGCGACGACCCGGCCGCCGGCCACGGCGCGGCGAACCACCGGCGGGAACCGGTACGGGCGGGCCGCGCCCGGGCCGGGACGGTCGGCGATCAGCGTCATGAGGTCTCCTCGGGCAGGTAGGTCAGCAGCACCCGGTCGGTGGCGAGCACCTCGGCGGCGGCCTCGGCGATCTGCTCGGCGGTGACCGCGAGCAGGCCCGGCAACTGGTCCGCGATGCGGGCCGGGTCACCGAACTGCGTGGCGTACCGGCCGAGCAGGTCCGCACGACCGTCCACGGTGGACAGCTGACGCCACCAGCCGGTGCTCAGCAACGCCTTGGCCCGATCCAGCTCGGCGGCGGTGACCGGCACGGTGGCCAACTCGTCGACGACCTCGGCCAGCCCCTCGGCGAGGCGCTCGGCGCTCACTCCGGTGCGGGCGGTGGCGGTGGCGATCAGTGGTGCCGGGGCGTGCGCGAGGTCCACCCCGTACGCCCCGACCAGGTCCGGCTGGGCGATCCGTTCACCGTCGGCGAGCCGCTGGTAGAGCCGGCTGCCCCGGCCGCTGCCGAGGATGCTGGCGAGCACGGTGACCACGTCGTACCCGGGGGTGCCGAACGGGTAGGTGCGGTGGGCGATGTAGACCCGCGGCGCCGGCACGTCGGCGCTCACCGACTCGATGGCCGTCTGCCCGGTCGCCGGGACGCTGCGCCCGTCCGGGGCCGCCGGGATGTCGACGCGTGCCGGCAGCGCGCCGAAATACTTGTCGGCGAGCGCGAACACGTCGGACGCGGTGGCGTCGCCGACGACGGTGAGCACCGCGTTGTTGGGCGCGTAGTAGGTCCGGTGGAACGCCTGGAAGGTGGCCAGGTCGGCGGCGTTCAGGTCGGCCATCGAGCCGATCGTCGCGTGATGGTAGGGGTGCCCGGGCGGGTAGAGCAGCGGCAGCAGGCGCAGCCAGGCGTCCCCGTACGGGACGTTCTCGTACCGCTGCCGGCGCTCGTTCTTGACCACGTCGCGTTGGTTGTCCAGCGTCTCCTGGGTGAGCGCGGGGACCAGGCCGCCCATCCGGTCGGCCTCCAACCAGAGCGCCAACTCCAGGTGTTCGGCCGGGACCGTCTCGAAGTAGTTGGTGCGATCCGGATTGGTGGTGGCGTTGAGCGAGCCGCCGGAGCCCTGGATCAGCTTCATGTGCTCGGTCTTCGCCACGTTCACCGAACCCTCGAACATCAGGTGCTCGAAGAGGTGGGCGAAGCCGGTCTGCCCGGCCGGCTCGTGCCGGGAGCCGACGTCGTACCAGAGGTTGACGGCGACGGCCGGGGCGGTGCGGTCCTCACTCACCACCACGCGTAGGCCGTTGTCCAGTCGGGACGTCTCGATGGGCCATGGGTAACCGCTGTCGGGCATACCCCGACGCTATCCGATCTCGCGGGCCGAAAGGTGACGTGTGGTCGGCCGGCGAGGCGACCCCGGGCATCGAGGCCGCCGCTCGGGGTACCGGAGGGCCATGACCGTCACTCCGCGCCCGTCCCGGGCCGCCGCCGCCGTCGAACGGGCCAGCGCCGCGCTCGGCCGGCTGCGCCGCGGCCGGCTGCTGCATCCGGCCGGTCGCTCGTTCGCCGGCGAGGTGGTGATCTGGGGTACGCCCGGACCACCCACCGGGGTCGATCTGCTGGACGCCCCCGGCCGGTATCGGGCCGCCGTCCGGCTCTCCAAGGGCACCCCCACCCCCGGCGGTTGGCCGGACGTGCTGGGCCTGGCGCTGCGCCTGCACCGGGACACCGGCCGGCCGTTCGACCTGCTGGTCAGCTCCAGCGGCGCGGCCCCGGTGCTGCGTCACCTGCCGCTGCCGCGACGCGCGTTCACCGGGACGTACAGCACGATCGTGGGGTTTCGCGTGGGCCGGCGCCGGCTGTGGCTGGCCGCGCTGCCCGACCCCGATTCGGTCGGCCTCGGGCGCAGCCTGAGCACGGTGGCCGCCGCGACCCGGACGGACACGCCGCGCCTGGTGCTCGCGGTCGCGTCCGCCGTCGGGCCGTGGCGGCCGGTGGGGCAGGTCAGCATCGGTACCCAGCTCAGCGCCGAGGAGGACGCCGCGCTCGCGTTCGACCCGGTGGGCAACCTGCCGCCCGAACTGCGGGCGGCAGGCCTGCTCGCCTGGCTGCGCGAGCAGACCTACCGGGGGTCCCGCCGGGCACGCGGGGCCACTGCTCAGTCCGGCGGCTCGACCGCGACCACTGTCTGATCCGAGGTACGACGTTCCAGCACGGTGTCCGGCGCCGCGTTCTGGTCTGCCTCCCGGATGTCCGACTCGGCGAGGATGGCCGCGGCCTGCGCCTCCGGGTCGTCGCTGCCCACGGCGGCCTCTTCGGGCAGGAGGTGGTGGGCGCGGGACTCCACCCGATCCTGATCGCTCTGCTCGTCAGTCATGGCACCCCTGTTACCCCGACCGCACCTCGGGCACGCGGTGTCCGCCCCGCATCTTGGGACGACGGACCGGTCGATCGCGCCGGGTCGGGTACGCTTGCCCCCGTGACGCGTTCCTATCGATGGTTTAGGCAGCCGGCTCGCACGCCGGTGACTTCACCATGAACTGACGTCACCGCGGACCGAGCCGGCTGGGCAGGAGCTGTCGTTCCTGCCCTTTTGCGTACGAGCAGCCGGCTCGTCCCGGGCACCGGCCCCGGGCACGGTCGGCGGAAGGATGCCCACCGTGACGACCCCGGAGACCGATCGGGTCAGCGATCAGCGGATCGACCGTGTCGTGCCGTTGACCACGCCCGCCCTGCTGCACCACGAGTTGCCCCTGGACGCCCCGCTCGCGGCGGCCGTGCTGACCGGCCGTCGTGCGGTGAGTCGCGTGCTGGACCGCGAGGACGACCGGCTGCTAGTGGTGGTCGGCCCCTGCTCGGTGCACGACCCGGCGGCAGCACTCGACTACGCGCAGCGTCTTCGTACGGCGGCCGACCGGCTGGCCGACGACCTGCTGATCGTCATGCGGGTCTACTTCGAGAAGCCACGCTCCACGGTCGGCTGGAAGGGCCTGATCAACGATCCGGGCCTGGACGGCAGCGGGGACGTCAACACCGGCCTGCGGCTGGCCCGGGCGCTGCTGCTCGACGTGCTGCGCGTCGGTCTGCCGGTGGGCTGCGAGTTCCTCGACCCGATCACTCCGCAGTACATCGCGGACACGGTGGCCTGGGGCGCGATCGGTGCCCGCACCGTGGAGAGTCAGGTGCACCGCCAGCTCTCCTCCGGTCTGTCCATGCCGATCGGCATGAAGAACCGCCCGGACGGCAGCATCGGCACGGCGGTGGACGCGATCCGCGCCGCCGGGGTGCCGCACGTCTTCCCCGGCATCGACTTCTCCGGCACCCCGGCGATCATGCACACCCGGGGCAACACGGACGGTCACCTGGTGCTGCGCGGTGGGGGTGGCCGACCCAACTACGACGCGGATTCGGTGGCCGGAGCGCTCGACCTGCTTCGCGCGGCCGACCTGCCGGAGCGACTGGTGATCGACGCCAGCCACGCCAACAGTGGCAAGGACCACCGCAACCAGCCCAAGGTCGCCGCCGACGTGGCCGCCCAGTTGGCCGCCGGCCAGCGCGGGATCACCGGCGTGATGTTGGAGTCGTTCCTGCTGCCCGGTCGCCAGGAGCTCGACCCGACCCGCGAACTGGAGTACGGCCGGTCGGTCACCGACGCCTGCCTCGGTTGGGACGACACCGCCGAGGTGCTCGACCACCTGGCCTCGGCCGTGCGGGCCCGTCGCGCCACCCTGCCGACGGCGGTGTGACCGTCGACACTTCGCCGCACGGAACACGAGCGGGGGTCGGCTCGTTGACAGGGGTGTCGGTGTGTCCAGTGTCCCCGGGCCTCACCTAAATAGCCTTCGCGGAATACCGTCCGGCTGGAGCCGCGTAGTGCCACTCGCCGAGAGGCGACCTGCACACCGACACCAGCGCCGCC
Organism: Micromonospora sp. NPDC049101; assembly: GCF_040648675.1. Taxonomy (NCBI): domain Bacteria; kingdom Bacillati; phylum Actinomycetota; class Actinomycetes; order Micromonosporales; family Micromonosporaceae; genus Micromonospora; species Micromonospora sp. NPDC049101. Next base: position 305,681 of record NZ_JBEZED010000005.1, on the reverse strand, counting down.
CCCGGCTCACGAGGCCGGGGGCGGCGCTGTCTCTGTCGACCTGCCCGAACTCAGGCCTGCTCGACGGCCTGCCCGAACTCCGGCCAGACCGGACGGGCCGAGACGACCGGAACACCCACCATCCGCTCCCGCTCCCTTTGCTCTGCACCCGCCCATGCACCGCCTACGGTCCGTAACCGGCGCATCCGCGGGTGCAGAGCAAAGGGGGCCCCGTGGCACGGGTGCAGAGCAAAGGCACCCCCGTGCACGGGTGCGCAGCACAGGGAGCCTCGCAGGGCCATCGTCCGGCGGCGCAGACGAGCCACCGGGGTAGGTTTGACCGATTCCGACCCGGGTAGCTGATCGGCGTGACCGACGACGCATCCCAGGCAGGCGAGCCGGACACCCGAGCCCTCGACGACCTGCTCGACGACATCTACCGGGCGCAGGAGCGGGTCGAACAGGCGGAGATCTACCGCCACGCGGTGGCCGCCGAACTCCCGCCGGACCTGCTCGCCCGCATCGACGCGCTGCCCGAGGGCGAGTACTCGGTGGACGAGGCCAGCGACCTGCTGGGCGGTTCGATCGGCTGAGCGACCTGGGCGATTCCACCGCTGGGGCCCGCCCGAGCCACCGCAGAAGGGACACCGACATGACGCACCACGAGGACCACGACGAGAAGGTGCCGGCGCTGGGTCAACCGCCGAAGGGCAGGGACACCACGCCCGAGCCGGACTTCGCCAACGAGCACGACCGCACCGCGGTGGACCGGGACATCATCACCGGGGCGGACGAGGACGAACGGGAGCCGGAGTCGCCGCACGGCTGGTCCGGCATGCAGCGCTGAGGTACGTGCGACGAGGGGGGCCGACGTCTGCCGGCCCCCCTCGCGCGTCTACTCGATCAGTCGTCGTCGTGGTGCCCGCCCTCGGCGGCCTGCTGCGCCATCGCGTACGCCATCTGAAGGAAGTCGGATGCGGCGACCGCCGTCAACGCGGTGGCCACCAGCCGGGTCAGCCGGGGCGCGAGCACCAGGCCACCGGTCAGCCCGGTGGCCACCCAGACCGCCAGGCAGAACGGGCAGCTCAGCAACTCGCCGATGGCGTGCCGGGTGGGGCTCCCCGAGTCGCGGACCTGCTCCATCACCTCACCGCTGCCGATCGGGCGGTCGTAACGGGTGAACGGCGCCCGCAGCGGGCTGGTCACCGCGTCCTTGGACAGCAGCCGGCTCAGCTTGTGCGTGGCGATCGAGAGCAACACCACGTCGGACGAAGTGGGACGCTCCGGCACCGGTCGACCGGTCGCCTTGACCAGACCGGCGAGTGCACCGGTCACCCCGGCGTAGGCGCCCATCGCCACGAGGTAGCCGCCGAGCGGCCGGTGTTCGTGCGGCGCGTACGCCCGGCGCAGCCGCGTCGCCTTCTGTCGCAGGCCAGTGTCGCTCACCCGGTCTCCTTACCTTCTTGTGATGGGGTGCGGGAGCGGCGGCCGCGTGGCCGCCTCAGCCGGCCTGGAGGTTGTCGGCGACCTCGCGCGCCAGGTTGGTGAGCGCCTCGTCGGCCAACTGGTCCGGGGCCGGCCCGCTCGATCCGTCGGCAAGGTCGAGCTGGATCCGGGCACCGCCGGAGTCGCCCGGCTCCACCCGGATCTCGGCGGACCAGTCCTCGGCGTCGCCATCCCCCCACCGGGCCCGCAGCTCCGCAGCGCTGATCTCCGCGGCGGGACTGCCGTCACCGCGCAGCGGCTCCGGCAGCCAGGCCGAGGCACGGTCGGGGTCGGTGGCGGTGTTGAACACCACCTCGGGTGGCGCGGACATCCCGCGCACCGCACGCGCCGGCATCAGGAGTCCCGCAGACGGTTGGGGTCGACCTCCCGGCCCGGGTGACGCGCCAGGTATTCGGTCTCGAGCTCTGCGGTGCGCCGCAGGTGGTTGGCGAGCGCCGAGTCCGCCGCGTGCCGCAGGGTGTCCAGGCGGGTGCGGTGCAGGCTGTGCATCTCGCGGATCAGATCATCGTCGGTCAACTCTGTCGGGTCGATGCCGAGCACGTCGCCGTCGAGATCCGTGGTGCCCGCCGGGTCGGCGAGCTGATCTCCGCCCCACTCGGGCACCCGCTGCTCCGGGCTCATGTCCGTGCTGCCGCTGGACGCAAAGCCGTCCTCACGTACCGATCCGGTCATCATCGCCCCCCTTGATCTCGTTTGGGCTGGCGTCTAGACGATTGCCCAGGCGTGGTGACGCCAAACCATCCCGGCCGCGCGACAACTACGACACGGTGTCGGAGACCCACGGCGCCCCCGGTACCCTCGGTGCCATGAGGCGGCTCTGGACCCCGGCGTGGATCGCACGTCACGTGGCCATGGTCGTGCTGGTCGTGGGCTTTCTCGGGCTGGGCTGGTGGCAGATCAGCCGGGCCGCCGCAGGCAACAGTCTGAGCTGGGGGTACGCGGTCGAGTGGCCGATCTTCGCCGGCTTCGTGGTCTACGTCTGGTGGCGTGAGGTGAAGTTGGCCCGCCGCCGGGCGGCCGACACCGACGCGCCACCGGCGCAACCGGCCGCCGAGCCCGAGCCAGCGGTCACCGCGGGATCCCGACCGGCGGTACGCCGACCGGTGCGGGTGTCCCGGGTGCCGTCCGGTGGCGACGCCGTCGAGGACAGCGACCTGGCCGCCTACAACGACTACCTGTCATGGTTGAGCGCCAATCCGGGCGCCCGACCCGGTGACTATCCCGGCTGAGCCGGGCTCGGAAGGACGGAACCAAGGTGGGCGCTGCCCTTACCCGGTACCGCGCGATCGCCTGGATCGTGGGTGTCGTGCTGATCCTGCTGGTCGTGATCGGTATGCCGCTGAAGTACGTGTTCGACAACGCGGTGGTGGTGGAGACGGTGGGGCCGGCGCACGGCTTCCTCTACATGATCTACCTGGTGGCCGCGTTCGACCTGAGCCGTCGGGCGGACTGGCCGCTGAAGCGGATGCTGCTGGTGATGCTGGCCGGCACCGTGCCGTTCGTCTCGTTCTACGCCGAGCGTCGGGTCAGCGCCTGGGTGGCCGCGCCGCAGGAGCAGCGGGCTCCGGAGCCGGTCGCCCGTTGAGCGCCGGGTGGGCCGACGCCCCGCCCGGCGCGGGCCCACCGTCGTCGCGTCAGCGGCTGGGCCGCCACGGTTCGGTCGAGGCGAGCGGGTCGACCCAGCCGCCGTACCGGTTCATCTCCCGGGCCCGCAGCAACGCCCGGGTGACCTGACCGAACTGCCGCTCGTCGTCGGCGCTGAAGAGCAGCGTCTCCGCTCCCCCGTACCACCCCCACAGCTCGTGTGGCGGCGGACGCCAGCGATCGCCGGCCAGGGCGAGCGCACCGGGCAGCAGGAAGACCGCGCCGAGGATGAGGTACGCCCCGGCGGTCAGGTGTTGCAGCCCACCGGTGAAGCCGAGCAGCAGCCCGACGCCGCCGATCATGCCGGCGGTGATCGCGACGGCCCGGACGGCGATCCGGTCGTGCGGGCCCCGGGTGGTACGCAGATGGGTGAGGTCGGCGACCCGGTAACTGGTTCGGCCGACGGTGAACCGGTCGACGGTCACGATGATGCCGGGCCGCGCGTACAGCAGGGTCGACCGGGCGCCCGGCACCGTTCGCGGCGGTCGCACGTTTGCGCCTTCACGATTCACGGTTCCTCCCGCGGGGGACGGTTGGCCGAGTGACCCGGCGGTGGCAGATATCGATACCTGCCGACGGGATTCCCGGCTTCAGCCTCATTGTGTTGGGGCGCGGCCAGCCGACCTGGGCATTTGCCGGCTTCCCAGCGCTCACCCCGGCGAGGGATATCGTCAGGAAACCGCGTCCATTTCGTCTTTTATCGGTTATGGCGGTCGGGGATCCGGCGGTATACGCCCGGAACGACGAAAGTCGTATATCCGTCACCAGCCGCGAAACAGGCTTTGTCCGCGTCCCAGCAGGTGTCAGCAGCGCCACGGACCGCAGCGGCACGAGCCGCCACTCTTCCCACATTCGCCCCTGCTTCAACTGCGAGCGACATCCGTCCCGGGTTAGGTTGGGTGAGCCGGTCTGGCCCAGTGCCGTCCGCCCGGGTGGCCCCGGCCGGTGTCGCCGAGGGCGTCAGCAGCCCCAGCGGCCGTGGGAGAGGGGCCTTCCGCTCTTGTCATCCCTGAGAAACCTGCTGCGTACCGTGGCGCTGGCCGGCATGTCGGCCGCGCTGATCGCTCCGACGGCGGTGGCTCACGCCGAGCCGTCCCCCGCCGACCTGACCCGCCGGATCGAGACGTCCTCGGCCGAGTTGGAACGGGTCGTGGAGTCGTACAACAAGTTGCGTGAGGAGATCAAGACCAACGAGGCATCGGCGGCCCGATTACAGGCCCGCATCGGCCCGCTGGAGCAACAGGCCGAGCAGAGCCGGGCCGACGTGACCGAGTTGGCCACCACCGCGTACAAGAGCGGCGGCCTGCGCACCGCGGACGCCCTGCTGCGTCCCGGCGGCTCCGCCGCGCTGCTGGACCGGCTGAGCACGCTCGACCAGCTGACCCGTCAGCGGCAGGAGCGCATCTCCGGCTTCACCGCGGACCAGCGGCGACTGCTGGACGAGAAGGCCGGCCTGGACGCCACACTGAAGCGGCAGGCCGCGCGGGCCCGTCAGCTCGCGGCGGGCAAGAAGCAGATCGAACAGGACCTGGCCAAGCTGTACGAGCTGCGTCGGCAGGCATACGGAGCGGCGACCGAGCGTCCCGAGCCCAAGGCGGCGGTGGCCGAGGCCAAGAACGTGCCCGCGGTGGCCGGTGCTGCCGGCACCGCCGTGCGCTACGCGTTCGGAGCCGTGGGCAAGCCGTACGTCTGGGCAGCCGACGGGCCGAACGGCTACGACTGTTCCGGGCTGACCTCGGCGGCCTGGCGGGCGGCCGGAAAGTCCCTGCCGCACAACACCCGAATGCAGTGGGGTGCCGTCGCGCACATCGGTCGGGGCGACCTCCGCCCCGGTGACCTGGTCTTCTACAGCGGGCTCGGGCACGTCGCCCTCTACGTGGGCGACGGCCAGGTGATCGACGCGCCAAGCGCCGGCCGTAACGTGCTCAGGCGAGGCATGAACATGATGGCGATCCAGGGCTACGGCCGGGTTCGCTAGTCACCCGACCGGCAACGGCGAACGGCCGGCGTCCCCCTATCGGACGCCGGCCGTTCGCCGTCATTACTACCAGGTCAGGCTGCCTGCAGCCCCTCCGCCCGGGCCAGCTCGCGCAGTCGGCCGAGGGCCTGGATCTCCAACTGTCGGATCCGCTCGCGGGACAGCGAGAACCGGGAGGCGACCTCGGTGAGCGAGTGCTCCCGGCCGTCCTCCAGCCCGTAGCGGGCCCGCATGATGCCGGCGGACCGGTCGTCGAGGTGGTTGAGCAGGCCCTCGATGCGCTGCCGCTCCAGACCGCTGAGGACGATGTCCTCCGGCGACGGCGCGTCACTGTCGGCGACCAGGTCGCCGAGGCTGGTGTCGCCGTCGTCGCCGACCGGGGTGTCCAGCGACACGGTGTCCTGCGACCAGCGACGCAGCTCGTTGACCCGCTCGACGGTTACGCCGAGGGAGGCCGCGATCTGCTCCGGCTCCGGGTCGGAGCCCAGCTCACGGGTCAACTGCCGGGCCACGTTGCGCATCCGGTTGACGTCCTCCACCAGGTGCACCGGCAGGCGCACGGTGCGCTCCTGCTGGGCGATCGCCCGGCTGATCGCCTGGCGGATCCACCAGGTGGCGTAGGTGGAGAACTTGTAACCACGCTCGTAGTCGAACTTCTCGACCGCCCGGACCAGGCCGGTGTTGCCCTCCTGGATCAGGTCCAGCATGGGCATGCCCGAGCGCACGTAGCGGCGGGCGATCGACACGACCAGTCGGAGGTTGGCGCGGATGAAGAGGTCCTTCGCGCGCTCGCCCTCGACGACCAGCCACTCCAGGTCGGCCCGGTCCACACCGGCGCGGACGGCTTCCTCACCGAGCAGGTGCTCGGCGTAGAGGCCGGCCTCGATCGCCTTGGAGAGTTCGACCTCCCGAGCGGCGTCCAGCAGTGGCGTCCGGGAGATCTCGTGCAGGTAGACGCCGACCAGGTCGCGCTCTTCGGCCACCTGATCGGTTCGCATGCCGATGTTCTTGTCCACGTTGCCCACGGTCCCCTCGCTCGCGCCGGTTGCCCGGTTCCTTGCCATTCCCCACGTCCGTCAACCCCTGGTAACTTCTGCTGTGCCCACCGGTGCTGACACCTACACAACAGATGAGACGTGTCGGGGATTCCATGTCGTGAGTCGAAAGTGTCACGAATGCCTGAGTAATAGCTGAGAGCCCGGTCCATGTTTGCTGTCAGCATCCCGCCGGGTGGCTCGCCGCTGGGCACCACGCACGGGTTACGCTCCATGGCAACACCGCCCGCCGTGGGGGCACAGCGACCCGGGTCACCACCACGCTGCGATCCTGGTCACTGCCAGATACGCACCGAAGGACCGCTCGGTTCATCCTCGAGGGTGTTATTACCCCCCGGCCAGATGAACAATCCGAGGCTTTGTTCGCTTCCCGGGGGCGCGTGCGGCTAGGACGCGAGCAGGGCGAGCGCCCCGCGTACCTGGTCGGCGGAGCGGGCCAGCGCGGCGCGGGCGGCGTCCACCTCGGCACCGGAGACCAGGGCGACAAGTGCCGTCTTCAGGTCACCGTCGGCCGCCACGAGCGCCTGCCGGGAAACCTCCTCCGCGCAACCGGTGGCCTCGACCAGAATCGAGATCATTCGGCCGCGGAGTTTCGCATTGGTGGCCACCATATCGATCATGAGGTTCGAGTAGACCCGCCCCAGGCGCACCATGACGGCTGTCGAGAACGTGTTGAGCACCAACTTCTGCGCCGTGCCCGCCTTCATCCGGGTCGACCCGGCGACCACCTCGGGTCCGGTGTCCACCCCGATGAACACGTCCACCGACCGGGCGGCCTCCGCCTCCGGATTGGCGCACAGCAGCACCGTCGAAGCGCCCTTGGCGCGGGCCGCGGCGAGCGCCCCGAGGACGTACGGGGTGCGTCCGCTGGCCGCCAGACCGACCACCAGGTCACCGCCGCGTACACAACTGGCCGCCTCGACCGCGGCACCCCGGTCGTCGTCCTCGGCGTCCTCCACGGCCCGCCACATGGCGTCCGGGCCCCCGGCGAGGTGGGCGCAGAACCAGTGTCGGGGCGAGTTGAAGGTGGGGGCCAGTTCGGCCGCGTCGAGCACACCGAGCCGACCGGAGGTGCCGGCACCGAAGTAGTGCACCCGATGGCCGCCGCGCAGGGCCTCGACCGCCAGGTCGACGGTGGTGGCGATCTCGTCGAGCACCGCGGCGACCGCCGCCGGCACCCGCCGGTCGGCTTCGTTGATCACGGTGAGGACGTCCCGCGTCGACATCAGGTCGAGGTCGACGCTGAGCGGGTTGCGCCGTTCGGTGGGTGCGCCCACCCGGACCGTCGGGCGAACGGGCGTTGCGGGCAGGTCCGCACCGGCCGTCATGCCCGCCTCCGGTTCGCACCCACCCGGTGCGACTGGACCGCCTCGGCGGTCGCCTCCAGGGCCTTGCGGGCCCGCGCCCGGTTGCGGGCGGCCACCCCGACGAAGAGACAGTCGACCACGGTGAGCTGGGCCAGCCGGCTGGCCGTCGCGCCGGAGCGGTAGGTGGTCTCCCGAGCCGCCGTGGTGAGCACGAAGTCGGCCACCTCGGTGATCGGCGAGCGGGGGAAGTTGGTCAGCGCCACGGTGCCGGCACCCCGCGTGCGGGCCTGCTCCAGCACCTCGATCACGTCGGAGGTCGTGCCGCTGTGCGAGATGCCGATCGCCACGTCGCCCCTGCCGAGGAGAGCGGCCGAGGTCAGCGCCGTGTGCACGTCCGGGAAGTAGAAAGCGATCCGACCGATGCGGTGCAGCTTCTGCTGGAAGTCCGACGCGACGAATCCGCTGGCACCGGCACCGTAGATGTCGATCCGGCCGGCGCTGTTGATCGCCTCGACCACCTGCTCACAGACGGCGGGGTCGAGCTGCTCGGCAGTCTCCTCGACGGCGCGGGCGTCGTTGAACGCGATGGTGGCGATGATCTGGGCGAGGTCGGCGCCGGGCGGGATGTCGCCGCCGACCACCCGGGCGTCGGGTGGCTCGATCCGGCGGGCGGCCTCGGCGGCGAGCCGGATGCGGAGTTGGGGATAGCCATCCATGCCGACCGAGCGACAGAACCGGATGACTGTCGCCTCCGACGTCTCCGCCGCGGTGGCGAGGTCGGTGATGGTCCGCCGGGAGGCGGCGGCCGGGTCGGACACGACCAGCCGGGCAACCCGCTGCTCGGCAGGAGACAGCGACGGCAGCAACCCGCTGATGTGGACGATCAGCCCACCGGGCTCCTGACTCGCAGAAATCTTCGGACTCTTCGCCACGGGTGAAACTTACTTTCACCAAGCGTGAGCGTCAACCATGACTGGCCGGGACGAACGAAACGGCCGACGGCCCGATCACCGATCCCGCACAGCCTGCCACTCCCGCAATACCGCCGCCTCATCCGCCGGGTCGAGTCCGCCCTGCCGTACGGCGGCCGGCTCCGCTGCCATCCAGGCCGCGGTCGCCCGAACAGTGTCCGACAGTGGACGGATCGCCAGCCCGGCACCCAGAGCCGGTGCGGCGTCCCGGTCCATCAGACCACCGGTCTCCGGCAGCCGCACCCAGAGTGGCAGGGCCCGCTCCCCGGACCACTCGCGGACGTCGTGGGCCAGCAGGAACTCCTGGTCGACCCAGGTGAGGACCGGATCGGTGACACCCAGCCCGGCGGCCACCCCGTGCAGCAGGTCAGCCCGGGACATCGCCGGCCCGGTGCCGTCGTACGTGCCGGTGAGGCCGGTGCTGGCGGCGTGCAGCAGCCAGCCCGCCAGATCGGCCACGTCCACGAACTGCACCCGGTCGGTCGGGCGGCCGGGTGCGAGCACCTCCCCACCCGCCGACAGCCGCCGCACCCAGTACGGGAAACGATCGCTCGGGTCCTCCGCACCGACGATCAACCCAGCCCGGCAGATGAACGAACGGTCCACGCCCATCCGCTCCCGGACCAGCTCCTCGATGCTCACCTTGCACTCGCCGTACCAGCGGTGGTCCGGGCCGACCGGACCGTCCACCTCCGGTGGTGCCGGCGGCAGCACCGGTGCGTCCGAGGCGGTCTGACCGGGGGTGGTGTGGTCCGCGTACACCGAGATCGTCGACACGAAGGACCAGTGGCCGACCCGCTCGGCGAGTGCGTCGAGCGCGTACCGGGCGTGACTGATCTGGCGGGTCACATCGATCACGGCGTCGAAACCCTCGCCGGCGAGCTGCGCCAGAGCCTGGGGACCGTCCCGGTCCACCGGCACGAACCGGGCCCCGGCCGGCGCGACCCCGGACACGCCCCGGGCCGCGCAGGTCACCTCGTGACCCTGCTCGACGGCGAGCTGGGCCGTCGCCCGGCCAAGGAATCGAGTGCCACCCAGAATGAGAGTTCGCATCAACCGATCCTGCGCCCCCAAGGTCCGTTTCAACGACCCACTCTGCCCACGGCAGACCGTGATCATGAAGTTGTTGCCACTCACCTCGGCGTATCGCAGCAATAACCCCATGATCAACGGAGGGGGCTGAGGGGGAGGCGGTCGGGGGTGGGGTGGGGGGTTAGCGTGGGTGCATGGTGGCGCGCAGTGTTTTGGTTACTGGGGGTTCTGGTGGGCTTGGTGGGGCGGTGGTGGGCGCCTTTGTCGAGGCGGGTTGGCGGGTGGTCGTACCGGAGCGGACCGCCCGGCCCGGAGCGGAGCCGGCGGCGGAGGGGCTGGTCCGGCTGGTCGCGGACCTGACCGAGCCGGCGGGCGCCGCGCGGGCGGTCGAGGTCGCCGCCGGTGAGTCGGCGGCGCCGCTGCGCGCGGTGGTCAACCTCGTCGGTGGGTACGCCAGCGGCGGCCTGGTGCACGAGACACCGGTCGAGGACTTCGAGCGGATGCTCACCGTCAACCTGCGGCCCACGTACCTGGTCACCCAGGCCGCGTTGCCGCACCTGTTGGCGGCCGGCGGCGGCGCGGTGGTCTGCGTCGCGGCCCGCGCGGCGCTCACCCCGTTCCCCGGCGCGGCCGGCTACGTGACCGCCAAGGCGGCGGTGCTGGCCCTCGCCAACGCGGTCGCGGTGGAGTACAAGTCCCGCAACGTGCGCTGCAACACAGTGCTGCCCAGCGTCATCGACACCCCGGCGAACCGGGCCGCCCAGCCCGACGCCGACCACTCCCGTTGGGTGGCCCCGGCCGAGATCGCGTCGGTGATCCGGTTCCTCGCGTCGGCGGAGTCCGCGCCCACCAGCGGCGCCACCGTGCCGGTCTACGGGCGGGCCTGAGCCACCAGCGGGCCCTCGTCCCCCCGCGCCGCCCCGGGGGACGCCGGCAGCCAGGTCCCCAGGTGCGCCTGGATCTGCTCGGTCACCTCCTCGGCCGGGCGACCCGCGTCCACCAGCACGAAGCTCGGATATTCGGGTAGCGCCCGGTAGGCGGTGTCCGCCGCGGTCAGCCAGCCCATCGTCTCGTGGTCGGTGCCGCGCTCCTCGATGCGCCGGTACGCCTCCGCCGGGTCGACGGCCAGCAGGAAGGTCACCTGCGGGGTCGGGAACAGTCGGTAGCCGGCCCGGGCCAGTCGCTCCCAGCGGTGCCCGCCATGCGCGCGGATGCTCGCGTACTGGCAGGCGGAGTAGCGGTCCATCACCGCCGTCCGGCCGGTGAGCAGGCAGCTCACCAGGGCCATGGCGATGGCGAGCCAGCGCAGCACGGACTCCACCGCCAGCACACCGTCGCGCCCGACGAGCCGCTGCGCGTCCGGTCGCCCGAGGCGGTGGGCGAGGCGGCCCAGCCAACGACGGCCGCTGGCGTTGCGGCGGTACTTCGCGGGGCGGCCGGCGGCGGTCAGCGCGTCGGCCAGTCGGTGTGCCTGAGTGGTCTTGCCGGAACCGTCGATGCCGATCAGGGCGACGGTGCGCAACCGGGCCCTGCCGCGTCGCATCCCCGATGATCTGGCCACCCTCCACAGGTTATCCGACCCATGCACCTACTCCGTGAGTTTTGTACTGTTTCGTTCCTGTTGGCACCTCACCGCGACACAAGGAGGTGTGGCCGACCGGAATGCCGGGTACCGGACCTTTGAAACCCAACCGCCGGTCCACCACATGACGACGGGAGAAGCAGATGGCTGAGCGCGGGGACGAGAGTCTGGTGCACACGCTCAAGAAGGTCGCCGCCGTGCTCAAGCAGTCCGAGATCCCGTTCGCCCTGGGCGGCAGCTTCGCCGTCTACGCCCACGGGGGCCACTCCAGCGAGCACGACGTCGACTTCCTGATCCGGGAGGCCGACGTGGAACAGGCGCTGGAGGCCCTGGTGGCCGCCGGCTTCGTCGCCCAGCGCCCCCCGGAGGACTGGCTGGTCAAGGTCTTCGACGACGGCCGGATGGTGGACCTCATCCATCGGCCGATCGAGACGCCGGTAACCGAGGAGACGTTCGCCGACACGGTCATCCGGCCGGTGGACGCGATCCACATGCCGGTCCTGTCGGCCACCCAGCTGATGGTGCACAAGCTGCTGAGCTTCTCCCAGCACTACTGCGACTTCGCCCGCGGTCTGCCGCTGGCCCGCTCGCTGCGGGAGCAGATCGACTGGGAGAGGGTACGCAAGGAGACGCAGCACTCGCCGTACGCCGAGGCGTTCCTGGTGCTGCTGGACCGGCTGGAGGTGGTGCCGGCCGTCGGCACCCAGCCAGGAGAGGGGACATCGTGACCCATCATCGCGACATCGGCGCCGGGCCACCGGACGAGTACGTCGACGCGGAGATCCAGCGGCTGCTCGCCGAGGACCCCGCCGTCGCCGAGCAGGGGATCACCGTGGTCCGACGCGAACGCGCCCTCGTGCTGCACGGCGAGGTGGAGAGCCCGCACCGGCGTGCGGAGATCCTGCGCCTGGTGTCCGAGCGCTTTCCCGACGTACCGATCACCAGCGACATCGGGGTGATCCGCGCCCAGGCGCCCACGGAGATCGAGCAACTGCCCTGAGGGAGGTTCCATGGTGATCCGGATCGCCGCGGTGGGTGACGTGCATCTGGACGAGGACGTGGTCGGACGGTTCCGACCGGCGTTGGAAGAGCTGCCGGAGTGCGCCGACGTGCTGCTGCTGGCCGGGGACCTGACCCGGCACGGCACCGAGGCCGAGGCGCGCTGCGTGGCGGAGGAGTTCGGCGGGCTGGCCGTACCGGTCGTGACCGTGCTGGGCAACCACGACCACCAGTGTGACCAGGTGCCCCAGGTGGTCAAGGTGCTGGAGGACGCGGGCATCACCGTGCTGGAGGGCAACGGCGTGGTGCTGGACTGTGCGGGCGGCCGGCTCGGCATCGCCGGCGTCAAGGGCTTCGGCGGCGGGTTCGCCGGGCGCTGTGCGAGTGACTTCGGCGAGCCGGAGATGAAGGCTTTCGTGCGGACCACCACCGAGAGCGCCGACAGCCTCGGTGCCGCGCTGCGCGCACTGGACTGCGACATGCTCGTCGCCCTCACCCACTACGCGCCGGTGCCGGACACGCTTGTCGGCGAACCGCTGGAGATCTACCCGTTCCTCGGGTCGTACCAGCTGGGGCAGGCGATCGACTCGGCACCCACGGCGCTGGCGCTGCACGGGCACGCGCACGCCGGCAGCGAGCGCGGCACGACCCCCGGCGGGGTACGCGTCCGCAACGTCGCGCACCCGGTGATCAAGCAGGCGTACAGCGTCTTCCACGTTGGCGATCAACTTGATACGGATCAGGTTTCCCCGCTCGGACCGTCGGGTATTCAGAGGTCATGGAGCTGATTCTTTGGATTCTCGCAGTCGTACTCGTGGTCGCCGGCATCCTCGCGCTGTTCCGCCGGCAGATCCTGTGGGGCATCGTCCTCATCGTTGTCGGGCTGTTGGTCGGCCCGGGTGGTGTCAGCATCTTCAATTAGCGCTCGTACGTCATAAAACCGGGACCCGCCGGGGTCGCCGTGGCCGGAGCTTCGTCCTCCCGACAGAAGCATCGGCCGTGGTGATCCCGGCGCTTTTTGTCGGCGGTCGGGCCGCGGTCGGCGGCGGCGTTTGAGCTGACGCCAGGCGGAAATTATCTCGACCATGGAGATAACCCGGAACGCCACGAGGACCTCCGGACGGCGACGGTGGTGGGCCCTCGTCGGCTTCGCCGCGGCCGTCTTCGTCGCGGCCGCGATCGGCGGGCTGGGGGTGCAGGGCACCACCGACGAGTACGCGAGCCTGCGACAGCCCGACTGGGCGCCGCCCTCGGGGCTGTTCGGGCCGGTCTGGTCGGTGCTCTACGCGCTGATCGCCGTGACCGGCTGGCTGGTGTGGCGCCGGGTCGGTTTCGCTCCCGCCCTCTGGGCGTGGACCGCCCAGTTGGTGCTCAACGCGATCTGGACCCCGCTGTTCTTCGGCGCGGGGCAGTACGGGCTGGCGTTCGCCGAGATCGTGGTGATGTGGCTGGCGATCGGGCTCACCGTGGTGCTCTTCGCCCGGGTGTCCCGGGTGGCGGCCGCGCTGCTGCTGCCCTACTGGGCCTGGGTCACCTTCGCCGCCGCGTTGAACCTGTCGATCTGGCAGCTCAACAACTGACCCACCGGCCCCCGGCGACTCCCGCCGGGGACCGGTGCCGTCTCCGGGTCAGCAGCGGGGCACGCCCGGGATGTAGCCGTCGGAGCCGGTGTACACGTACGCGTCGGCGATGTACCGACCCGAGCCGATGCGGTCCCAGATCGAGCTGGTGCCGTACGTGCCGGTGACCGTGGTGCCACTGGTCTGGCAGGCGATGGTCACGCGGGTGCCGTCGGCGACGGTGCCCACCGAGGCGTACCCGGTGCCGGGGCCGGAGCGGACGGTCAACGCGGTGCCGCTGGTGTCGACAGTGCCGTTGCCGCCGCCCGAGGAGCACCCGTTGTCGCTGGTGTAGGTCTTGCTGCCCCAGTAGAGGCCGAGGGCGCCGTTGAAGCGGACCTGGATGTCGCTGCCGTTGAGGCGCTGCTCGTAGTGCAGGTGCGGGCCGGTGGAGCCGCCGGTGCTGCCGACCCAGCCGAGCACCTTGCCGTAGGCGACGGTCTGCCCGACCGAGACGTTGAAGCCGCTGAGGTGGGCGTAATAGGTGCTGTAACCGCCGCCATGGTTGATTCGGACGTATTTGCCATAGCTGGTGCCGCCGAGGTCGGTCACCCGGTCGACGGTGCCGGGGGCGCTGGCCACCACCGGGTCACCGTTGTCGTCGGTGCGGTTGAAGTCGACGGCGTACGCCGGGCTGTGGTCCGACCTGGTCTGCCCGGACCAGGACTGGCCGCACGGGAAGGGCACCTTGAAGGTCGGCGCGGCCAGCGCCGGGCTCGCCGGCACCAGCGCTCCCCCGACGAGCAGACCCGTCGCCAGCAGGCTCATCCACCGCTTGCGCATGCAGCTCCTCCTATGTCGAAAACCTTCGATCCGAAGTGCTCAGCCTGACAGATATCGTCAATCTTCGAAAGAGTCCAGGATTCGGGACGGCAACGCGCCCACCAGGCAGCCCGCAGGTTTCCGGATTGTTACTCGCTCGTGTCTGACTGGGGGTGGACCGGGCCGGATGCAAGCGCTTACATGTGTGCACGCCCAATCGGACCGGCGACGGGTGACCAGCACCGCGCCGGCTAGGAAGGAGGACGGCATGGCGGTCTTTACCAGACCACGCCAGGCCTTCGTGATCGCCGGCGTACTCGGGCTGGCGCTCAGCGCCACCGCCTGCGGTACCGGCGACGACAAGAAGAGCAACAACGCGGGCTCCGCCGAGTGCGCCGCATACGACAAGTACGAGGGCCACGACGGCAAGAAGGTCTCGATCTACGCGTCCATCCGTGACGCCGAGGCCGACCTGCTGGAGCGCTCCTGGTCGCAGTTCACCGAGTGCACCGGCATCGAGATCGACTACGAGGGCAGCGGCGAGTTCGAGGCGCAGCTCCCCGTCCGGGTCGACGGCGGCAACGCCCCCGACATCGCCTTCGTGCCCCAGCCGGGCCTCGTGAAGCGCTTCGCGGACGCCGGCAAGCTGAAGAACCTGAGTGCCGACACCAAGGCCCTCGCCGAGCAGAACATGCCGGCCGACTGGCTGAAGTACGGCACCGTGAACGGAACGCTCTACGGCGTGCCGCTCGGCGCCAACGTGAAGTCCTTCGTCTGGTACTCGCCGAAGACGTTCAAGGAGAAGGGCTGGGAGGTCCCGACCTCCTGGGACCAGCTCATCGCCCTGAGCGACAAGATCGCCGCCAGCGGCATGAAGCCGTGGTGCGCGGGCGTCGAGTCCGGTGACGCCACCGGTTGGCCGGCCACCGACTGGATCGAGGACGTGATCCTGCGGACGGCGGGCCCCGAGGTCTACGACCAGTGGACCACCCACGCCATCCCGTTCAACGACCCGAAGGTCGTCGACGCGGTTGACCGCGCCGGCAGCATCCTCAAGAACGACAAGTACGTCAACGGCGGCTTCGGCGGCGTCAAGAGCATCACCACCACCGCCTTCCAGGAGGCGGGCCTGCCGGTGACCACCGGCAAGTGCGCGATGCACCGACAGGCGTCGTTCTACGCCAACCAGTTCCCCGAGGGCACCAAGGTGGCCGAGGACGGCGACGCGTTCGCCTTCTACTTCCCGACCATCGACCCGGCCAAGGGCAAGCCGGTGCTGGGCGCGGGCGAGTTCGTCGTCGGCTACGCCGACCGCCCCGAGGTCCAGGCGGTGCAGACCTACCTGGCTTCGGCCGAGTACGTGAACAGCCGCGCGAAGCTCGGCAACTGGGTCACGGCGAACAACAAGCTGGACATCGCCAACGTGGCCAGCCCGATCGACAAGCTCTCCGTCCAGCTCCTCCAGGACAAGTCGGGCACCTTCCGCTTCGACGGATCCGACCTGATGCCGGCAGCCGTCGGCGCGGGAACGTTCTGGAAGGGCATGGTCGAGTGGCTGAACGGCAAGCCGACCGCCCCGGTGCTCCAGGGCATCGAGAGCAGCTGGCCTAAGTGATCCCGGCGGTGGCCCGGCCCGCGCTCGCGGGCCGGGCCACCGGACGAGGTGGACCCGGAAGGGAGGGTTGATGAAGTTCGACTTCGCCGATCAGCAGCCGAAGTTCCTCATGCTGATGTACGGGCTGGTCGCCTTCGTGGTGGTCGTGGGTGGTCTGCTCCTGTTGCTCGACGTGGTGCCGGCCTGGTTCGCCCGTCGGCGGGAGGCTCAGCTCGTCGCCGCCTCCGTGGGCGGGGGCCCGCTGCCCCGCCGACGCAAGCAGCGGGAGGGGCTCTTCGCGTTCTTCTTCCTGCTGCCGACGCTGCTGTTGCTCATCATCGGCCTGGTCGTGCCGGCCATCCGCACCACGCTGCTCTCCCTGATGGACGGAAGCAGCACCAACTGGGTGGGGCTGCGCAACTACGGCTGGATGTTCTCCGACGACTCGATCGTCCGGGTCCTGATCAACACCCTGGTCTGGGTGCTCCTCGTCCCGTTGGTGGCGACCGGGTTCGGCCTGATCTACGCCGTACTCGTGGACAAGGCCCGGTTCGAGGCGGTGGCCAAGTCACTGATCTTCCTGCCGATGGCCATCTCCTTCGTCGGCGCCAGCATCATCTGGAAGTTCGTCTACGCCTACCGAGGTGAGGGCGACCAGATCGGTCTGCTCAACCAGATCGTGGTCAGCCTCGGCGGTGAGCCGAAGCAGTGGCTCCTCGAATCCCCGCTGAACACGCTGCTGCTGATCGTCATCATGGTCTGGATCCAGGCCGGTTTCGCCATGGTGGTGCTCTCCGCCGCGATCAAGGCCATCCCCGACGACATCGTGGAGGCCGCCCGGCTGGACGGCGTGAGCCCGTGGCAGATGTTCTGGCAGATCACCATGCCGAGCATCCGGCCGGCGCTGATCGTCGTGGCGGTGACGCTCACGATCGCCACGCTCAAGGTCTTCGACATCGTCCGGACCTCGACAAACGGCAACTACGACACCAGCGTGATCGCCAGCGAGATGTACAACCAGGCGTTCCGGTACGGCCAGAACGGGCAGGGCTCGGCGCTCGCCGTCTTCCTCTTCATCCTGGTCATCCCGGTCGTGATCTACCAGATCCGCAACCTCCGTCAGCAGCGGGAGGGCTGAGATGACCACCGCAACGCCCACCGTCACCGTCGGCACCCAGAAGACCGACGGCACCCCGACGACCACCGCCGGACGGGTCCGCAAGCGGTTGAACAGCCGCACCGCGACGCTCGTCTCGATCGTCATCGCGGTGGTCTGGACCATCCCGACCTTCGGCCTGCTCGTCTCGTCCCTCCGACCGGAGGACGAGATCAAGACCACCGGCTGGTGGACCGCGTTCACCAACCCGCAGTTCACCTTCGAGAACTACCAGCAGGTCCTGTTCGGGCGGTCGGCGTCCTCCGGGCAACTCGCCGGTTCGTTCATCAACTCCCTGGCGATCACCATCCCGTCGGTACTCTTCCCGCTCGCCTTCGCGTGCCTGGCCGCGTACGCGCTGGCCTGGATCAACTTCCGCGGCCGGGACTGGGTCTACATCGCGATCTTCGCGTTGCAGATCGTGCCGTTGCAGATGGCCCTGGTGCCGCTGCTGAAGTTCTTCTCCACCGGCGTCACCCTCGGCGGCGTCACGCTGATGCCGGCCTGGGACCTCGTCGACGAGCAGAAGTTCGCCCAGGTGTGGTTCGCCCACACCTGTTTCGCGCTTCCGTTCGCCGTCTTCCTGCTGCACAACTTCATCTCGCAGCTACCCGGAGACCTGATGGAGGCGGCCCGGGTCGACGGGGCCACCCACCCGAAGATCTTCCGTAGCATCGTGCTGCCGCTGATCACCCCGGCGCTCGCGGCGTTCGGCATCTTCCAGTTCCTCTGGGTCTGGAACGACCTGCTGGTCGCGCTGATCTTCGCCGGCGGCGGCAACGAGACCGCCCCGCTCACCGTCCGACTCGCCGAGATGGCCGGCACCCGGGGCAACGAGTGGCAACGGCTCACCGCCGGAGCGTTCGTCTCCATCGTCGTACCGCTGATTGTCTTCCTGTCCCTACAACGCTTCTTCGTGCGAGGTCTGCTCGCCGGGAGCGTCAAGGGCTGACCCGCTTGCCCGCCGTCGCCCGGCCCCTCGGGCGGCGGCGGGCGTTCTGGCACCGAGCGGGGGAACCGTGACGAAGATCGATGATGTCGCCCGGCTGGCCGGTGTGTCCACGGCCACCGTCTCGCGGGCCCTGCGCGGGCTCCCGACGGTCTCCGCCGCCACCCGGGGCCGGGTGCTCGCCGCCGCCGAGCAACTCGACTACGCGGTCTCGCCGAGTGCGTCCCGGCTCGCCGGCGGCCGGACCGGCACGGTCGCGGTGGTGGTCCCCCGGATCACCCGCTGGTTCTTCAGCACCGTCGTCGAGGCGGTCGAGGAGCACCTGCACCAGTCCGGCTACGACCTGCTGCTCTACAACCTGGGCGGCCGGGAGCAGATCCGCCAACGGGTCCTGCGCACGGCCAACCTGCACAAGCGGGTGGACGCGATCATGCTGGTCGCCACGCCACTGCGGCCGTCCGACCTGACCGCGCTCGCCACACTGGACCTGCCCGGCGTGACAATCAGCTCGGGCAGCAGGGTGCCCAACTGGCCCTGCGTACGGATCGACGACGTCGCGGCCGCGCGGGCCGCCACCCGGCACCTGATCGACCTCGGCCATCACCGGATCGCGCACATCTCCGGCGACCCGGACGACGAGTTGGCCTTCACCACCCACCTGGACCGACGCCGCGGCTACCAGGCGGAGCTGCGCGCCGCCGGCCTGCGGCCCGACCCGAGCCTGGATGTCGAGTCCACCTTCACCATCGACGGCGGCATCCGGGCCGCCGCCGAGTTGCTGGTCCGCGGGGATCCGCCGACCGCGATCGTCGCCGCCTGCGACGAGATGGCGATGGGGGCGATGACCGCGGTACGCGACGCCGGGCTGCGGGTGCCGCACGACGTCAGCGTGATCGGCATCGACAATCACGACCTGGCCGGTGTGCTGGGGCTCAGCACCATCGCCCAGCCCGCCGCCGAGCAGGGTCGGCTCGCCGCCCGGATGCTGCTCGACCCGCTCGGGGCACGCCCCCCGGGCCCCGTCGTGGACCAACGCGACGCCGGCGGCGACACACCGGTGATCCTGCCCACTCGGCTGGTCGTCCGGGACTCGACAGCACCACCCCGGGCACACTGAAATCCACCCACCGCGCGACACGGGAGAAGACCCTGAACACCGATCCGACGCAGCAGACCCCCTCCGGTCACCCAGTCACCGGCTGGTGGACCGAGGCGACCATCTACCAGATCTATCCCCGCTCGTTCGCCGACTCGGACGGCGACGGGATCGGTGACCTGCCCGGCATCACCGCCCGCCTCGACCACCTGGTCGAGCTGGGCGTGGACGCGGTGTGGCTGTCGCCGTTCTACCCGTCACCGCAGGCCGACGCCGGCTACGACGTGGCCGACTACCGCGACATCGACCCACTGTTCGGCACCCTCGCCGACGCGGACAAGCTGATCGCCGAGGCCCGGTACCGCAGCCTGCGGGTGATCGTCGACCTGGTCCCCAACCACACCTCGTCCGCGCACCGCTGGTTCCAGGCCGCGCTGGCCGCCGCGCCCGGCAGCCCGGCACGGTCCCGGTACATCTTCCGGGACGGCCTCGGGCCCACCGGGGACCAGCCGCCGAACGACTGGCAGAGCGTCTTCGGCGGTCCGGCCTGGACCCGGACGGTGGACCCCGACGGGCAACCCGGCCAGTGGTATCTGCACCTGTTCGACACCGGGCAGCCGGACCTCAACTGGGAGAACCCGGAGGTGCACGCGGAGTTCCTGGACGTGCTGCGGTTCTGGCTGGACCGCGGGGTGGACGGCTTCCGGGTCGACGTGGCACACGGCCTGATCAAGCAGGCCGACCTGGCCGACTGGCAGGAGCCGCAGGAGATCCTCTCCGGCAACGAGATCGACAAGCCGCGCCCGCCGATGTGGGACCAGGAGGGCGTGCACGAGATCTACCGGCAGTGGCGGCAGGTTCTGGACAGCTACCCCGGCGAGCGGGTGCTGGTCGCCGAGGCCTGGGTGGAGCCGGCCGAGCGGCTGGCCCGCTACGTCCGCCCGGACGAGATGCACCAGGCGTTCAACTTCGAGTACCTGCTCGCGGCGTGGACCGCACCGGCCCAGTACGCGGTGATCACCCGTTCGCTGGAGGCGACCGACTCGGTCGGCGCGCCGACCACCTGGGTGCTGTCCAACCACGACGTGGTGCGGCACGCCTCCCGGCTCGGCCTGGCGATCGGCGGCGGCCGCCCCAACGGCATCGGCATCGGCGACCCGCAGCCGGACGCCGCGCTCGGCCTGCGCCGGGCCCGGGCGGCCACCCTGCTGATGCTCGCCCTGCCCGGCTCGGCGTACCTCTACCAGGGCGAGGAGTTGGGGCTGCCCGAGCACACGACCCTTGCCGACGAGGCTCGGCAGGACCCGACCTGGGAGCGCAGCGGGCACACCCAGCGCGGCCGGGACGGCTGCCGGGTGCCGATCCCGTGGGAGGCCGACGCCCCGTCCTACGGTTTCGGGCCGACCGACGCGAGTTGGCTGCCGCAACCGCCAGTGTGGGCGGAGTACGCGCTGGACCGCCAGCGCGACGTGCCCGGCTCGACGTACGAGCTGTACCGCACGGCGCTGCGGTTGCGCCGTGCGCACGGGCTGGGTCGCGGCACCCTGGAGTGGTTGTCCTCCGGCGACGAGACGCTGAGCTTCCGCAACGGTGAGCTGACCGTGCTGACCAACTTCGGTGCCGCCCCGGTGCCGGTGCCGACCGGTGCCGAGGTGCTCGCCACCAGCGCACCCCTGGACGACGACGGCGCGGTCCCGACCGACGTCACCGTCTGGCTGCGCGGCTGATCTCGCGCCGACCGGCCCGCTCCGCGGTACTCGCGGGTGGGCCGGTCGGGGCGGACCGCCCCGCTGTGGAGCTGATGTCGTAGACGATTCACCCCCACCGGGCCGCGCCAACGCCCCCAAGCCGCCCTGGAAACCGCACCGAGAGTCCCGCCGCGCCGATCTTGCAGTTCCGGTCGCCGGTATGGACTCGATGCCGCTTATGTCGGGGCAGCAAGCGCAAGATCGCGAGACCGGGGGTGGCTTGGCCTGGTCGATCATGGACTTGTGGTGCCCGATCTGTCGTTTCTCGGGTCATTTGTCACCCACCACAACTCCATGATCGACGGGGGGGTGGGGTGGGGTTAGAGGCGGGTGGCTCGGGTGTTCAGGAGGCTGTGGACGTTGTCGATGTCTTCCGGTGAGGTGCGGGAGGCTAGCCAGTACATGACGCCGGTGGGGATGAAGAAGAGCTGGAACGCGGCAAGCCCGACCGCGAAGTTCAGCGGCGGCGGGAATGCCGCCCGCAACCCCTGGAACGCCACCCCCACCAACCCGTTGCCGGCCGCGCGACCGACCCCGTTGACCAGGTTGCCCAGGCTGTAGACGGTGCCGCGGTGCTCCGGCGGGTTCACGTCGGCGATCAGGGCGAACCAGTTCGGCGAGTTGGCCGAGGTCAGCGCGAGCGCCACGACCGCGGTGAGCAGGCTCAGCCCGACCGACGGCTCGGTGAACACGCTGGCCAGCACCGCGCCCACCACCGCGCCGCCGCCGGCACCGTCCGGCACGTCGATGGTCACCGGGACGAAGAACAACACCAGGTAGAACGGCAGCGCGGCGAGGATGCCGACCGCGGCGACCAACGCCCGACCCCGAGGGGTACGCCGTTGCACCGCGTCGCCGATCAGGCCGCCCACGATGGACAGCACCCCGCCGAGCTGGAACAGGGTGGCGAAGACGCTGCCCACCACCACCGCGGTCGACGCCGAGTAGCCCTGGGCCTCGGCCCGCTCGGCGAAGAGCACCGGCAGCCACACCAGCGAGCCGAACGCGGCCTGGGCGGTCAGCCCCTGCAGGATCAGCCACCGGTTGGTCCGTCGGGCCAGGATGCGCGGCAGGTCGGCGCGGCTGATCCGATAGTCGTACTCGGCGCCGGCGTCCAGCCGGTCGGCCAGTTCCGGCTCGCTCTGGCCACGCCGGACGTCGTACGTGAACAGGTAGGCCAGGGTGGCGACCAGGCCGACGCCGGTCAGCATCAGGAAGGGGCGCCGCCAGTCGGTCGACCCGAGCAGCCCACCGACGAGCGTGCCCGCCAGGGTGCCGACCCCCTGGGAGAGGCCCCAGAAGCTCATCACCAGCCCCCGCCGGGTGGGTGAGATCAGATCGGTGACCACGGAGAAGCCCACCGAGCCGACCGCGCCGAGACCGATCGCCGCGACCAGCTGTGCGAGCAGGAAGGTCAGGTAGCCGCCGGCAAGAGCGCTGCCTCCGGTGCCCGCCGCCCAGAGCAGCGTGCCCACCATCAGCAGCGGCTTACGGTTGGTCCGGTCACCGACGTACGCCCAGCCGACCGCGGCCACCGCGCTAACCAGGAAGCTGACCGCGGTGACGAGACCGAGCAGCCGCCCGGACACGTCGAACGCGTCGGAGATCGGGCCGTACAGCGGCGGGACCAGCCCGATCGCCACGTTGTCCAGTGAGGCGAGCAGCACGAACACCACGACGCTGTACAGCCGGTGCGCCGGGCCACCGCCGCGGCCGTGCGGGCGCTGGCCGGGCCCGCCACTGGTCACCGTCATGACCGGCAGCCAACCAGACTCCGCCGAGGGTGCCGTCACGCGGGTGGGTGCCTGTCGACGTGCACCGGCACCCACCCGCGTCGATCCCGACGCCCAGGCGCTCCGGGACCGCTGGCCGAACTACCCGGTCAGCGCCGGTCGAGCACCAACCCGCGAGCCGCCGCGTACTGCTCGCGGACGGCGGGGACGGGCTCGGCCGTGTACTCCTCGGTGCCCTCGACCGCCCAGACCGGCGGCGTCGGACCGCCCAGGGCGACCCAGGCGGCCTGCCGGGCGGCGCCGTCGGCGACGTACTCCCCGGCCGGCGGCACGACGACCGGGCAGCCGAAGACCTGCGGGGCGATCTGGCGCACCGCGGCCGACCGGGCTCCGCCGCCGACCAGGATGACCCGGCGGACGGTGGCCCCCTGCGCGGTCAGCGCGTCCAGGCCGTCGGCGAGCGCGCAGAGCATGCCCTCCACGGCGGCCCGCGCCAGGTGCGCGGGGGTCGACGTGCGCAGGGTCAGCCCGTGCACCGCGCCGGTGGCGAGTGGGCGGTTCGGCGTCCGCTCGCCCTCCAGGTACGGAACCATGACCAGCCCGTCCGCGCCGGCTGGCGCGGAGAGCGCCAACTCGGCCAGCTCGTCCAGGCTGACGCCGAGCATCGCGGCGGCGGCGTCCAGCACCCGGGCCGCGTTGAGCGTGGCGACCAGCGGCAGGAAGCGACCGGACGCGTCGGCGAAGCCGGCGACGGCACCGCTCTCGTCGGCGGCCGGCACGTCGGCGACGCTGAACACGGTGCCGGAGGTGCCGATCGAGACGACCACGTCACCCGGCCCGGCGCCGACACCGAGCGCGGCGGCGGCGTTGTCCCCGGTGCCCGCACCGAGCAGCGCGCCGCCCGGCTCACCCAGTACGTCGGACAGCTTTCCCGCCGAATCCGCCGGACCGAGCACCTCGGGCAGCACCAACCGCCGGCCGAAGCCCCGCTCCAGCAGGTCCAGCCGGTATTGCCCGGTGGCCGGCGACCAGTAGCTGGTGCCGCTGGCATCACCCCGGTCGGTACGCAGCGCGTCCAGCCCCGGTGCGCCGGCCAGCCGCCAGGTCAGCCAGTCGTGCGGCAGGCAGACGGCCGCCACCTGGGCTGCCCGCTCCGGCTCGTGCGTGGCCAGCCAGCGCAGCTTGGTGAGGGTGAAGCTGGCCACCGGAACGCTACCGGTGGCCTCGGCCCAGAACCGACGCCCCGCCGCGCCGCCGCCGGCCTCCTCGACGAGGTCGGCGGCGGCGTCGGCGGATCGGGTGTCGTTCCACAACAGTGCCGGGCGGACCACCCGGCCGTCCTCGTCGAGACACACCATGCCGTGCTGCTGGCCGGCGACGGAGATCGCCGCCACGTCGGCCAACCCGCCGGCCTGGTCGACGGCGCTACGCAGCGCCTGCCACCAGGCTTCCGGGTCGACCTCGGTGCCGTCCGGGTGCGGTGCGCGGCCCTGCCGAAGCAGGGCCCCGGTCTCCGCGTCCCGGATGACCACCTTGCAGGACTGGGTGGACGAGTCGACGCCTGCGACCAACGGCATGGCGGGGCCTCAGCGAGCGCCGAGCAGGTGCTCGACGGCGAGTTGGTTGAGCCGGACGAAGGCGAAGCCCCGCTCGGCCACCGCGTCGACGTCGACGTCCTCGAACGCGGACCGGTCGGCCAGGAACTCCTCGTAGCCCTCGCCGTCGTTGAGCGTCGGCGTGTTCAGGTCGCCGACCTTGCTGGCGGCGAGCGCCTCGACCACCTCGGGGTCGGCGCGGAACGCCGCGGCCCGCTCCTTGAGCAGCAGGTAGGTGCTCATGTTGGCCGCCGCCGAGGCCCAGACACCGTCCATGTCCTCGGTGCGGGAGGGCTTGTAGTCGAAGTGCCGGGGGCCGTCGTAGGCCGGGCCGCCGTTCGGGCCGCCGTTCTCCAGGAGGTCCACCAGGGCGAACGCGTTCATCAGGTCACCGTGGCCGAAGACCAGGTCCTGGTCGTACTTGATGCCGCGCTGGCCGTTGAGGTCCAGGTGGAACAGCTTGCCCTGCCAGAGCGCCTGGGCGATGCCGTGGGCGTAGTTGAGCCCGGCCATTTGCTCGTGGCCGACCTCCGGGTTGAGGCCGACCAGCTCCGGGTGGGCCAGTTGGGAGATGAAGCCGAGCGCGTGCCCGATGGTCGGCAGCAGGATGTCGCCGCGCGGCTCGTTGGGCTTGGGCTCCAGGGCGAACCGCAGGTTGTAGCCCTTGTCGATGCTGTACTGGGTGAGCAGGTCCACGGCCTCGCGGTAGCGGTCCAGGGCGGCGCGGACGTCCTTGGCGAGGTCGTACTCGGAGCCCTCGCGGCCGCCCCACATCACGAACGTGCTGGCGCCCAGCTCGGCGGCCAGGTCGACCTGGCGCAGCACCTTGCGCAGCGCGAAGCGGCGGACGTCGCGGTCGTTGCTGGTGAAGCCGCCGTCCTTGAAGATCGGGTGGGTGAAGAGGTTGGTGGTGACCATGGGCACCACGAGGCCGGTCTCGTCGAGAGCCTTGCGGAACCGGGCGATGTGCTGGTCCCGGGTGGCGGCGTCGACGCCGAACGGGATCAGGTCGTCGTCGTGGAAGGTGATGCCGTACGCGCCCAGCTCGGCGAGCCGGTGCACCGCCTCGACCGCGTCGAGCTCGGGGCGGGTGGCGTCACCGAACGGGTCGCGGGCTTGCCAGCCCACGGTCCAGAGCCCGAAGGAGAACTTGTCGGCGGGGGTGGGACGGGGTGCCATGAGCGACCTCCGGGGTGGTGTTGTCCGCTATTTGTTCAGCGATTGAATTATTTGCTCACCCTATGGCACTGTCAAGGGGTGAGCCTCACCCACGCCCCGGCCGGCGCGGTCCGTCAGGGCAGTCTGCGCGAGCTTAACCTCGCCCTGGTCCTGGGCCGGATCGCCGCCGCCGACCGACCTCCGTCCCGGGCCGATCTGGCGACCGCGACCGGCCTGACCCGAGCAACCGTGTCCGCGGTGGTCGAGGACCTGCTCGCCGGCCGGTTGGTCAGCGAGTCCGACCCGGCGCCCCGCGCCGGCGCCGGCCGCCCGGCCCGCGGGCTGGTCCTGGCCGACCAGGGGCCGGCGGGGCTCGGCCTGGAGGTCAACGTCGACTACCTGGCGGTCTGCGTGGTGGACCTCGCCGGACAGGTCCGGCACCGCATCGTGCACCGGGCCGACCTACGCCCGGTGGCACCGGCGGACGCCCTCGCCCGGCTGGTCGAGATAGCCGGGGATGCCCGCGACGAAGCCGCCCGCGAGGGCCTCACCCTGGTCGGGGCCGCACTCGCGGTGCCCGGCCTGGTGGACGACGCCGGGCTGGTCCGGCTCGCGCCGAACCTCGGTTGGCGCGACGTGCCCGTGCCCGCGCTGCTCGCCGAGCACCCTCCGCTCGTCGAGCAGGTGCCCGGCGTCCCGGCGCTGGTGGTGGACAACGAGGCCAACCTCGCCGCACTCGGCGAACTGCACTCCCGGCCACCCGGCCCGTCCAGCTTCCTGCACATCTCCGGAGAGGTGGGCATCGGCGCCGGCATCGTGCTGGACGGCGCACTGTTCCGTGGCGTGCGCGGCTGGAGCGGCGAGATCGGGCATCTCCCGGTACACCCCGAGGGCCGTCCGTGCCGCTGTGGCGGGCAGGGCTGCCTGGAGCAGTACGCCGGCCAGGAGGCGATCGTGACCGCCGCCGGGCTGGCCCGGGCGGAACTCCCCGCGGACACCGCGACGGCGCGGCTGGCCGAGTTGGCCGAGGCCGGTGACCCGGACGCGCTGCGGGCGCTGCACGACGCCGGGACGGCGCTCGGTGTCGCGGTGGCCGGTGTCGTCAACCTGCTCGACCTGGACACCGTGGTGCTCGGTGGCGGGTACGCGGCGCTGGCACCCTGGCTGTGCCCGCCGGTGCTCGCCGAGATCGCCAGTCGGGTGCTCACCGCGGCCTGGTCGCCGGTCACGGTCCGGCCGTCGAGGCTCGGCGCGGAGGCCGCCGCGGTCGGCGCCGCCGGCTCGGTGGCCCGCCGGATCGTCGCCCAACCCGCCGGCTGGCTGGCCCGCTCCGGCTGATCGCCACCCTGCGTGCCGCCGCGCGTCGGCTCCGCGCCCTGCGCTCAGGGTGCGCGTCAGCGCCGCGCCCTGGCGCGCGTCGGGTCCGCGCCCTGCGCTCTGGGCACGTGTCCGAGGGGGTCGGTAGCCTTGCCCCGCAGGCAGCGATCCGCGGCGAGGAGGCGAGAAGCAGCATGCGCACAGGTCGTCAGACGTGCGGTGGCGTCCGACGGTGACCGCGACCCGGCACCCCAGCGGCACCGCGCAGCCGGCCGACGCGAGACTGGCCCGCGAGCTGCTCGACGGGCTCACCGAGGCCGTGCTGACGACCGACGAGACCGGTCGGGTCACCATGGCCAACGCCACGGCGGCGGCGCTGCTCCCGGAGATCACCGTCGGCAGCGACCTGGCCAGTTGCCCGGTGACGGCCCTGGCGCGAGCGGTCGCCGCCAACGCCGCGGCCTTCGACACCGAACACCACGGCCGGCGACTGCACGGCACCCGGCGACAGCTCACCGGCTCCCGGTTCGCGTGGTATGTCCGGGACGTCACCGAGGAGCACGCCCAGGCTGATGCCCTGCGCGCCGAGCGTTCCCGCACCGCGTTCCTCGCCCACGCCGGCAGCCGGCTCGGGCTCTCCGTGCACCGCGACCAGGTGCTCCTGGCCACCATCACCCTCGCGGTGCCCTACCTGGCCGACGTCGCCGTGGCACTGCACCGACCGGCCGTCACGGCCGAGCCGCCCACCCGGTGGATCCGGTACGCCGACGGCGAGCCGGCCCCGGTCACCGGGCTGGCCGGGGCGACGCTGACCGCCAGCGTGCCCGGTCTCGCCGAGGCACTGGCCGGCGAGCCCGCCGAGCCGGGGCGCTGGCTGGACGCCGAGCCCGCCGACCTGGCCCCCCTGCTGCCGCCCGATTTCGGCGCCCCGGGCACCGTGCTGGTCAGCCCACTGCTGAGCGCGGACGGGTCGGCCGGTGCCCTGCTGCTCGTCCGCCGTGCCGGGCGGGCCGGCTTCGACAGGCGCGAGATCGAGCTGGCCCGTGAGTTCGCCGCCCGGGCCGGCGCCGCACTGGGCACCGCCGACCTCCACGGTGAGCAGGCCCACCTGGCCCAGGTGCTACAGGCCAGTCTGCTGCCACCCGAGCTGCCCACCGTGCCCGGTGTGACCATGGCCGGCGGATACCGGGCCGCCGGGGACAGCCTGCGCATCGGCGGCGACTTCTACGAGGTGTTCCCACACCCCCACGGGGCCCTGTTCGCGCTCGGCGACGTGTGCGGCAAGGGGGTGGGCGCGGCCGTCCTGACCGGCCGGGTCCGCCAGTCGTTGCGGACGCTGCGGCTCGTCGAGCGGCGTCCACTGGAGCTGATCAACCTGCTCAACGGGGCGTTGTTCGACGCACCGGAGGCGACGCGGCGCAGCCAGTTGACCACCCTGCTGCTCGGCTCGATCGACCGCGGGCCCGCCGGGCTGGACGTCCGGCTCGCCGGCGGGGGTCACCCGGCGCCGCTGCTGGTCACCGCCGACGGCACTGTCACTCCGGTCCCGGTCGGCGGCATGCCGGTCGGCGCGCTGACCGTCGCACGATTCACCGAGACCCGGGTGCACCTCGATCCGGGCGACCTGCTGCTCGCGTACACCGATGGGGTGACCGCGGCCCGCGGCCCGCGCGGGCTGGCGACGTTCGGTGCGGCCCGGCTGCACGCCGCGGTCGCCTCGGCGGCCGGGCGGTCGTCGGCGGCGCTCGTCGACCGGGTGCTGCGGGCGGTCGACGACTGGCTGGCCGGGGAGGCCCACGACGACATCGCGATGCTGGCCCTGGGTGCGCCGGCGTGATCGCCGGCCCGCACCGAGGGCGGCGTGCCGGCCCCGGCCAACGGGATCCGGGCGGCCTGCCGGCCCCCGCCAACGGGATCAGGCCGCTGGCGCGCGGGGGGCTGCGTGCCGCCCGGGCGGTGGGGATCAGGCGGTACGCGCCACCGGCGGTTCGCCGGTCGGCCACTCCCGGGTGGTGCGGACGGACCGTTCCGGGTCGCCCGACGAATCCGCCCAGGCCGCACGGGTCTGCCGTTGGCTGTCGCGCGACCAGTCCCCCGACCGCCCACCGGGCCGGTCCGGGTCGTCCGGCCAGCCCTCCGGCCTTGTCGGGTCGTCCGCCGCCGGTGTGCTCCGCGCCTGCTGCCGGCGAGCGACCTCGTCGAACTCCCGCATGCCGCCCAGCAGCGCGTCGCGGCCTTCCGGGCTCATCTCGGCCAACACGACAGCCAGCTGCGCCCGACGGTCGGCCCGTAGCTCGGCGAGGAGCCGGCGACCCTCCGGGGTGAGGTGCAGCGAGATCTCCCGCCGGTCGAAGCGGCCCGGCTCGCGCTCCAGCATGCCGGCGGCGACCAACCGGTCGCAGAGGCGGCTGGCGGAGCTGAGCAGCATGTCGAGCCGGGTGGCCAGCCGCCGCAGGTTGATCCCGTCGTGCCGCTCCACCACCATCACCGCTCGTAGCTGGGCACCGGACACCCGGTGAGCGGTGCCCTCGCGGGCGGATTCCCAGATGCCCAGCAGGGCAGCGGCCGCCTCGTCCAGCGCGGCAGCCATACTCGTCTCGGGGTCCGTCGGACCGTGAAGTTCGGCCATGGTGGCCCGAGACTACTCCGAACCCACTGGTGGTCGAGCTTTCAGCGAGGGAGCGACGATGAGCGAACCGGTCAATCAGGCACGCCGTGCCCTGAACCAGGCACCTGCCGACCGGCTCGTGGGCGGTATCGGGGAGGTGCTCGCCCGGTCGTACGGGATTACCGACGTCGAGCTGTACCAGGTCGACTACAAGCTCTCGGAGCTGCTGCCGCTCACCGAGGGTGACTCGATCACCAGCCCCGGGCACCCCGCCTGGCGTGCTTTCGATCACCAGTCGCCGCTCCTGACCGACGGCACCGCCTGGTTCCCGGTGAGCATGCGGGGCGAGCGTCGGGGGGTGCTGTGCCTGGCACCCGTCCCGGACGATCGGGAGGTCGTCGCCGAGCTGGCCGACATCGCCGCCGCGCTCGCCCACGAGGTGGCGGCGGTCTCCGCCGGCACCGACGTCTACCGGGCGGCGCGGCGCGCCCAGCGCCTCACCCTGGCCGCCGAGATGCAGTGGGACCTGCTCCCCGGCCGCAGCCGGATCCGTCCCGCGTTCAGCCTGGCCGGGCAGTTGGAGCCGGCGTACGCGGTACGCGGCGACAGCTTCGACTGGTCCGACGACGGGCAACGGCTCTGGTTGTCCACCATCAACGGCACCGGGGAGGGTGTGGCCGCCTCCCTGCTCACCTCGTTGGCCACCCACGCGTTGCGCAACGCGCGTCGGGCCGGGCTGAGCCTGGCCGACCAGGCCGCCCTCGCCGACCAGGCCCTCTTCGACCTGTACCGGGGTGAGCAGCACCTCTCCGCGTTGCTGATGGAGCTGGACCTGCGGTCCGGGGTGATGACAGTGGTCGACGCCGGGTCACCCCGGCTCGTCCTGCTGCGCGACGGGGAGGTCACCGAGCAACCCCTGGACGCGCAGTTCCCCCTCGGCATGTTCGAGGAGACCGACTACCACGAGCAGACGTTCCCGATGGAACGCGGCGACCGGGTCTTCGTCGTCAGCGACGGGGTGGTGGAGGCCACCGGGCAGCACGTGCGCTACGGGGAGACGGCACTGGACCGGTTCCTGCGGCGGACCGGGCCGATGGCGCCACTGGACGCCGTCCGGTCGCTGATCGGTGATCTGCGCGCGTTCGTGGCCGGTGACCTGGTCGACGACGCGGTGGTCGTCTGCCTCGACTGGAACGGCCCGCAAGCCTGACCGGCGGTCGTCAGTACGCTCCGCGGCCGTTCAGGACCGCACCGAAGGTCTTCCAGAGGATGGTGAGGTCGGCGGCGAGGGACCAGTTCTCCACGTAGTAGAGATCGAGCCGGATGCCGTCCTCCCAGCTCAGGTCGGACCGGCCGCTGACCTGCCACAGCCCGGTCATGCCGGGCTTGACCAGCAGCCGCCGGGCCACGTCGCCGTCGTAGCGGGCCACCTCGGAGGGCAGCGGCGGACGGGGGCCGACCATGCTCATCTGACCCAACAACACGTTGACCAATTGCGGCAGCTCGTCAAGTGACCACTTGCGCAGCAGCCGGCCGACGCGGGTGACCCGGGGGTCGTGGCGCATCTTGAACATCAGGCCGTCGGTCTCGTTGCGCGCGGTCAGCTCGGCGAGCAGCGCGTCGGCGTTCACCACCATGGTGCGGAACTTGAACACGCCGAACTCCTGCCCGCCCCGGCCGACCCGGACCTGGCGGAAGAGCACCGGGCCGCGACTGTCCAGTTTGATGGCCAGGGCGATGAACGCGATCAGCGGCAACAGCAGCGCCAGCGCCAGCGACGAGGCCGACCGGTCGACGAGCCCCTTCACCAGCTTGCGCGCACCCCGGAACTCCGGTGCCTCGACGTGGATCAGCGGCAGGCCGGCGACCGGGCGGGTGTGGATGCGTGGGCCGGCGACGTCGGTCAGCGCGGGCGCCACGACCAGGTCGACGCCGGTCCCCTCCAACTGCCAGCCGAGGCGCCGCAGCCGGGTCGCGGTCAGCTCGCCGGAGGCGGTCACCGCGACCGTGTCCGCCCCGATGGCGGTGGCGGCCTCCGGGATACCACGGAACGAGCCCACCACCGGCACGTCGCCCAGTCGCTGCGCCACCGGCGCGAGCAGCGCGTCCGGGATGCACGCGCCAACCACCTGGTAGCCGGCGTACGGTTCGCGGCGCAGCGTGTGCACCAACTCCAACACGTGGGCGGTGTCACCGACCACCAGCACCCTGCGGGACCAGCCGGCACCCATCGAACGGGCCCGGTGCAGGCGCTTGCGGGCGCCGAACCGCGCCACCTCCAGCCCGACGGTGCCCACCGCGAAGGAGATGCCCAGGAAACCCCGCGAGACGCCGAGGTCGGTGATGTAGCCGATGATGGCCATCGCGCCGGCCAGGCGCAGGCTCGCGGAGCTGACCCGCCGGTACTCGTCGGCCCCGTAGCCGATCACCCGGTCGTCGTAGCAGCCGAGGGCCTTGAGCGAGATCAGCCACGCCAGCACCAACCCGGGAGCGACGAGCACGTACGGGACCTCGGACCCGGTCGGCTGGTCGTCGCCGAAGCGGGCGACGTATCCGATGAGCAGCGCGATGATGAGAACGGTGGTGTCCAATACCACCATGACCCGAACGTAGGACCGCTCGTCGGCGCGCGCCACGAGCCCGGCCCGGGGGCCGTTCGGCTCCGCCGACGTGGCGGGGGTCAACAGTGTCGCCGCGGTCACCGGCCCTCCCACTCTGCTCAGGGTGGCCCCGGCCAACAGGTCGGACCGGAGGCGGGCCGACCGTGCCGGAACTGTCGACATCCTGCCCTGATAACTATGACTGCCGATTGCTTCGGACGTATTGCCGTCACTTTTCCTCAACCTGGAAGCCAAAAAGAGGCCTGCCCAACGAATACCCGGCGGGCAGGCCCCTGACTCCTTCGCGGCGGCTCAGCGCGGCGCTGGTGGGCGCCGCGCGATGGCGCTGAGGAAGATGCTGCCGATCTCGCTCGGGTCCTTGGTGACGAAGACATCGCCCCCGGTCACCTTCGTGATCGACTCAAGCTCGGCCTTGCTGACGCCCTCGCCGATGCCGATCATGATGACCTGGACCGGCCGCTCCGGGTCGGCGATCTGCTTGAGCTTGGCGAGCAACTGCTGCTGGTTGAGGCCGTTGTCATCCTCGTTCTTGCCGTCGGTGAACAGCACGATCGAGTTGACCCGACCGGGCTGCCAGTTTTCCTGCACCGCCTGGTAGGCGGCAAGCATGGTGTCGTAGAGGCCGGTGTCGCCGCTGGACGGCTTCACGGTGGCGAGCGCCCCCTCCAGCTGGGCCCGCTGGCTGGAGAGCGGCCCGATGGGGACCAGCTGGCGGTAGTCCCGGTTGCCGACCAGCCTGGTGGAGAAGGTCCACAGCCCGATCGACCAGGAGTCGTCGAAGAGGCCCAGGCCGCGGCGTGCCGCGTCCACGGTGACCTCCTCCCGGCTCCGGTTGTTGGCCGACGGCACCGGGTCCTTCATCGAGCCGGAGACGTCGATCACGGCCAGCATCCGGCCGGACTGGGTGGCGATCGACCAGCTGGACACGACCCGCTGGATCGCGGCCGGGTCCAACCCACCCGCGGCGGTGCCGCCGTTCGCCGGCGCGGTCGGCGCGCCGCCGGCCGGGCTCGGGGCACCCTGCGGTGCCTGGAAGCCGGCACCCCAGTTGCCGTCCGGCGCGCGCAGCGACTGCGCCGCGAGCCGGTCCCGGAAATTGGGGCTGGTGAGCAGCTCGAACAGCACCCGGGCCGCCGAGGCCTTACTCGGCTCGATGCCGGGCAGCACCGCGTACGGGTAGTCCAGCGGCATCGGGGCCGGCTCCATGTAGAGCGCGGCGAGCGGCACCGGCGGCTTCTTGCTGTTGTAGGCGATCACGTCCTCTTCGGACAGCGCCGCCGCGCCGAGGCCGCTGGCGATGGAGGTCGCGTCGTTGGCGGTCGGGAAGCGGGCCAACAGGTCGTTGCGGAGCGAGGAACGCCCGGTGGCCAGCGCGCGAAGCGCGCCGACGGTGTTGCGCTGGGCGTCCCCGCCCGCGCCGTTGGCGGCGGCGGTCAGCGAGAGCAGACCGGACAGGCCGGCGGCGTCGCGGGTCGGCTCGACGATCCCGGTACGCAGCGGCGCGTTGGTGTTGTTGAGCTGCTTGAGCAGGTCGGTCCAGTTGAACTTCTTGTCCGGCCAGCCCAGTCGGGTGGCGATCGGCTCGGGCATCGCGACGACGATGGGGCTGCGCGCGATGGACGCGCCGTTGGTCGGAGCGAACGCGGTCGCGTCCTTCTTCAACCGCAGCAGCCAGGTCGAGGAGTCCGGCACCCACACGTCCGGGCTGACGGCCGTGCCGCTGGCCTGCCCCACACCGGCGAGGACCGCGCCGTGCTTCGCCGCCACCACGGCCGCCACGTCGACCGGGTCGGATGCGGAGACATCGACCCGGATGCAGGTCGGACCCACCGCGGCGCCGTCCTTGACCCACTGGGACGCGGCGGCGTCCACCGCGGGCGCCAACTCGGAGGCGACAGCCACCGCGAGTCGGATCTCCCCCGAGCAGTTGGACTGGACCAACTCCCGGTAGCCGAACCACACGCCGGTGGTGACGACGAGCACCGTCGCCATCGTGGCGGCGGCTGCTAGGTGGAGTTTCGAACGCATGCGATGGCGGCCTGCTGACACGGTGACCATCTTGCGTACAAGGTGCCGTCTCTGCCACATCCGTTCGGACTAAAGTTACGGAGGAGAAACAGTTGACCACCATTTAGCAACACAGCGTGACAAGCCAGCCCCGAGGTGTTGCCAAACCCTCACGGCAGCACACAGGTCGGGCTCGGCACCAGCACCGGCTCTCCGGCCGCCGCCGGAACGCCGGTCTCGATGTCGCGCCGGAAGATCCGCACCATGTCCGCCCGTTCGTCGGCGACGTAGAGGTGCTCCCCGATCAGCGCGAAGTGCCGGGGCCACTCACCGCCGGTGTCCACCTCGGCCACCAACTCGGGCAACTCCCCGGCCAGGGTGAAGGCGGCCAGCGTCCCCACCCCCCGGTTGGCGACGTAGAGGAACCGGCCGTCCGGGCTGACCGCGACCTCCGACGGCTGGACATGACCGGACCGCTCGCTCGCCTCGACCCGACCCCGCTGGTGCAGCGCGCCGTCGTCGGTCAGCTCGTACGCGGTGACCGAGGCGTCCAGCTCACCGACGAGATACAAGCGTCGTCCGTCCGGGTGACGGGCCAGGTGCCGGGGCCCGGTGCCGGGCGTCGTACGGACGCGTGGCGCGCGGGGCACCAGCCGCCCGGTCGCGGCGTCCAGGTCGTACCGGTAGACCGAGTCGGTGCCGAGGTCCACCGCGAGCAGCGGCCCCCGGCCCGCCACCGGGGAGACCATGTGGGCGTGTGCGTGGTCCTGCCGTTCCGAATCGGGACCGTGCCCCTCGTGCACCACCAGGTCGCTGCGCTCGCCGGGCACGCCCCGCGGGTCGAGTGGGAAGACCGCGACGCTGCCGCTGCCGTAGTTGGCCGCCACGAGGTGACCGCCGTCGGGCGACACCGCCAGATGGCACGGCTCGGCCCCACCTGTCGACCGGCTGCCCAGCGGGTCCAGCCCGCCGTCCGGCCCGACCCGCCAGGCGCTGATCTCCCCGTCCGTCAACTCGTTGACCGCGTAGAGCACCGGCTGGGTGGGGTGCCGCGTCAGGAAGGAGGGGGACGGGGTGACCGCCACCGTGCCGAGCGGGGTCAGCGCCCCGGTCGTCGGGTCGCGGTGTGCGGCGACGATGCCGCTGCCCCGCCCACCACTCTGCGCGGTGTAGCCCCCGATGTGGACGACCTCACCCTGACCACTCACGTCCCACTCCTCCGCCGGCGTCCTCCGCTGATCCAACCAGAGGCTGCCCGCATTGCCCGCCGGTTAACCGGCTTTGCCGACCGGACTTCAGGCCGCCGGCACCGGCTCCCCGCGCTGCCGGGCGACGTGTTCGACCAGGGAGATCAACACCATCTTTCCGGACTGCCGGTCCCGGGCGTCGCAGAGCACCATCGGCACGTCCGGGTCCAGGTCGAGTGCTCGGCGTACGGTCTCCAGGTTGAAACGACGGGAGTCGTCGAAGCAGTTCACCCCCACCACGAACGGGATGCCACGCTGCTCGAAGTAGTCGATGGACGGGAAACAGTCGGCCAGTCGACGGGTGTCGGCGAGCACCACCGCGCCCAGTGCGCCGAACGCCAACTCGTCCCAGAGGAACCAGAACCGGTCCTGGCCCGGGGTGCCGAACAGGTAGACCTGCAGGTCGTCGTTGATGGTGATCCGGCCGAAGTCCATCGCCACGGTGGTGGTCGACTTGCCCTCCACCCCGGAGGTGTCGTCGGTGCCGACCCCGGCGCCGGTCAACACCTCCTCGGTCTGCAACGGACGCACCTCGCTCAGGGCACTGACCAGCGTCGTCTTGCCAGCCCCGAAGCCACCCGCGATGAGGATCTTCAGCGCCAGCGGGATGCTGGTGCTGGTGCCCACCTGGTCATAGCGCACGGAGTCCACTGACCACCGCCTTGAGGATGTCGTCATCGGGAAGAATTCCGGCGGCCGGCGGCTCGTGCACCGCGACCAGGCCCGCACCCAGGAGATCACCGAGGAGCACCCGGACCACACCGACCGCGAGGTCCAGTTCGGCTGCCAACTCGGCCACCGACACCGGCCGGAGGGCCAACGCGATCAGCCGTCGATGCTCCGGGAGCAGGTGCGGATGCTCCGCCGCGTCGACGTCCGATCCCGCCAGCACGAACGCGACGAGGTCGAACCCGTCGACGGCGGAGCGTACCCGCCCTTTGGTGAGCGTGTACGGGCGCACTACCGGGCCGGCCTCGCCGTCCAGCCACTCGTGCTGCGGCCCGGGCGGCTCAGCCCGCATCACCGGCACCCACCGACGATCGGGGCGGCGCGGCGAGGCTCTCCCCCACCCGGATGACAAGCATCGCCATCTCGTACGCGACCAACCCGATGTCCGCGTCGGCGTCGCTCACCACCGCCAGGCAGGCCCCCTGCCCAGCGGCGGTGACGAAGAGGTACGCCGACTCCATCTCCACCACGGTCTGCCGGACCGGCCCGCCGTCCACGTGCCGGCTGGCACCCCGCGCCAGGCTGGAGAAGCCGGAGGCGAGCGCACAGAGGTGCTCCGCGTCGGAGCGTTCCAACTCGGCCGAACAGCCGAGCAGCAGACCGTCAGCGGACAGCACCACCGCCTCCCGGGCGGCCGGCACCCGTTGCACCAGTTCGTCGAGCAACCAGTCCAGGCCGGCGCTCTGCTTCGTCGATTGCCGCACTAGGCGTCCCTCTCAGTCGCGGTCGGGGGTTCGGGGGTCGTCGCGGGGCCGGCAGGGGCGCCCGACGCAGCCCGGTCGTCCGGCACCGCGGGCGCCGCCGGAGCGGGCGGGGTGGTGACGGTGGCGCGGCCACGCGCCGTGCCGGCCTGTAGGGCCGCCATCACCCGGCGCACCTCCTCGGGAGACCGGGGCGCCGGGGTGTCGGTGACCGTCGACCGGGGCTGGGCGACCGGGGTACGACGTCGTACCCGGCGGGGCAGGCCGTCCAGCTCCTCGTCCACTGTCGATCCCGCGTCGACCGCCACGCCGCCCGGGGTGGGTGCTGCGGCGGGCGGAGCGGTGCCGGCGCGGGCGGCCGTGGGTGGGCGGGTGCGGGGCATGGCGCCCCGGCGAGCCGTCCGGGCCAGCCGCCGGGCCGGGTCGGCCGACGCGGCGACAAGCGTGGCGGGGTCGGGGCCGGCCGGTGGCTCGGCGGTGATCAGGTCGGCGGGGACCAGCACCACCGCGGTCACCCCGCCCTTCTCGGAGGGGCGCAACTCGACCCGTACGCCGTGTCGGGCCGCCAGCCGGGCCACGACGAACAGGCCGAGTCGGGCGCTCTGCGCCGGGTCGAAC
The DNA here is from genome assembly GCF_040648675.1 of Micromonospora sp. NPDC049101. Taxonomy (NCBI): domain Bacteria; kingdom Bacillati; phylum Actinomycetota; class Actinomycetes; order Micromonosporales; family Micromonosporaceae; genus Micromonospora; species Micromonospora sp. NPDC049101. The sequence goes on along the minus strand of NZ_JBEZED010000005.1, from coordinate 268,370 downwards.
TCGGGCGAGCTGGCCAGCCGGGTGTTGGCGGCCTCCAGGGCTGCGGCGGACATGCCCAACCCCTGGTCGGTGACCTCCAGGGCGTACCCGTTGGCCACCTGCTCCCCGGTGATGGTGACCCGCGTGTCCGGCGGGGAGAAGGCGGTGGCGTTCTCGACCAGCTCGGCGAGCAGGTGGATGACGTCGCCGACCGCCCGGCCCAACACGCCGGCGGGCTGCGTGGCGGTGATGTCCACCCGGTCGTACGCCTCGACCTCGGAGATCGCGCCGCGGACCAGGTCGACGATCGCGACCGGGTTCCGCCAACCGCGGCCGGGCGCGGAGCCGGCAAGGATGACCAGGTCCTCGGCGTGCCGGCGCAGTCGGGTCGCCAGGTGGTCGACCTGGAACAGCTCGGCCAGTTCGTCCGGGTCCTCGGCGCGGCGTTCCATCCGGTCCAGCAGGTGCAGTTGGCGGTGCACCAGGCTCTGGCTCCGGCGGGCGATGTTGAGGAAGACCTCGTTGAGCCCACGACGCAGGGTGACCTCGTCCACGGCGGACTGGACGGCGGTGCGCTGCACCTCGGTGAAGGCGCGCCCGACATCGCCGATCTCGTCATGGCCGTACTCCAGTGGCGGCGCCTCCCGGGCGACGTCCACCTGCTCTCCTCGACGCAGCCTGGTCACCACGTCCGGGAGGCGGTGCTCGGCCAGCTCGAGCGCGGCGGTGCGGACGCCGCTGAGCCGCTGGACCAGTGTGCGGCCGAGCCGCAGCGCCACCAGCACCGAGACCACCACGGCGACGAGCCCGAGCACCCCGGCGGCGGCGAGCCGCACCAGGATGCGTACCGCCATCGGCACCGAGCGGTCGGTGAGGCCGTCGGCCTCGGCCAGCTCGAAATCGCGCAGCTGCTGCTGCACCGTGTCATGGCTGGCCTGCCAGGCCGCCGCGTCGATCGGCGGCCGACCGGACCGGTTGGCCAGGAGCAGCGTGTCCTGCATCGTGCGCAGCCGGGTGAACGCCTCGCTCTCGGTCAACCGTTGGTACGCGACCCGCCCGGCCTCGGGGAGGTCGGCCACGGCGCTCTCGGTGAGCCACCGTTGGTTGCCGATGGCCTGCACGAGTTGGGTGTGCTCCCCCTCGGCGAACCGTCCGGCGGCCAGCGCGCCGGTCAGCAGCGCGTCGCTCTGGCCGAGCAGCTCCCGGGAGCGGCCCAACGCGGTGAGCGCCAGTGCCTGCCGGTTGAGGTCCGGGTCGTTGAGGGTCGCCATCGCGGAGAACGCCTGGAAGGCCGCGGTGACCATGCCGCTGTACAGGCCGATCGCGCCACTGCGGTCCAGACTGCGGTCGTCGATGAACTGCCGGCCGGCCGGCAGCGCCGCCAGGGCGGTGGCCAGGTGGTCGATCCGGGCTTCCAGCGGGTCGTTCGCGGCGTCGCGCAGGGCTTCCCCGTCGACCCGGCGGCGCAGTTCGGCGACGGCCCGGTCGGTGCGGGCCCGTTGCTCGGCCAGGACGGGCAGCCGGGTGGTGCCCGCGAGTTGCACCACCGAGAGTCGGCGCTCCCGTTGCAGCTCGGTGACCACGACCTCGCCGGGGCGACCCAGGTCGTACAGCAGGGTGCGGGCCGAGAGCAGGTCCAGGGCGGGCCCGAAGGTCAGCGTGGTCGCGAAGATCCACAGCGCCAGGAGCGCGGTCACCGGCGCGACGACCAGCGCGGTCAGCTTGGAGCGGATCGGCCAGTCGCGGGTTCTCATCAGACCTCGCCCGTACAGGGGTGGCAGGAGGGGTGCCGGCACCGCCGGGCAACGCGTCGGCCGGCTGTGTGCCCGGCGGAACTCCGGGCACCGGCGCGGGCGCCTTGGGCAGGATACGTAATCGGGGGCGGTTGCACTACCGCCCGTCGCGCCGACATCGACGCTCCGAGATGTGCCTCACAGGGCGCCGACGGATCCGCTCATGATCGACCTGGGCCGACGCGTTTTCTGGACTGGGTCAGGTCTGCGCCGGTTGGCGGAACCGCGGCCCTTTTCCCGCTCCCGCCCGCAAGCCATCCAGGAAAGTACCCCGGATCGGGATTGGCGATCAGTGCGCGGAGGGAATACCAGGTGACGAAGGAGGAGCCATGTCGCCCACGCAGGTAATCGTCATCGTGCTCGTCGTGCTCGTGATCGTCGCGGTGCTGGCGGTGGCCGCCCGGTCGCTCAGCCGCCGTCGCGCGCTGCGCGACCGGTTCGGGCCGGAGTACGACCGGGTGGTGGAGGAGCAGGACAGCCGGTCCGCCGCCGAGCGCGAACTGCGCGACCGGGAACGCCGGCACGCCGAGCTCACGCTCACCCCGCTCAGCCCGGAGTCCCGGGCCCGCTACAGCGCCGCCTGGGAGGAACTCCAGGTGCGCTTCATCGACTCGCCCGGCGAAACGGTTGGCGACGCGGACGAACTGGTCACCCGGCTCATCGAGGAGCAGGGCTACCCGACCGGCGACTTCTCCGACCAGATCGCCCATCTCTCCGTCGAGCACGCTCGCACGCTCACCAACTACCGCGACGCGCACGACATCCACCTGCGCAACTCCCGGGGCGAGGCGAGCACCGAGGAGTTGCGGCAGGCGGTCGTGCACTACCGGGCACTCTTCGCCGACCTGCTCGGCGAGGAGCCGGTTGGCCGCCGTACGCCCGAACAGCGCCACCACCCGGACCACGACTCCACGAGCCGCTGAGGAGGCCACCGATGCGCCAGGAAGAACAGCAGGTGAGCAACGACCACCCCGAGGCCGTCCGGTCCGCACCCGTCCCGGTGCCTCCCACCGGCGACCGGGCCGGCCGCTCGGACGTCCCGGAGGACGCCCTGGACGACCGGGGCACCTTCGACGACCGGACCGCCCCGAACGAGCGGGACGCCTCCGACGAGCCGGCCGGCTCGAACGAGTGGACCGCCCCCAACGAGCGGGCCGGCGACACCGCACGCGTCGACGACGCCGACCGGGATGCCGCGTACGACCCGGTCGACGACGAGCGTGCCGACGACACCGACCCGCGCCACCGGCGGGACGACCGGTCCGCCGACGAGGGCGGTTTCCACGAGCCGGGGCCACTGCCGACGGCGTTCGGCGCCACCACCGTCGCCGACGCGGTGGCGGCCTCGGCGCTGGCCAGCCCACACCCGCAGGATCAGCCGGACGCCCGGGCCGAGCGGACGGCCCAGCCGGGCGACGGTGCCGAGGACGGCGAGCGCGAGGGTCTGCGCGCCGACCCCACGGCCGACCTGCACCGCAGGGATGCCGCCCCGGGCACCGATCCGGACGCCGTGACCGCCGGCGCGGCCGGTTACGGCAGCGCGACACCGGAGATGGTCGACCCGGACGCGGACGGCGAGCCGGTCGACAGCGAGAGCGACGGCACGCTGGGCGCCGCCGGGACGTCGCGGCCCGCCGGGTCGACAGTCGCGGCCGAACCGGCCACCCTCCTGGACAGCGACACCGCGCAGGGCTTCCGGGACCGCTGGCGGGACGTGCAGCTGCGTTTCGTCGACGATCCGCACGCGGCGGCCGGCGAGGCGCAGTCGCTGGTGGAGGAGGCCATCCAGGCCCTCTCCTCGGCGCTGGCCGCGCAGAAGAACACGCTGGGCGGGTGGCAGGACGCCGGCTCGGCCGACACCGAGCAACTGCGGATGGCGGTGCGCAACTACCGGGACTTCCTGGACCGCGTACTGGGTCGCTGAGCGACGCACCAGGGGCGCCCCGGCCGGTCGGCCGGGGCGCCCCTCGCGCTGCGGGGCCGGCCCGATTCACCCGAAACCAACTCAACAGACGTCGAGGCGTGAAACCGTCCGCACAGGGGTAATACGGCGCGCGCGGCAAGCAGCGCGGACCGCGGGACGAGGGGTGACGGGATGGACGGCGACGGTCTTCGGCTCAACATGAACGGCCTGGACTACCTGATCCTGGCGCTGTACTTCGTCACCGTCCTCGGCGTCGGCATCGCCGCCCGCCGGGCGATCCGGACCAGCGTCGACTTCTTCCTCTCCGGCCGGTCCCTGCCGGCCTGGGTGACCGGGCTCGCCTTCGTCTCGGCGAACCTGGGCGCGTTGGAGATCATCGGGATGGCCGCGAACGGCGCCCAGTACGGCGTCATGACGGTCCACTACTACTGGATCGGCGCGGTGCCGGCGATGGTCTTCCTGGGCATCGTGATGATGCCCTTCTACTACGGCTCCAAGGTCCGCAGCGTGCCCGAGTACCTGCGGCTGCGGTTCAACCGTCCCACCCACCTGCTCAACGCGCTCAGCTTCGCCGTCGCCCAGGTGCTGATCGCCGGGGTCAACCTCTACGCGCTGGCCCTGGTGATGCAGGCACTGCTCGGCTGGCCGCTCTGGACCGCGATCGTGGTGGGCGCGGCGATCGTGCTGGCGTACATCACCATCGGTGGTCTGACCGGCGCGATCTACAACGAGGTGCTCCAGTTCTTCGTCATCCTGGCCGGTCTCATCCCGGTCACCGTGATCGGCCTGGTCAAGGTCGGCGGGGTGAACGGCCTTATGGACGCGGTACGCGACTCCAAGCTCGGCGAGGCGGGCCTGCACGCCTGGCAGGACACCGGCAGCACGGCCAACCCGCTGGGCGCGCAGTGGATCGGCATCGTCTTCGGCCTCGGCTTCGTGCTGTCCTTCGGCTACTGGACGACGAACTTCGCCGAGGTGCAGCGGGCGCTGTCGGCGAAGAACATGAGCGCCGCCCGGCGTACGCCGATCATCGCCGCGTACCCGAAGCTGTTGATCCCCCTGGTCACGATCATCCCCGGCCTGGTGGCCCTGGTGACGGTGAAGGGCCTGGGCGCGGAGAGCGGCGACCTGCAGTACAACAACGCGATCCCGCTGCTGATGCGCGACCTGCTCCCCAACGGCGTGCTCGGGGTGGCCGTCACCGGCCTGCTCGCCTCGTTCATGGCCGGCATGGCGGCCAACGTGAGTGGCTTCAACACCGTCTTCACCTACGACATCTGGCAGGCGTACATCCGCCGCGACCGGCCGGACGACTACTACGTGCGCGTCGGTCGGTGGGCGACGGTCGCCGCCGTGGTGATCGGCATCGGCACGGCGTTCATCGCGGCCGGGTTCAGCAACATCATGAACTACATCCAGGCGCTCTTCTCCGTCTTCAACGCGCCGCTGTTCGCCACCTTCATCATCGGCATGTTCTGGAAGCGGATGAGCGCGCTCGCCGGCTTCTGGTCGCTGCTGCTGGGCACCCTGGTGTCGCTGAGCCTCTACCTGCTCTACAAGGGTGGCGTGATCGACTTCAACTCCGACCTGGAGGAGAGCTTCTGGGGCGCCGGTCTGGCGTTCGTCACGGCGGTGGTGGTCGCCGCGATCATCACCCCGCTCACCGCACCCAAGCGCGACGAGGAACTGCGCGGGCTGGTCTACGGCATGGGCGGCGTCGACCTGAAGGGCGACGTGCTCGCCGGGGACGCCGTCTGGTACCGCTCCCCCGTGCTGCTCGGCGTGATCGCGGTGGCGCTCGCCGCCCTCTTCTACATCCCGGTCTTCTAGGAAAGGAGTCGGCAGATGAGCAACGACGGCCAGCCGGCGCAGGATCCGCTTATCGACGAGACGCAGGCGGAGCAGCGCCGCTCCGCCGCCGCCCGGTTGTTCGACGTCCGCCGGGTGATCGGTGGCCTCTTCGTGGCGTACGGGATCATCGTGACCTTGATCGGCATCTTCGACAGTGCGGCCGAGATCGACAAGGCCCAGGGTGTCCGGATCAACCTGTGGGCCGGGTTGGTGATGCTCGTCTTCGGCCTGCTCATGCTGTTCTGGCAGTGGCGGCGCCCGGCGGAGCCGCCGGCCCCCAACGAGCAGCAACCCGGCGCCTGACGCCGGACCTGGTCGGCAGGAGCATGAGCCCGCCCCGAGGGGGTACGCGACGGGGATCAGGCACCGTGTCGGACACAGGAGGCACCACCATGACCGATCGCGATCGCCAACCGCCGTTGGAGGACAGCCCGGAGGTGGCCGCGGCGGTGGACGATGACACCACCGTCCCGCAGTTTCGTGGCGGGGGCGGCCCCGACCACGACAACCCCGGCTTCGCCGAGCCCCGCGACCGGCCGGACGACCTCGCGCCGGACACCGACGAGCTGATCGGCGACCCCTACGCCGCCGGCTCGGGGGCCACCGGGACGGGCACCGGCGCCGGCGGCGACAACATCCGTACCGGGGCGGAGCAGCCCTGGGAGCCGGAGGACCTGGTGATGGCCCGCGGCCAGGACCTCACCCCGGAGAATCTGGACAAGGCCCGCCGTGACCTGGCCGAGCAGGGTCGGGCGGCAATCGAGCGCACGGTGCCCTGAGCGGGCACAAAGGGGGGGGGTCCCCGACCCGACCTGTGACGGTCGGGCCGGGGACCCGGGGGACCTGCCGCCGGCAGTGCCTCACCAACTGCCGGTGGCGGGTGGTTATTGACGCGTTCCGGTCAGAGCGCCGGGTACGCGTTGCGCATGAGCTCCTGGAACTGGGCGGAGAACCACGCACCGGAGATCGGCGCGTCGCCCAGGGCCCCGGACGGGTTGTTGCCGTTGCGGGCGTTACCGGGGTACGTCGGGTCACACATCCGGTCGAAGCCCTTGCCCTCGTTGTTCGGGATCTCCTTGCTGGAGCCGTCCGACTCACCCGGCGGCTTCACCCAGACGTACGCGTCGATGCCCGGCTCCGGGTTGACCCGCGGCCGCTCGCCGAGACCGGCACCGGCCTGGTTGCACCAGTTGCCGAGGTGCGCCCGGCGGTCGATGCGACCACCGTTGACGTAGGTGTCCACGCTGGTCATCGCGCCCGGCCCGGTGGGCCGCGCGGAGCCGCCCCAACCGTTGCGGGAGGTGTCGATCAGCATGCCGATGTTCGAGTTGAAGCCCAACGAGACCAGCTTGGTCCGGAAGGCCTGGGCGAAGGACAGCTCGTCGACGTAGAAGTTCCAGTCGACCCACTTGGCCTGCCGCACCGTCTGACCGTTCACGTTGTCGGTGACCTTGAAGTACGGCTCCCGCAGCGCCGAGTAGTTCGACGTGTTGGTGATGAAACCGTGCACGTTGTTGACAGTGCTGCCGGAGGCGACAGCGGCGGTCTTCAGGATCTCGGCGGTCGGGCCGAAGTTGCTGTCCCAGCCGAGCCAGCCGTGGTGGCCGGCGTCGATGTAGTTGTAGACGTTGCCGAGGGAGCCCAGCTTGGCCAGCGCGTAGCCGACACCGTTCACGTACGCGCCGTTGGCCTTGACCGTGTCACACATGACCGTGCCGCCGGGCTGACCCGAGGTGTTGGTCACGATGTTCGGCAGCGAGTCGATCTCGATGACGTTGATGATCCGCAGGTTCCGGTACTTCGCGTCGCCCTGGATCGCGGCGATCGGGTCGATGTACTGGGCCTTGTACTTGGGCAGCTCGTCCGGGCCCAGCTCGCCGTTGGAGGAGAGCGCGGAGCAGTCCCGGCCGGGCAGGTTGTAGATCACGAACTGGATGTAGCCCGCGCCCTGGCGCAGCGCCTCGTCCAGGTGGTCACGCACGCCGAACGCGCCGTTCGAGCTGCTGTCCGGGGTGCCGTTGATCGCGGCGATCCGGTCCAGCCAGATGGCGGTGGGGTTGTTGGAGATCCGGCTTCCGCCCGGCTCGGCGTCCGCCTTGGCCTTCCACTCCGGGTTCACGTAACCCGGCACCCCGACGTACGGGTTGTCCACCTTCTGTCCGGGCGGCGGGCTCGTCGGCGGCGCGGAGGTCGGCGGCGCCGAGGTGGGCGGCGCGGACGTCGGCGGCACGTCAGTCGGCGGCACGGAGGTCGGCGGCGCGGAGGTCGGGGTCACACCGCCGTTGCAGACCACGCCGTTGAGGGTGAACGAGGTCGGCTTCGGGTTGCTGCCGCTCCAGGCGCCGTTGAAGCCGAGGGTCGTCGACGCGCCGGCGGCGAGGGTGCCGTTGTAGGACATGCTCCGGGCGGTCACCTGGCTGCCGGACTGATTGAACGTGGCCGACCAACCCTGCTGCACCCGCTGGCTGGAGTTGGGGAAGGTCCAACCCAGCGTCCAGCCGTTGACCGGGTCGCCGAGGTTCTTGATGGTGATGCTCGCGGTGAAACCGCCGGACCAGTCGTTCGTCGTGTAGCCGATCTCGCACTGCGTCGCGGCCTGCGCCGCCGTAACCGGAATCGTTACCAACCCACCGGCGACCAGGGCACCCGCGCCGGCGAGCGCGAGGGCCCGGCGTGGGCCGGACAGCCTTCTCCACACATTCATGCCACTGATCTCCTTGGGCGAGACCGGGCCCGCGTACGGCCCGGCGAGACGGCCCGGTGGGCGTCCTGCACGGACGGCCGCCGGCGCCAACGGGATTCTTTCGGGGACGCCCGACCCGGACGGGCGATGGTGGTGGTGGTGCACGACCGACACGGCGGCCGGTCGAACGGCGGCGGGATGTCGCCCCGGTTGACCGGGTGCCCTCGACTGCCTGCCTGCGCGGTGTGGCTCCCCGAACCGCGTGCGCCGATTCTTACATGGGAGCGCTTCCATGGCAATGGCTCGATGCGTGGCGGCGAGGTCAGCGCGCGGTTCGGTTTCGGACGATACCCCCGAGTTCGCCCGAGCGGCACGTAGGAGGCCGGCCCCGGCGCTACCGGATGGCCGAGCCGGGCGGGCACGACGGGCGAGGAACGCCGTCCCGCACCCGCGGAAGCCCGGGGTGCCCGAGAAGACGCGCATCGCATTGAAAGCCGCGTAGCAGCCCTTCGCCTCTCACTCCGACCAAAGGTCAAAACGCGAATCTTTCACTTCATAAGTCATGAAACGGTCTAACGTCGGTCTTAGCTCGGTTGTCGCCGAGCTCAGGACAACAGGGATGGAGTGACGCAGGTCATGGCTAAGAAGATGCTCGGGAAGGTCGTTGCGGGCGCCGCGCTCGGCGGCGCATCGCTCCTGGTGTTCGCACCGGGGATCGCCTACGCCAACGGCCACGACGACGGCAAGGACCACGACGGCAAGGTCTATGCCAAGCCGCACGTCGTCAAGGCCGGCGAAGAGGTCAAGCTCCTCGAGATCTGCCCGGATCGGCAGGAGCACGCGTTCGTGTGGTCCAAGGTCACCGGCAAGGTCAAGCTCGACCCGGCGAAGGAAGACCGGGGCGAGGACCGCGAGTGGGGCGAGGAGGAGGACTCCTACGACCACGAAGACGGCAAGGACGAGCACGGCAAGGACGACGAAGGCAAGGACGACGAGGGCAAGGACGAGCACGGCAAGGACGACAAGGGCAAGGACCACGAGGGCAAGGACGAAAACGGCAAGGACGACAAGGGCAAGGACGAGCACGGCAAGGACGACAAGGGCAAGGACCACGAGGGCAAGGACGACAAGGGCAAGGACGAGCACGGCAAGGACGAAGAGGACAAGGACAAGTCGCAGCCCGGCGGCCAGGGTGGCGGCGCCGCCGCCGACGCCTACGAGGACGAGGGCGGCAAGGACTGGAAGGGCGAGGAGCACGGCCAGGACGCGGATGACAGCCGCGACGAGAAGGACTCGGGCTCCAAGGACGAAGACAAGAAGGACTGGGAGTCCAAGGACGAGCACGGCTCGGACGAGGGCCGCGACGAGCACGGCTCCGACAAGAG